>CAMHEL010000166.1 GCA_946184125.1 uncultured Prevotellaceae bacterium
AGGCCAACAAAGACACCAAACTGACCATCCTCCACATCTGCGACTGGGAGGGTGCCATGGATGACCTGACCCGCTATCTCGATTATCCGGGAAAAATCGTCAATGTGCCACTGACCATCGACGGCAAACCACTTTCCCTGAACGAAACCTACAAACTGTTCGGACGGCCCGTACTTGGCGGATTCAACCGCAAGACGGACATCGGAAAGGCTTCACCGGAGAAAATAGCAGAGATGACCCGGCAGATTATTGCGAATGGTCCTCGTGGCCATCTCATGATTGGAGCCGACTGCTCCGTGCCCTCCCCTCTTGATATCACCGCCAACATCCATGCTGCCGTCAGCACGGCACACGGACGGTAGATGATAGCATCAACAAGCAAATCAATCCAAAATCACCATACATCAAACAAAAAATGAAACACTGCATGACCATTTCAGCACTCATGCTGACAGGCGCAATGCTCATGACTGCCTGTGGAAACAAAGAGCAAAAGAACGAGAACAACGAGAACCCCACTTCGGAAAAGGTGGAAGTGAAAGCGGTGGAAGGGCGCAAGAACTTCAGCGACAAAGCCATCATCACACCGCTGCCTGCCATCATGATTGCCACATGGGATGCCGACAAAAACCCCGACGTGATGATGGCGGCCTGGGGCGGCCAGTGTGGGCCGAAGCACATCACCTTCGAACTCTCTGCCCACAAAACTACCGACAACATCCGACTGAAAAAGGCGTTCACCATCAGCTTTGCCACCAAGGACGACATCGTGCAGAGCGACTACTTCGGCATCGTGTCAGGCAACGACGTACCCGATAAGGTGGCCAAGGCTGGCTTCACCATCACTCCGAGTCCGAACGTCGACGCTCCCATCATCAATGAATACAAGATGGCATTGGAATGCAAGGTGGTGACCTTCGATGAGGACGGCAATGGCGGTGCACGCGTTGTGGGTGAGATTGTCAACATGAGTGCCGATGAGAGCATCCTCGATGAGGAGGGCAACATCGACCTCGGCAAACTGCAACCCGTCATCTTCGACTCTTCCAAGAACACCTACCGTGTTGTGGGGGAAAAGGTCGGCGATGCCTGGGGGTCAGGAAAAGCAATCCAATAACAAGAGGCGAAATCCGAAATTCCCAATTTCAATCATAGTTATGACTGAAATTGGGAATTTCGGTAAAAAAATAAGAGGCATCCTCGAAATTTTGACCACCTACTTATTTTTCACATTTACGATTGTCTTTCTTGTCGTTGAAGATGGTGTTTTGCATATCGATACAACAGCCAACTGATAATGATGTCAACCAGAAAGGCAACGACGAATATCAAGATGTTGGCGGTGACATAGCCATACCAGGTAGGTCCTGAAATGGCTTTTAATTCACTAACACATAGACTACACGCCTCTTTCAGAGGGAGATGGATGTAATGCAACCATACGACAACTGTCATGAAGAGATTCAGCACAAACCATGCACCAGAGAGGAGGAGCGGCAAATAATGGTGTGGTTGCGCTTTTCTTAATGAACGGACACTGACACAAAGAGCCGGCAAGGCGAAAACAGTAGGAAGAAGTGAATGAAGATAAATATTCTCCAAAGTACAGATGGTCACGTATGTTTGCCCTGTCATAACGACTATTTCGCACATGATGGCACAGCATACGGCATACAACCCCTCTATATTATTCAATGGTGAGAATAGGTTGACAGCCACTCCTACACCAGCAATCATCAGCATCCATATCACCACAGCCCACCGTTTCAGCCAGGGATAAAGTGCCAGACACACGTTTGACAGCATGAGTGCCAACCAACCACCCACGGCAGCAGGATAAGCAATGTCCCGGCCATATTTTTCTTCGTCTTTCAGCAATTGGCATAGCTCCTCGTCTACATGAATGCCTGCGCGCCATATTCCATAACCATAAAGGATGGTGCAAAAGAGTGCGACCAAGGCAAAAAGGAAATGCCGTTTCCAGCATAGTACGACTAACGCCACAATGGCGGTGAGGAAATTGAGAACAATCAGAACGTTCATAAGTAGATAATCAAATGTTATGTGCTTGTTTTGAATTATAGATGTCTATCGGAGCCACAACCTCTTGATTGAGGTTAATGCCTCTCTTCTTGAGCATATCCTTCAGTCCTATCAGATGATAGTCAGAGACCTTCCTGTATTTGCACAACACTATATTAAACTGTGTCTTGTAGATGTGGTGTATTAGTTCCGAACAATAATACAGGTTGTTGTCAGGCTTGAACGAGGTGTCGTAGCGACGGCCGAGCAGGTGATTATACTTCACCTTGACAGGTTGATCGATGACGCGTTTCGCCCACCATTGCTTACCTTTGCCCCTGTCGATGAATTCCTGCAGAGGAGTCAGTTTCAGTTTTTTAGATGCTTCCAGCACATACAGGCCATTGGACTTCTCGATGATGATGCCGCAGTGACTCAGCACCGACATCGTGGCATACTGGATGGCGGGCGACTGATCAGACTTTGACGTGTGGAAGATAAGGTCGCCCTCCTTCAATTTCTCTGTTGATGTCTGACCCGAGCAGTATTTGAAGCCAAAGACCAGCAACACAATAACAAGGATTCCAAAAATAATTTTAATTTTTTTCATAAGATATTTTGTTTAGAACAATTATTTATGCTGCAAAGTTAGTTTGTAATACCAATGATTCCAAATAAAAACAAGCACAGTGTATGAACACCCATGTTTGATGTATAAAATGGTCTGTCCGACTATCCTCCATTTAAGAAATCACTTTTGTTATAGTCATGTGCTTGGGATAAGTGTAGGTGGCTTTGCGAAGGACGGCTGCCTTGATGAGGATGAATAACCATTTTAGATATTTCATAGACTTGCATTTTAAAAAATATTACACGAATTAACTTGAACTGGTAAAGGTACATTATTAGAGAGCAAAAAAAAGCCATTTATCTATCACCTAACATAAGTAACTGATTTTCAATGCATCACATAAACGGCACGAAATTTGCAGGCAAAAAAAATCTGGCCACGATGGACAGATTCTTATTATCAGCATCCTCTTTCATCATATCCTAAACCCTGCTCAAAAACTCCTCCGTATTAACGCTATATGGGGGATTTTTCGTATATTTGCAGCATGAATGCGCGATACCAAGCGCATGAAATAAAGAAAAACCTACCTAAAACAAATAAAAAAATGAGACTCATCAAACTGCTTTTCCTTTCCCTATTGCTTCTCGTGCCCACAGCCATAAGCGCACAAGGCACATACACCAATCCTATCCTCGGGGGTGACTTCCCCGACCCCACCATTCTCCGCGACGGCAAAGACTACTACCTGACCAACTCGGCATTCGACTATGTGCCCGGTCTGGTGGTGTATCACTCCCGCGACCTGGTCAACTGGGAACCTGTCAGCTATGCACTGAAGACCTACCTGGGGAGCATCTGGGCTCCTGACATCAAGAAACACAAAGGCAGATACTACATCTATTTCACCGTCCATGGTGAACGCCGCACCAACTGCGTGGTATGGGCGAATTCCCCATACGGTCCGTGGAGTGACCCCATTGACCTCAACATCGGCGACATCGACCCCTGCTTCATCGAAGGTGATGACGGGAGATGTTATCTGGTCATGAGCGGCGGAAACCGCTGGACACTCTCCGACGACTGCCTAAGCGTGGTTGCCGACTCAAAAGTCCATTTCTATGATGGATGGCAATATCCCGAGGAATGGATTACCGAAGGCTTCTGCCTGGAAGGCCCCAAGTTGTATCATATAGGTGGCTATTACTACTACATCAGTGCGGAGGGTGGCACCGCCGGTCCTCCTACCAGCCACATGGTGGTGGTGGCACGCTCGAAATCCATCGACGGTCCGTGGGAGAACATGCCTTCTAATCCATTGATTCACACCTATAACAACAGCGACCGCTGGTGGTCGCGTGGCCATGGCTCCCTCGTCGACACCCCTGAGGGACAATGGTACTGTGTCTATCACGCATACGAAAATGGGTTCTACAACCTGGGGCGCCAGACGCTGATGGAGCCGGTGCATTTCACCGCCGACGGATGGATTGCCTCCGACGGAGGTGATGCCAGCCAGCCCCTGCCCCGCCCTTCACAGACGAAAGCAGAGGATGGCAAAATCAGCCGTCTCGCTCATCTGCCGGAATTCCGCATCGGTCTCGACTGGCGTTTCTACAAGCAGTTCTCCCCCACTCGCACCACCATCAAAGACCATGTGCTCACCCTTCAGGCGCAGGGAAATTCCTTGAGCTCGTCGTCTCCGATGATGTTCATCGCAGGTGCCCATCGCTATGAAATAGAAGCAGAGATAGAGCTACATGGTGAAGTGAAAGCCGGTCTATGTCTCTACTACAACGCTGAATACAACGTTGGAACTGGCTTTGACTCCAACCGCCGCTACCGCTACCGCCGCAACAAGTCAAACGGCGTAGGACAGTCTGGCGGTAGTCACTTGTGGCTGCGCCTTCGCAACGACGCGCATGTGGTGACGGCGTTCTGGAGCCAGGATGGCAAGGAATGGAAACGCGAGACTTGGGGGCAGGAGGTATCGGGCTTCAATCACAACACGCTCTACGACTTCCAAAGCATCCTCCCAGGACTGTTCTGCGAAGGTGAGGGCTATGCCACGTTCAAAAACTTCAGCTACCGTGAACTGAAGTAATAACTGAAGTTTCTCTATTCAATTTATCAAATCTCTTATCACGAATTGGAGAATTTACATGAGCACGAATTAGAGATAGATGTGCCTAAGAGACATAAGAAACATCTTCTACCACACCTTTCCGATTAGCACTTCTTGATGAATTTGGAGGGAGTGATGCCAAAGTGTTTCTTGAACTGGCGGGTGAAATGCTGAGGATAGTCAAAGCCAAGGCTTTCGGCTGTCTCTGAGATGGTGGCACCACCTATCAGGAGCTGTTGGGCACGCTGCATGATGAAGCGGCGGATATGGGATGTGGCCGAGTCTCCGGCCAGTTCACGGATGATGTCGCCGAAATAGTTTGGCGAGAGAAACAACTGCTGGGCGCAGTACTTCACAGTGGGCAGCCCAAGTTGTCGCTGAAGGCCTTCGTCATAGTATTTCCGCAACAGATGTTCGAAACGGGGCAACAGGTCGGAGTTTGTAGAAGTGGCCGATGTGGAGAGCTGGAGCGCATAATAGCGGGCCACGAGTTCCAGAATATGTTCTATCTGTGAGGTGACAATACGCATGGTGTGACTGTCTTCATCGCGAAGCAGCTCCGTGCGGATTCCTTCCAGCAGCGTGACGATGCTTTGCCGCTGTTCTGGCGACATCAGTAGGGCCTCGCTGGTGGTATACGAGAAGAAATGATAGTCGGCGATGCGTCGGCCAAGTTCGGTGTTGCGCAACAGTTCGGTATCGAAGAGCAACGCCCAACCCTTGGTCTGGATTTCTTCGCCCGTGTCGGTCTTTCCTCCTATCTGGCCAGGGGCCACACACATCAGCGCATGACGGTGCAGAACGTATTGAAGTTGTCCGTACGACAGGTCTTCCAGTTCTTCATCACCGATAAACATGCCGTAGACATCGTAATTGTTGAGCGAGTGGTGACAATGCTCCAGCTCGTCGTAGTGGATGACTGAGACGAGCGGGTGCAACTCCGGGGCACCAATGTACCGGGCATAGTCGTTGACGTGGTGTACTCTGAGTATCTTCTCCATTTCATTGGCAAAGGTACGATTAAGCGAGTAAAAAAGCAAAATTAATTTTGCTTTTTTCGAGCGGCAGTACCTTCCCACCCTTAATATTCATGTTAAGAATCGTAACCATTGCCTAAGCGAAACGGTTTCATTTTTCCCTTTTTGTGAGTTTGGATGCTTCCTTTTTCTTCCTTTTTTTGAGCACCGTAAGGTGCTTTTTCAAAAGCATGAGCGTTTTCCCAATGAACAATCATTTTTTCTTTCTTTTTATTAAGCGTAGCGTTTTTTTATCCTCTCTCTGTTAATTAGTTGGCGAGAAAATCTCTGTATCAGTCAAGAAACTGTATTTTCCTGCATGAGAAATGAATTTCAGTGTTCAATCTATCTTTGACTGTTGATCACGATGAAAATAATATCTCCAGGGGTGGGAAGCTTCAGTACCTTCGAGCAAAGCATAAAATTCCACATTTTTACTGACAAAAAAGCGAAGAATCTGCTAAATCCGTAAAAAGGGTAGATTTATAAGTAAATCGTTTAAGCTTTGCTCGTCGGTTTCGCCGTACCTTTGCAGCATCAAATCAAAAAGACAGAAAGATATGAGCAAGATTGCATTAGGAACCTGGGCCTGGGGCGCAGGAGCATTCGGCGGAGACGCCGTATTTGGTAGCAAGACCGACGTGGAGAATCTGAAACCAGTGTTTGACGCAGCGATGAAAGCAGGGCTGAACCTTTGGGACACGGCCACAGTCTACGGAATGGGTGAGTCGGAGAAGATTCTTGGGCAGTTGGCCAGTGAATATCAACGCCAGGACGTGGAGATTTCCACAAAGTTCACTCCGCAACTTGCCGAAGTATATGAAAACAGTGTCGAGAAGATGGCCGAAGCCTCAATCGAGCGTATGGGCTGCGACTACATCGACATCTATTGGATTCACAACCCGATGGACGTGGAGCGCTGGACACCCGGACTGATCCCACTGCTCAAGTCGGGCAAGGTGAAGCGCGTAGGCGTGTCGAACCACAACATCAAGGAAATCAAGCGGGCCAACGAGATTCTGGGCGAAGCTGGCTTCAAGGTGAGTGCCGTGCAGAACCACTTCTCGCTGCTCTACCGCTCATCGGAGAAAGGCGGCGTGCTGGACTACTGCAAGGAGAACGGCATTGAGTTCTGGGCCTATATGGTGCTGGAGCAGGGTGCCCTCTCTGGCAAATACAACAAAGAGAACCCGCTGCCCGAAGAGAGCGACCGGGGCAAGAAGTACAACCCCGTGCTTCCACAACTGGAGGCTCTGACCGCCGAGATGACCGCCATCGGACAAAAATACGGCGCCAGTTGCTCACAAATCGGCATTGCCTGGGCCATCGCCAAGGGCACATTGCCCATCATCGGTGCCACAAAGGAGCGTCACGTCATCGAAGCCGCAGAAGCAGCCAAGATACAGCTCACTGCCGAGGAAATGACCAAACTCGAGGAACTGGCCGATGCCACCGGCATTGATACCCGTGGCGGTTGGGAGCACAGTATGGAATGATTGAAAATTGATACCGGCTTTGCCGATTGAAGATTGAAGATTGATACCGGCTTCGCCGATTGAAAATTGAAAATTGAAAATTGAAGATTGATACCGGCTTCGCCGATTGAAAATTGAAAATTGAAAATTGATACCGGCTTCGCCGATTGAAAATTAAAGATTGAAAATTGATACCGGCTTCGCCGATTGAAAATTGAAGATTGAAAATTGAAGATTGAAGATTAAGGTGAAGCAAGCTTCATGGATGCGGTTTGCGGGACAGCTTAAAATAAAAAACTTAAAATTGAGAATTAAAACAATATTGCTGGCTTTTATGCTTGCAGCAAACGGTTTTGCTCAGGGCGTGATAGATGTGCACAGCCACATCATCACCCCTGAGTTCCTGTCATCTCTCGAGAACGAGGGAAGATTGTTGGATGAGGGATTCCCTCTGCCCAAATATGATGCCGAAGCACATCTGAAGTGGATGGACGAGGCAGGCATTGAGACATCGGTGCTGACATTGGCGGCTCCACAGCCATCATCAGCCCAGACAATAAGGATGACCAATGAGGCGGCGGCGAAATTGAAGAAGCAGTATCCCGGACGTTTCCTGTTCTGCGCTGCCCTGCCCCTGCCTGATGTGGATGCCGCTATCCGCGAGGCGAAGTATGCACTCGACACGCTAAAAGCCGACGGCATCAAACTGGCCACCAACGTCAATGGACAATATCTTGGTGCGCCAGAATTGGATACGCTGTTCGCCGTCCTCAATGAGCGAAAGGCGATCATCATCCTGCACCCACATCGTCCTGATCCAGTCAACCGTCAGGTGATGCAGCAGACACCGCTGGCCATGCAGGAATACCTCTCGGAAACCACTCGCGCGGTATCGAACATGATTAGCCGTAACGTACTGGCCCGCTATAACGACGTGAAGGTGGTGGTACCCCATTGCGGCGCCTACATGCCTTTGGCCATACCACGAATGAGGTCGCTGACACCCGTGATGCAGAAGAACAAAATGGTGGGCGAGATAGACTATGAAGCCAACCTCCGCACTCTCTACTACGACCTCGCTGGTGCTCACTCGCCCGAGGTAATCCGCATGATGCTCACTATCACCTCGCCCGACCACCTGCTCTATGGGTCAGATTATCCCTACGTCGCTCCGCAGGTGCTCACCCAGAGCCTGGCGAAGATGAAACAGTACCTGACGACGGAATCCGACCTCGCACCATTCAAGGAAATGGTCCTATACAAGAATGCAGAAAAGATATTCAAACAGTAATTCAAGGAATAACAGCAGACAGATATGAAAAAGAGTTTTATTTTGATTCTCTGCGCCGCACTCACGTTATTGAGCACAAGCGCTTCATCGAAGACACTCGTGGTGTACTACAGCTACACCAACTATAGCCGTGAGATTGTGACCACGCTGACCAGCCAGATTACAGCTGACGTGCTGGAAATCCAACCTGCCGAGAAAGGACTCAGGTACGATGCCAATAACTATGCTTTGGGCACCCAGTTGCTCAATGCCATCAAGGCCAACCCCAACGATGCGGGCAGCTACCCTGCCATCGACCCTGTGGACACCTCGCTGAGCGAATACGAAACCATCATTATCGTTACTCCCCTGTGGTGGAGCCAGATGGCGGCAATCATGCAAACCTACCTGTTCAACAATGGTCCGCAGATGGCAGGCAAGAACATCGGCCTGATTGTATCGAGTGCCAGCAGCGGCATCAGCGGTGTAGTTAAGGATTGCAAACGTCTCGTTCCTGACGGGAAGTACTTCAGTGATAATCTTTGGATTAACCATTCCAACCACTCCAATCGGACATCGCTGATTCAGAACTGGCTGAAAGCTGTCAATTACAATACGCTGACGGCCATCAGCGAGAAGAGAGCCGATGAGAGCACCTCCACCCACATCTACGACCTGAATGGTCGACAGTTGATAAACGAGCCCCAAAAGGGTATTTATGTTAAGAATGGAAAGAAGATAAGCAGGTGATTAAAATAATGAGACAGGTTGTGATAATGGCAGCGATGATGGCCCTTTCGGCTTGTTCGGCAGAGGCGCAGCACGACGGGATGGTGCTCATCAAAGGCGGCACTTTCCAGATGGGAAGCCCTGCCACAGAGCCAGAGCGTGATGCTGATGAGACACTGCATGAGGCGACAGTATCCGACTTCCTGATGTCGCCGACGGAAGTTTCGCAGCGGGAATACGAGGCGGTGATGGGCAACAATCCCAGCAACAGGAAGGGCAGCTATCTGCCTGTGGAGAACGTGACGTGGTATGACGCCATCGCCTACTGCAATGCGCTGAGCCAGCACGAAGGGCTCACTCCTTGCTACGAAGTGACTGGCACAAATGTCACGTGGCATCTCGACGCCAACGGCTACCGTCTGCCCACTGAGGCTGAGTGGGAATATGCGGCACGCGGCGGCAAGCAGACTCCATTCAGCTTCGGCGACTACGTTCACGACTCGGACGCCAACTGCTACAATGCTTATGGCTACAACAACGATGCCAGCGGACACTGGGTGAACGGCTACCTGCAGCATACGGTGGAGG
>CAMHEL010000167.1 GCA_946184125.1 uncultured Prevotellaceae bacterium
TTCGAAGCGGGCGCTGACTACAAGCCAGGCCGCTATACATGGAGTTGGCTCGTATGGCAGGACGAGTCTGTCAACTGGGACGACCAGGTGCAGTTCATCAACCTTGCCTCAGAAATGGGATTTGAATACTGTCTTGTGGATAACTGGTGGGACACGCAGATAGGGCGCGACCGAATGCCCCAACTTGTGCGCTACGCCAATTCAAAGGGAGTCGATCTGCTGCTGTGGTATAGCAGCAACGGCTTTTGGAATGATGCGCCACAGACACCACGCAACTGTATGAACACGGCCATTGCCCGTGAACGTGAGATGAAATGGTTGAAGTCCATAGGCGTGAAAGGCATTAAGGTGGATTTTTTCGGAGGTGACAAGCAGGAGACCATGCAACTCTATGAGGACATCCTCAGCGATGCCAACCGCTACGGATTGCAGGTCATCTTCCACGGCTGCACCCTCCCGCGTGGATGGGAACGCATGTACCCCAACTATGTGTCGAGCGAGGCTGTGATGGCCAGCGAGAACGTCTATTTCACCGAACCTGATGCCGAGCGAGAGGCTTTCGACCTCTGCATGCACCCCTTCTGTCGCAATGCCGTGGCCACGATGGACTGGGGAGGCGTCATCCTGAACCGCCATCTCAGCCGCGACAACAAAAGCCGCCACACGCGCAAGACTACCGACATCTTCGAACTGGCCTCTGGCATCACCAACCAAAGTTACATCCAGTGCGCCGCCCTCTGTCCGAACAATCTGACCGAAGTGCCGCAGTTTGAACTCGATTTCCTGCGCGGACTGCCATCGACATGGGATGAGACTCGCTTTATAGACGGTTACCCAGGCAAGTATGTGGTGCTGGCACGCCGTCACGGCGACCAGTGGTTCGTCGGTGGACTGAGCGCTCTGAAAGAGCCTCTGAAGTTGACGCTCGCACTGCCCATGCTGGCTGGCAAGAAACTGAATTGTCTGGTGGACGACAAGCAAGGCCGGCCCACCAAAACCACGCTGAAGGTTGACAAGCAGGGTCGCGCCAAGGTCACCATACAGCCCAACGGTGGCATCGTTCTTGTTGAGTAGGCAAATGGTTGAGCCAATCAAGCAGGCACCACCTCTGAACACACTCAGCGGCAAGACCAGCACCAAAATACAAAAATACTCTGATTCGTTAATGGCAACAAGGATAAAATTGCGCTTCACCTGCCATTATCATAAAATTGTCCTATTCTTGGATTCTATTTTCAACTACAGACAGCCATTTTTTTTGTACCTTTGCAGATAAATTGCGACACATCATTTTACAATCAATGAATAGAAACAGACTATTGGCTGTCATCCTCGTGACAATAACGATAGGATCGGCAATGGCGCAGACGGAGAAGTTCTGCATCGCTCGCGAGGGTAAGACAGCGACTATCATCCTGGATGCTGCTGATTGGAAAGGTGTCATCCGGGCTGCCCGTGACCTTGGCGACGATGTACGAAAAGTGACAGGCGTGGCCTCACAAGTTGATCTGCAGTCACCCAACTCCGCTGGCTTGCTGCCTCACGAGCGCAAGAACCTACAGGCTTCCATACTTGTCGGCACCATAGGCAAGAGCCGGGTCATCGACAATCTGGTGAAACATAAGAAAATAGATGTGGGACAGATAAAAGGCCAATGGGAATCATATCTGATTGACATTGTCGATGGCAACTTGGTCATCGCCGGCAGCGATAAGCGTGGCACCATCTATGGTATTTATGAGATATCCGAACGCATAGGCGTGTCGCCGTGGTATTGGATGGCCGATGCACCCATCAAGCATCAAGACGAAGTGTATTATGACGGAGGCCGCATCGTTCAGCCTTCGCCGAAGGTGAAATACCGTGGCATCTTCATCAATGACGAGTGGCCATCGTTCGGCACATGGTGCACCAACCATTTCGGCGGGGTCAACGCCAAGGCATACGAGCACATCTTTGAACTGCTGCTGCGTCTGAAGGCCAACTACTTCTGGCCTGCCATGTGGGCGACAGCCTTCAATGAAGACGACCCCGAGTGTCCACGGCTCGCCGATGAGATGGGCATCGTGATGGGAACCTCGCACCATGAACCCATGATGCGGTCGCACCAGGAGTACCTTCATCGGAAGGATGCTGTCGGTCCATGGGACTATGCCTCGAACAAGGAGCGCATCGACAAGTTCTTCCGCGAGGGCATGGAACGCAACAAGGCCTACGACAATCTCGTCACCATCGGCATGCGGGGTGACGGTGACGTGGCGATGGGCAAGGGCGATGATGCAGAAAACATGAAGACGCTCGGCAAGGTGATTGAAGGACAGCGCAAGATCATCAAGGACATCTATGGACGTGCTGATGCCGTGCCTCAGTTGTGGGCCATCTTTACCGAGGTGCAGCGTTACTACGATGCGGGATTCACCGTGCCTGACGACGTGACGCTGCTGCTCTGTGACAACAACTGGGGCTACATTCGCCGCAAGGGGCGTGACTTCGAGCGAAAGCGCAAGGGCGGTCTCGGACTCTATTACCACATCGACATGAACGGCGGGCCATGGAACGACCGTTGGGTGAACACCACGACCATCCCTAAACTGCGTGAACAACTGAACCTTGCGTATAAGTCCGGGATAGACCGCATCTGGATTATCAACGTGGGTGACCTGAAGCCCAAGGAAGTCCCCATCGACTTCATCATGCACTATGCATGGAATCCCGATGCCATCCAGCCCGGTGACGAACAGGCTTGGCTGGAAGGTTTCACCCGCAGCATCTTCGGTGAGACATACGCAAAAGAATGTGCCGACATCATCGCCAAGTATTCGAAATACAATCTCTGGCGCAAACCTGAGGCGCAGGTGCCAGGTCTCTTCAACTACGAGGAGATGCTTCATCTTAACGACCTCTGGCAGTCGCTCGTGGTGAGATGCGAGGCGCTCAAGGAGCAGATGCCGGCAGAGGCTCAGGATGCCTTCTATCAATTGGTATATTATCCCGCTGTGGCCAGTGCCGGTGTGTCGCAGATATACAACGCCGCCACCATGGGTGACAGCCTTGCCGTCAACCACTTGATGGAGAAGGACAAACGCATGACGGACTACTATAATAAGGCATTGGCTGGTGGCAAGTGGAACGGTATGATGCTTGACAACCATATTGGCTACACCAAATGGTCCATCCCTGACAAGAACTATCATCCCATGACCCTCGGATTCAAGGTGGCACACGACCTTAATGTCACGAAAGAATCGAAGGAATATTCCATCCCTGCATGGCAGTACACCCACAAGGACGATGGTTGGATTTTCTTGCCCGACCTGGGTCGCGGTCAGGGCTGTATGGGTGCCACGGATGTAATGATGTCATCAGACGAGAACGGACATGGCCCTGCTCTTGAATATGTAGTTGAACTGACAGAGGAAGGGCATGTGGCCATAGGCATCCTTCCCACCCAGGACCTACTACCCTCACGAGGACTGCGCATAGGTCTGCAACTTGACAATCAGCCGATGCAGGTGATTGATGCCCGACGCGGACTGGTCGACACTTTCTCGGAATACACTCAGCAAAACCTTTCCGTGTCGAAAGTCCTAAAGCCATTGCCCAAACGAAGCAGCCTTTCGCTAAGTGGTAATGTTAACGGCCGACAACTTCTACGCCGTGACGAAGTGTTTGATAATCTGCGCTGGCTCGATGCGTCTTTTAGTACTACCCCAGGGAAACATACGCTGAAAGTTATCATGATAGACCCGGAAATTGTTGTTGAGCAGATCGTTGTAAATCCAGACAACAACCGCTATAGTTATTTCGGTGCTGGTTTTCCGTGGAAACAAGATAAGTAGCACAAAGAATGATGTTCCATCAAGAGCGCGTAAGAGCAGGCGGGAAAATTGGTTGTCTACAGAATTGCCGTAAATGTAGGCTCGGTCGACGAATGAAATGGCTTTGGCTGCGTTGAGCAATGATTTGTAATAGCGAGTGATTATTTTTGAGATGGGCATTTCATGCCCCCGTTCAAATAACGCTGGGTAATCCGCATTACATTGATGGCGGGGGCAGATGTACATACATAGAAGCCTCCGAACTTATCACGCAGTGCCTTGCGCCATCAACACGCAAAAAATGCGTGTTGATATCTTTGGGCACTTCATTTTCAGTAAAAACGTTGTTTATATGTTTGCGAATCGTCTTCTCATCACGCCCAAACAGAATAGCCATTTGGTTCGCACTGAGCCACACGGTCTCATTCTCCATACGGACATCAATCTGTGTCTGTCCGTCCTCGGTCTGGTATATGATGATTTTGTTCTGTTCCATGATTTGATTTTTTTGAATTTGCAAAGATAGTAAAATGTATGAAATACCACAATAGTTATTTGGTGGCTTCACCCATCAGCTTGAGTATGGGGTTTAATGACATTTCATTATTTGATTACTGTGCATAGCCGCAGCACGTCTTCGTCAAAGGTATCTTTGTTGACGGCTTTGTTCTTGGTCAGAGAGCGGCAGTTATAAATGGTCTGGTTGGACAGGAAAAGCAATCCTGCTATATCCGCGGTGTTCTTCACTCCAAGGCGTATCAGTGCGAATGTTCGCAATTCAGTAGTGAGCGTATGTGGCGTTTTTTGTTGAATACGTTCATCGGGTCTCAACAGTGCATTGAATTCCTCGACAAAAGTGGGATATAGTTCTAAAAACGCCTTGTCGAAACGATGGAGAAATGTTGAGGCATCCTCCTCAGAAATACGGGTAGAGGAAATGGTCTGCAGCAGATCTAGAGTCTGATTGGCCTTGATCTTACGTTTAACTAACGTCTGGTATTTTCCCAATTTCTCGATATATTTTGCGCATAAGTCAATATAGATAGAAGCCAGTCCTTCTCGACGCTTGTTGGTGTCGACAAGTCGTTGGTTTAAAATCTGCAGTTGGCTGTTGAGTTCCGCCTGTTGCTGATAACTGCCAGATAGTTGCTGATTGAGTTCCGACAGTTGTTGGTTGCTGTTGGCCAGTTCTTTCCTTCTGGAGGAAAGCTTGCGGTTTTGTCGATGGATGTAATAGGCAGTAAGCAAAAGCCCCAAGACCAGCAAGGAGATGAAGATGATGGAATAGCGGAGTTTTGCATTCTGCCTCTTCATTGTTGACTGATAGGCTTTCATAATTTGGGGCATGATGCGCGATATTTCGAGTATACGCAAGCGGTCGTTGTAAAATTTGGCATCCTCCATCGACTGGTTGATGTATCGTTCCGCCCGCTCTATCTGTCCCTCATCTTCTTCAAATAGAAACACAGCAAGGTCTTGTAGGGCCATGTTCTCCATCGTGCAATTCTTCAAGTCCCCCAAAGCAGCCTTGATGACATACTCCATGTATTTTTCTTTTTCACCCGCAAAATGGTAGTTGCCCGCCAGGGCAAACGATGTCATGGAATATGCGCGGGAGTTCTCATCGATATGCTGCAGCGCCTTCAGGTAATGCTGCCGCGCCTGCTGGTTGTCATGGTTCACATAGACATTCACCTCTCCCTGATAGAATTCATAGAGTGGATCTGTGACATCGGCAAAGGCCATTGCCTGTCTCAGATAATCGTCAGCTTTCGACCTGTAGAGCGGAGCAAAGTGTTTGTCATGGCAATAGTCCGACCAATACGAATAGATGGTAAAGTGAGTAATCAGATATTTGAAACGCAACGTGCTATCGGCAGGCTCTACACCAATTGTGCCTAGGTTCTCTATTGCCTCGGTATAAAGGCCGCCGATGGCCAGGATCTCGGAGCGGTTGATTGCGAAAAGGGTGGTATAATAATCGTTGTGTTTCTGCCTTGCCAGAGAAAGTCCCTTGTCGGCATAGGCCATGGCAGAGTCGAACTGAAACACGTGGTACTCCTCATAGAGGTCGTTAAGGGTTTGTAGGGCTGTCTCGCCCTTCATCCCTTTGCTGAGCCTTCGTTTAAGAGAACTGATTCGGTTTTCCTTCTCAGCAACAAACTGGGCCTTATGTGAAATAACCGTATCGAGGCTGTCGAGCAGTTTTTGATTGTCGGCAGCGGCATTGCCCACATAGAGCATGAGGATGGTAATGAGGGTGTAAATCCGCATAGATAACTATTTTCTCGCAAAGATAATGATAAATATCAATATTGGCAATATTTACTAAATCTTTTTTTATGCTTTTTATAACGTTCTGATTCACAATCATATAAATAAAATTATTTTTTCTATTGATTTACTATTCCTTTACCGTAATATACATCATGCCTGTTTTATGTGTTTCTTTGCAGCAGAAAACCAAACTCAACCCAATCATTAACATTTTTCTTATTGTATGAGCAGAACTAACCAACTTCTTAGAAAGAGCTTTGCACTTGTACTCTTAGCGATGCTGATGCCTTTCAGTTTGCTGGCACAAGACATCAAGGTACAAGGTGTGGTGACCGACCAGACAGGCGAGACCGTTATCGGTGCCACCGTGATGCAAAAAGGAACGAGCAACGGAACCGTGACCGACCTTGACGGCAATTTCACCCTCAACGTTCCCGCTGACGCCACACTAACTATTTCGTACATCGGCTTTGCCTCGCAGGATATTCCCGTGAATGGCAAGGCCGATTTCTCTATCGTTATGAAAGAAGACAACAAGACCCTCAGTGAGGTGGTAGTGGTGGGTTATGGCACCATGCGTAAAAGCGACCTGACAGGTGCTGTTGGCTCACTTGCTGCCAAAGATATGGAGAGCAGTCCGGTGGCCAACATTGGACAGGCTATCCAAGGTAAGGTAGCCGGACTCCAGGTGGTGGACGCAGGCAAGCCTGGCGACAACGTTTCGCTCAAGATCCGCGGTCTGGGCTCCATCAACAATTGCGACCCTCTGGTGGTGATTGACGGTGTTCCCACAGACTTGGGACTTAACAGCCTCAACATGGCCGATGTGGAACGTCTCGACGTGCTCAAGGATGCCTCTGCTACCGCTATTTATGGTTCGCGCGGTGCCAACGGCGTGGTGATGATTACCACGAAGAAGGGCAAGTCGGGAAAGGGTTCGCTGGCTTTCGTGGCCAATCTAGCCATTCAGAACGCCACCCACACCCCTGACTTGCTCAATGCCAGCCAATACGCCGCTTTAAGTAACGACATGATGGCCAATGCAGGCTACAACACCAACCCAGCATGGTCGGATCCTGAGTCTCTGGGTAAGGGAACCGACTGGATAGACGAGTTGCTGCGCACGGGTTATATGCAGAACTACACCGTGAGTTATTCCGGCGGTAACGAGAAGTCGCACTATTACGTATCCGGGGGATTCCTCAACCAGACGGGTATTGTGAAAAGTGTAGGCTACCGCCGTTTCACCTTCCAGGCTAACAGCGATGCCCAGGTGCTCGACTGGCTGAAATTCTCGAACAACATCACCGTGAGTGCCGACCGGAAGGAGCAGGGCAGTTACGACCTGGGCAACACCTACAAAGCCCTGCCCATCTATGACGTAAAAGACGAAAACGGTGAGTGGACGGGGCCAGAGGGCAACTCACTCTGGTATGGCAGCACGAAAAACCCCATTGGCCCCACTGTTACCGACAAGCAGAAGACCAATGGCTACAACCTCTTGGGTAACCTTACTGCCGAACTCAAACTTGCCAAATGGCTGAAGTTCAAAAGCACCTTCGGCGTGGATGCCAAATTCTGGTATGCTGACAACTTCACGCCACGGTACGCGTGGAAGCCCATCGCTACCGAAGAGAGTTCAAGATACAAGAGCGACAACAAGTCGTTCACCTATCTCTGGGACAACTACTTCCTGCTCGACTACACCTTCGCCCAGAAACACCGTGTGGGTCTGATGGCTGGCACATCGGCACAATGGAACAAGTTCGACTATCTCAACGCCCAGAAAAACATCTTTGCCTTTGAGAACGTGCACGAGATGGACAACGGACAGGATATGTATGCCATCGGCGGCAACGAGACTGAATGGGCACTCTTCTCCTATATGGCACGCGCCACCTATGACTATGAAAGCAAATACCTGCTCACAGCCACCATCCGCCGCGACGGAAGCAGCCGATTTGGCCGTGACAAGCGTTGGGGTATGTTCCCCTCTGTCTCAGCAGCATGGCGCATCTCCGAGGAGAGCTGGTTCAAGAAGACCGACTTCCTCAGCGACCTGAAAATCCGTATGGGCTATGGTGTGACCGGTAGCCAGGCCAGCGTGAGCAACTACGGTTATCTCGCCTCCTACAACACCAGCGTCTATCCATTCGGCTATGCCGGCACAGAACAGGCCGCCCTTGTATCCTCATCGCTCGCCAATCCCAGCATCCACTGGGAAGAGGTGGCACAGACCAACATCGGCTTTGACGCCGTACTCCTCAACTCGCGCGCCTACCTCTCTGTCGATGCCTATATCAAGAACACCAACGACATGCTCGTCAAGGCCAGCATCCCCATCACCTCTGGATTCGAGGACACCAGCACCACCTACACCAACGCTGGCAAAGTGAGGAACACCGGTGTGGAGATTACCCTGCATACCATCAACCTCAAGGGCGAACTGGGCTGGGAGAGCAATTTCTCCTACACCTACAACAAGAACAAGATCAAGGACCTGAACAGTGATGTGCCCTACTATATCAACCAAATCAACAACTCCTACGTCACCATGCTGCAAAAAGACTTCCCCATCAATGTATTCTACGGATATGTGACAGATGGCATCTTCCAGAACGTGACCGAGGTGGAGCAACACGCCCTTCAGCCAGGAGCAGAGCCCGGTGACATCCGTTTCAGGGACCTGAACAACGATGGTGTAATAAATGACAACGACCGCACCATCATCGGCAACCCCAATCCCACGCACCTCTTCTCGATGGGCAACACCCTCACCTACAAAGGCCTCGAACTGGGCATCTACCTGCAAGGCGTGGCTGGCAACAAAATCTTCAACGCCAACAACATCGACCTCACTGGCATGGCCGCTGCCTACAACCAAGCAACCGACGTGCTCGACCGCTGGAGGGGCGAGGGAACCAGCAACGCCATACCCCGTGCCGTTTTCGGCGACCCCAATCAGAACAACCGCATCAGCGACCGTTTTGTGGAGAACGGCTCCTACCTACGTCTGAAGACCATCTCTCTGGCCTACAACTTCCCCAAGCAATGGCTCCAGGCTCTGACCATTGAGAACGCCCGCCTTACCCTCTCATGCGAGAACGTGGCCACTATCACAGGCTACTCTGGATTCGACCCCGAAGTGGGTATTAACGGCATCGACCTCTCCACATACCCCATCTCGCGAACCTTCAACATCGGCCTTAACTTCAACTTCTAAATCCACGACACTTATGAAAAAGATATATATGATCCTCATGGCAGCCCTCTCGCTCACTTCCTGCAGCGATGACTTCCTCGACAAGGAACCCAAGAACACCGTAGACCCAGAGACCAGCGTCACCACCGACGTGGCCGTAGCCATGGCCAATGCCTGCTACCGCACCCTTCAATCGTCGAACATGTACAACCAGCGTATCTGGACACTTGACATCGTGGCTGGAAACAGCGTGGTGGGAGCAGGTGGCGGTACCGACGGTCTGGAGACCATACAAGCCGCCAACTTCATCACTCAGAGCGACAACGGCATGGCTCTCTACATGTGGCGCTCGCCATGGGTGGGCATCG
>CAMHEL010000168.1 GCA_946184125.1 uncultured Prevotellaceae bacterium
GTTCAACTTAGAATTACTTCGTAGCCTTCTTCTTGTTAGCAACAGTCTTCTTCTTTCCCTTACGGGTACGAGCATTATTCTTTGTGCTCTGACCACGAACAGGAAGACCATTACGATGACGGACACCACGATAGCAACCAATATCCATCAGTCGCTTGATATTCAACTGGATCTCACTGCGGAGATCACCTTCTACTTTGAATTCAGTGCCGATAATTTCACGGATCTTGGCAGCCTGGTCGTCAGTCCACTCGTTAACCTTCAGGTCACGGCTGACACCTGCCTTGTCCAATATCTTTGCTGAACTACTTCGACCGATACCATAGATATAGGTCAATGCGATTTCGCCACGCTTGTTCTGGGGCAAATCTACTCCAACAATTCTTATTGCCATTTTTTGATTTAAAAGATGATTGGTTAAAATGTAAAAATACGTTTTGGGCACTTAGCCCATGAGCGTCTTATCCCTGGCGCAGTTTGTACTTGGGGTTCTTCTTGTTGATGACAAAAAGACGTCCCTTCCTACGAACGATTTTGCAGTCGGGAGTGCGCTTCTTCAATGATGCTCTTGTCTTCATATCTGTGAAAAATTACTTGTATCTGAATACAATCCTGCCCTTCGTCAGGTCATAGGGACTCATCTCCACCTTCACCTTGTCACCGGGAAGGATTTTGATGTAGTGCATCCTCATCTTGCCCGAGATATGGGCAGTGATGGGACATCCGTTTTCCAATACAACTCGGAACATGGCGTTGGAGAGAGCCTCCACGATAGTTCCATCTTGCTCAATAGCGGACTGCTTTGCCATAAACTAACTGATTTTACCTACTATTTTCTCTAATTCCTCGAATGATGACAATATCTCGGCCTGCCCTTTCCTGATGGCGATGGTGTGCTCGTAGTGAGCAGCCGGTTTGCCGTCGCGTGTTCGCACCGTCCATCTGTCGGGCATGAGGTAAATCGCCCTGTCGCCCATGGTGATCATCGGCTCGATGGCGATGCACATGCCAGATTTCAGCAGCGTGCCGTTGCCCCTGCGCCCGTAATTGGGCACCATGGGGTCTTCGTGCATCTTTTTTCCAATGCCGTGGCCCGTGAGCTCTCTGACGACACCGTAGCCTTCCGCCTCGCAGATGTCCTGCACAGTGCTTCCGATGTCTCCCACGTGATGGCCTGCCGTAGCCACCCCGATGGCCCTCATGAGGGCCTCGTGGGTGGTCTTAAGCAGTTTTCTCACCTCGGGAGTCACCTCGCCCACGCAAAAGGTGTAGCATGAGTCGCCATTGAAACCGTCGAGCAATGTTCCGCAATCGATGGAGATGATGTCTCCCTCGCGCAGCACAGTGTTGCTGTCGGGTACACCATGCACCACGACATCATTGACAGAGGTGCAGATGTTGGCAGGGAAGGGACCGCCGTAAGGGTTGGGGAAGTTGAGGAAAGTAGGCTCAGCGCCATGATCCCTGATGAATTCCCCGGCGATTTTGTCGAGCTGGAGTGTTGTCACTCCCGGCTTGATATGCTTGGCCAATTCGGCGAGCGTAAGGCCCACGAGCCTGTTAGCCCGCCTCATGCGGTCAATCTCGTCTTCGGTTTTGAGATAAATAGTCATGCGTCAGTGTCAATAGGCCGAAACCCCGTTGCCACGTGTGTGACCTGCATTGAGCAAGCCGTCGTAATGACGCATCATCAGGTGGCTCTGTATCTGCTGGAGAGTGTCGATGACCACACCCACAAGGATGAGGAGCGACGTACCTCCGAAGAACTGAGCGAAGCCCTGCTGGACATTGAGAAGGCCGGCGAGCGCAGGCATGACGGCGATGAAGGCGATGAAGAGCGACCCTGGCAGAGTGATTCTCGACATGATGGTGTCGATGTAGTCAGCCGTTGGCTTTCCGGGCTTGATGCCAGGAATGAAGCCGTTGTTGCGCTTCATGTCCTCTGCCATCTGCGTCGGGTTGAGGGTGATAGCTGTATAGAAGTAAGTGAACGCGATGATGAGGATGGCGAAAATCACATTATACAGCAGGCTCGTATGGTCGAGCAGCGACCTCATGACGTAGTTGGTCGAGTTGGTGGAATACTGGACGATGGCGAGGGGGATGAACATCAGTGCCTGAGCGAAGATGATAGGCATCACGTTGGCAGCGAAGAGCTTGAGCGGGATGTACTGTCTTGCCACGCGCTGAGTGCGGTTGCCCTGCACCCTGCGAGCATACTCCACGGGCACCTTTCTCACAGCCTGCGTGAGCAGAATGGCTGCGCAGACGACAGCGAAGAGGATGAGGAGCTCGATGATGAACATCACGATACCACCACCAGAGATGGCAGTCAGACGAGAGGTCACCTCCTGCATGAAAGAGTTAGGCAGACGTGCGATGATGCCAATCATAATGATGAGCGAGATGCCGTTGCCCACTCCCCTGTCGGTGATGCGCTCACCGAGCCACAGGATGAACATGCTTCCTGCAGCGAGAATGATGAGCCCCGTCCACATGAACCAGTTCCATGAGATAGCAGGATTGAGAGCTGCTGCCGACTGTATTTTGAGGTTGATGAGGTAAGAAGGAGCCTGGAAGACGAGAATGGCGACTGTGAGCAGTCTGGTGTACCACATGATCTTCTTCCTTCCACTCTCTCCCTCGCGCTGCATCTTCTGGAAATAAGGCACAGCTACAGCCAGCAACTGCATGACGATGGATGCCGAGATGTAGGGCATGATGCCCAGTGCGAACATCGAGGCATTAGAGAAAGCACCACCGGAGAACATGTCGAGCAGTGACATCAGTCCGCCTGCTGTCTGTTGCTGCAGATTTTCCAATTTTCCCGGGTCGATACCAGGAAGTACGACGAACGAGCCGAAACGGTAAATTGCGGTGAACAGGATGGTGATGAGGATGCGCTGACGCAGATCCTCCACCTTCCAAATGTTCTTCAGTGTCTCAATAAACTTTTTCATTTACTTAATAATAGTTGCGTTACCTTCAACAGCCTTGATGGCCTCCTCTGCGGTTTTCGAGAAAGCATGAGCCTCCACGTCGACCTTCAAGGTGAGTTTCCCGTTACCCAGGATTTTGATCAATTTCTTTCCACTGACGAGACCTGCTTCTCTGAGTTCCTCGATGCCCACCTTAGTGAGCTGTTTCTGCTCAGCGAGAGCCTGTATAGTGGAGAGGTTGACAGCGAAATACTCCTTGTGGTTGATGTTTTTGAAACCAGCCTTAGGCACACGGCGCTGGAGCGGCATCTGTCCACCCTCGAATCCGATCTTCCTCTTGTATCCCGAGCGTGCCTTAGCACCCTTGTGTCCACGAGTGGAAGTACCACCGAGACCAGAACCAGTGCCTCTTCCGAGGCGCCTGCGGGAATGAGTAGAACCGGGAGCGGGTTTTAAATTATGCAATTTCATGACGTTGTGGTTTTTTCTGATTGATTATTCAACAATGGTCACCAGGTGATGCACCTTGTGTATCATTCCCCTGATAGCAGGAGTATCCTCTTTCTCGACGACTTCACCGATGCGGTGCAGACCGAGCGCCTGAAGAGTGCGCTTCTGGTCAACGGGGTAACCGATTTTGCTCTTGATCTGCTTGATTTTGATAGTAGCCATTTGGTATCCTCCTTATCCTCTAAATACTTTCTGCATGGAAATGCCCCTGTCGCCGGCGACCGTGTAAGCGTCGCGGATCTCGCAGAGCGCCTTGATAGTAGCCTTGACGAGGTTGTGGGGGTTAGATGAGCCTTTAGATTTGGCGAGCACATCCGTCACGCCAGCACTCTCGAGCACAGCGCGCATAGCACCACCAGCCACCATACCGGTACCGGGTGCAGCGGGCTTGAGGAAGACCTTTGCTCCACCGTAAGCCACCTCAATCTCATGAGGGATAGTGCCTTTGAGCACGGGCACTTTGACCAGGTTCTTCTTGGCGGCATCCATACCTTTCTGGATAGCCGCAGTGACCTCACCGGCCTTGCCGAGGCCCCAGCCGATGACACCGTTGCCGTCGCCAGTCACGACGATGGCAGCGAACGTGAACGTACGTCCACCCTTGGTCACCTTGGTGACACGGTTGATGGCTACGAGTTTTTCCTTTAACTCTACGTCACTGTTTATCTTTACTACTCTATTTGCCATTTTCGCTTAAAAATTAAGTCCACCTTTACGGGCTGCGTCAGCCAGTTGCTTCACTCTACCGTGATAGAGGTAACCGTTACGGTCGAATACGACTGAAGTGATGCCAGCGGCCTTAGCCTTCTCAGCAATCAACTCGCCGACCTTAGCGGCCTGCTCCATCTTGCTCATTTTCTCAAGTCCAGCGGAAGATGCCGAAACCAGTGTTCTGCCTTTGGGCATGAATTCCACTTCCTCCTTGCGCTTCGGGTGCTTCTTGACGACCAGTGCCTTGAATGGCTTCTCGGTGTTGTACCAAGAGTCGTCAATAATCTGAACGTAGATACCCTTGTTGCTGCGGAATACCGACATACGAGGGCGCTGAGCCGTACCGTTGACCCGCTTGCGGATTCTGTACTTTATCTTGATTCGTCTCTGTTCTTTTTTCGTTGTCATAATCGTAATTGTTTAAGGTTACTTAGCTGAAGCGGACTTGCCAGACTTCCTTCGGATGACCTCACCCTTGAACAATATACCTTTGCCTTTGTAAGGCTCGGGCTTGCGGAAAGAGCGAATTTTTGCACAGATGAGTCCGAGCAACTGCTTGTCGCACGACTTGAGGATGATGACGGGGTTCTGGTTTCTCTCCGACTTGGTCTCCACCTTCACCTCCTGCGGGAGCATGAGGAAAATGGAGTGGCTGTATCCGAGAGAGAACTCGAGCAGGTTCCCCTGGTTGGAGACACGGTAACCTACACCGACGAGCTCGAGGATTTTCTCAAATCCCTGGCTCACACCGACCACCATGTTGTTGACCAGTGCGCGGTAGAGGCCGTGGTATGCCTGCTTCTGCTTGATGTTGACGGGACTCTCCTCGTTGACTGAGAAGGTCATCTCTCCGTTCTCGATGGTGATGTTGACAGAGGGGTCAACCTGCTGTGAAAGCGTTCCCAGCGGGCCTTTCACTGTGATGAGGTTGTCCTCGTTTTTGATTTCCACGCCTGCGGGAATGACAATGGGCAATTTACCTATTCTTGACATAGTCTTTTCCTCCCGAATTAATAGACATAGCAAAGCACCTCTCCGCCGATACGCTGCTCGGAGGCCTCTTTGTCGGTCATGACTCCTTTAGAAGTGGACAGGATAGCGATACCCAGTCCGTTGATAACTCTCGGCATGTTCTTGTACCCCGTGTACTTACGGAGTCCAGGAGTGGAAACCCTCTGAAGTTTCCTGATGGCATTGTTCTTGGTAGCGGGATCATACTTGAGCGCGACCTTGATAGTGCCCTGGGGTCCATCCTCGATGAACTTGTAGTTGAGGATGTAACCCTTCTCGAAGAGGATTTTTGTGATTTCCTTCTTCAAGTTTGAGGCTGGGATCTCGACGACCCTGTGGTGAGCCATGATGGCGTTCCTGAGCCTCGTCAGATAATCTGCGATTGGATCTGTCATAAAATGTAATGGTTTAGATTAATCGGGACTCCCCCGACAATATAAAAACTAAAAGTGTGAAAAGTGTGTCATTACCAGCTGGCTTTTTTGACGCCAGGGATGAGACCTGCCGAAGCCATTTCCCGGAACTGGATACGCGAGATGCCGAACTGCCTGATGTATCCCTTTGGTCTTCCTGTGATTTTGCACCTGTTGTGCAGACGGATGGGATTGGCGTTGCGTGGAATGCTCTGCAGTTTTCTTGCTGCCTCGTATGCCTCCATGGGGTCATTAGACGTAGCGATGATTCTCTTCAGAGCTGCGCGCTTCTCAGCATACTTAGCGACCAGCTTAGCCCTTTTGACCTCGCGGGCCTTCATTGATTCCTTTGCCATGTGTTATGCGTTTTTAGCGTTTTTGAATGGTAGTCCAAAAGCCTTGAGCAGGGCATATCCCTCCTCGTCGGTACTGGCAGAAGTGACGAACGTGATGTTCATACCCTGTATGCGCTCGATGGTGTCGAGGTTGATTTCAGGGAAGATGATCTGCTCTTCGATGCCGAGGGTGTAGTTACCCCTACCGTCGAACTTGCTTTCGATGCCCTTGAAGTCTCTGATACGCGGGAGTGCGACTCTGACGAGTTTCTCGAGGAACTCGTACATGCGCTCTCTGCGCAATGTAACCATGACACCGATGGGCATTTTTTTACGGAGTTTGAAGTTGGCGATATCCTTCTTTGAATAAGTTGCCACAGCCTTCTGCCCGGTGATGGTGGTGAGCTCGTTGACAGCGACGTCGATGATTTTCTTCTCCTGCGTAGCGTCTCCGAGTCCCTGGTTGACGACGATTTTCTTGAGCACTGGTATCTGCATCGGCGAGGAGTAGTTGAACTGCTTCATGAGAGCCGGTGCGATGACCTCATTGTACTGTTTCTTTAACTGTGCTGTATTCATTACTTGATTTCCTCCCCAGATTTTTTAGCGATACGAACTTTCTTACCGTCGGCATTGATTTTGACGGCCACTCTCGTGGGCTTTCCGCTTTTCGGGTCGATGAGGCTGAGGTTGGATACGTGAACTGGAGCCTCCACCTTGATGAATCCGCCCTGGGGATGCTTGGCCGATGGTTTGGCGCTTTTGGTCACGACGTTGACGCCCTCGACGATGGCACGCTGCTTGTCGATGAAGACTTTGAGAACCTTACCGGTCTTTCCTTTGTCCTCACCAGTGAGAACCACCACGGTGTCGCCTTTCTTGATATGTAACTTAGTCATTTGAAAACTTGTTTAAATGTTTAGAGTACCTCTGGAGCGAGCGAAGCCACCTTCATGTTGACAGCTCTTAGCTCTCTTGCCACGGGGCCGAAGATACGGCTTCCCCTGAGCTCTCCTGCGTTATTGAGCAGCACGCATGCGTTGTCATCGAATCGGATGTATGATCCGTCGGGACGGCGTATTTCCTTTTTTGTGCGGACGATAAGAGCCTTCGACACAGCGCCCTTCTTGAGGTCACTTGACGGTATGACGTTCTTGACAGATACGACGATGATGTCGCCGACACTTGCATAGCGGCGGCGAGTGCCACCGAGAACCCTGATGCAGAGCGCCTCTTTAGCTCCGCTGTTGTCACACACGGTGAGTCTTGTTTCTGTCTGTATCATGATTACTTAGCTTTTTCGATGATTTGCACTAATCTCCATCTCTTGGTTTTGCTGAGTGGTCTTGTCTCCATGATGAGCACGGTGTCACCCACGTTAGCCTCGTTCTTTTCGTCATGTGCATGGTACTTCTTCGTCTTCTGCACAAACTTTCCGTAGATAGGGTGCATCTCCTTGAACTTAGCAGCAATAACGATGGTCTTGTCCATTTTGTTGCTGATGACGACACCCGTCCTTGTCTTTCTTAAATTTCTTGTTTCCATCATTATTATTTGTTAAGTTCTCTCCGGCGGAGCTCGGTTTTCATACGCGCGATATCTTTACGCACCAACTTAATCTGTGATGGATTCTCGAGGGGAGTTACGGCGTGGTTGAGCTTCATCTGCTGAAGTTTGGCCTGTGCCCCTTCAAGACGCTCTACCAAGTCCTGTGTGGCGAGCTCCTTTACTTCATTATTTTTCATACTGGTTTATGCGTTTTTGTCGAAATCACGTCTTACTACAAACTTTGTCTTGACGGGCAGCTTCTGAGCTGCGAGGCGTAGCGCCTCTTTAGCAATGTCGAAGCTAACGCCCTCGACCTCGAAGAGGATTCGTCCTGGAGTGACAGGTGCGACCCATCCAGCGGGGTCACCCTTACCTTTACCCATACGGACGTCTGCTGGCTTGCGAGTGATGGGTTTGTCGGGGAAGATACGTATCCAGACCTGTCCCTCACGCTGCATGTATCTGTTGACTGCGACACGCGCAGCCTCAATCTGCCTGCTGTCAATCCATTTGGCCTCAAGCGTCTTGATGCCGAATGAGCCGAATGCGAGCTGTGTTCCCCTGTGGGCGTTTCCTTTGTTTCCGCGTCCGTCCTGGGGTCTTCTATATTTTACTCTTTTTGGCTGTAACATGATAGGTACTTCTTTTTAGCGGTTATTGTTTCTCTTTCTTCCGCCGCGTCCCTGTCTTCCGCCACCACTCTGGCGTGCGCCGGGTTTTTCCTGCTGGAAGTTGGGTGCGAGGTCGACCTTGCCATAAACCTCTCCACGGCAGATCCAAACTTTGATGCCGAGGATGCCGACTTTGGTGAGTGCCTCAGCCTGGCAGTAGTCGATGTCAGCGCGGAAGGTGTGCAGAGGGGTTCTTCCCTCTTTGTACATCTCTTTACGTGCCATCTCGGCTCCGTTGAGACGACCAGTGATCTGGACCTTGATGCCCTCGGCTCCGTTCCTCATAGCGTTGGCGATAGCCTGCTTGATGGCGCGTCTGTAAGCGATTTTGCCCTCTACCTGGCGAGCGATGTTGAAGGCAACGATGTTGGCATCGAGGTCGGGTTTCTTCACCTCGTGGATATTGATTTGGATTTCCTTGTTGGAGAGTTTCTTGAGCTCTTCCTTGAGTTTATCCACATCCTGTCCGCCTTTTCCGATGACGATACCCGGGCGTGCGGTGCAGATGGTGATGGTGACCCTTTTGAGGGTACGCTCGATGACAATTCTTGAGACGCTTGCTTTTTCGAGTCTCTTGTTGAGGTATTTCCTTATTTTCTGGTCTTCGACCAGGTTGTCACCAAAGCTTTTTCCACCGAACCAGTTGGAATCCCATCCCCGGATGATTCCGAGGCGGTTGCTAATTGGATTAACTTTCTGTCCCATTCTGCTATTTATTAATCGTCATTATTCTTGGTATCTACGAAAAGCGTAACGTGGTTGCTGCGCTTTCTGATGCGGTATCCTCTTCCCTGAGGTGCAGGTCTCATCCGCTTCCATGTGACGCCTTCATCGACGAAGACGCGTGTGATGAAGAGCTCTCCGTCCTCTGCTTTACGCTCGTTTTTGGCCTCCCAGTTAGCGATGGCCGAGCGGAGCAGCTTCTCGACGTCGATAGCTGCCTTCTTGGTGGAGAATCTGAGTACTCCGAGTGCTTTGTTGACCTCCATCCCTCTGATCATGTCGACGACATATCTCATTTTTCTTGGAGAGGAGGGCACTCCTACGAGTTTGGCGTAGTAGAGTTTCTTTGCGGCTTCCTTTCTTTTCTCAGCCGCCAAATGCTTTCTTGCTCCCATTATATGTATCTTTTGTTGTCAATGGTTAGCCTGCTTACCGCTTGTTTCCAGCGTGTCCACCGAACCGGCGTGTGGGTGCGAACTCTCCGAGCTTGTGTCCCACCATGTTCTCGGTGATGTAAACAGGGATGAATTTGTTACCGTTATGTACTGCTACCGTATGACCCACGAAGTCGGGTGAGATCATAGAAGCCCTGGCCCATGTCTTAACGACAGTTTTCTTGCCGCTCTCATTCATGGCGAGAATTTTCTTCTCGAGAGAGACATTGATATATGGACCTTTCTTAAGTGAACGACTCATAATTTCCTCTTGTTAACTATTTTTTCTTGTTAGCTCTCTCGATGATGTACTTGTT
>CAMHEL010000169.1 GCA_946184125.1 uncultured Prevotellaceae bacterium
TTTCCGAAGTCTCGTTGAGTTTTTCCGAAGTCTCGTTGAGTTTTTCCGAAGTCTCACTGAGTTGTGCGGTTCTCTCAGCCAATTGTTTGTCTTTCATCATAAGAGCAGTGTCCTTTTTCTCGATGATGGAGAAATATTCGTCTTCAACGTTCATGTTGTGTCTGACTTCTGGATCGGCCGCTGCTGCCACAAGTCGATGGACGATATGCATCATTTCTTCATCATCTCTATAGTTGTTCTCGTCAATGCAGAGCATCTGTTGGTTGTTCTCGCTCTTTTGCGATTGGTCGAAAAGACTCAGTACTTTGTCGAGCCGATTGTTGACACGACCGCGAAGGCGAGGGATTTGCACGATGATGCTGTCGTGTGTCAGACTATCAAGAAAGGGGTTGGGGATTCCCTTGATCACCAGATTACCGTTATAGTCGAAAGCATGATGGTGCACATAAAGAACAGGTTCCTCCACATCTCCAACTTTGTGTCCAAGAATATAGACTGCCACCATTGGCAGGGCATAGCCCTCTTTGCTTTCGGAGTCGATATTATTGGGATTGGAGTATTGAACCCCTAAGTATTGCCGGAATCGAAGCGTCTCGGTGTCCACCCAGGTTTTTTGCACCTCGATGAGGATGAGGTGAAGTGAACCGTCGGTTTCTTTGATGGTGGCCGCGAAGTCAATGCGGAATATGGATAGGTTGTCGCGTATGACATTGGAATACTCATGAGGTCTAACCTCGATGTCTACCACGTCTTTTTTTAGCAGCGCCGAAAGGATGGTCTTGGCGATGCGCATGTCTTCCATTAGGTATTTGAAGACGATGTCGTAAAGGGGATTGGCTACATACATGGCGGTTGTTTTTTGTGCTGCAAATATAGCAAAAGCGAGTGACAATACAAAATAATACAGTCGTTTTTTTGTTATTCTCCCGCATAATAGTATCTTTGTACGACCAAAAGAAATGAAGATGAAAAAGAACAGAATTACAGAATTGTTTGGCATAGAATATCCCATCATTCAGGGGGGGATGGTATGGATTAGTGGTTGGCGTCTTGCTTCAGCAGTGAGCAATGCCGGCGGCCTGGGATTGTTGGGTGCCGGCTCGATGCATCCCGAGACGCTGGTGGAGCATATACACAAGATGCGTGAGGCCACCGACAAACCCTGGGGAGTTAATGTGCCGCTGATGTATCCCGAGATTGACCGCCTGGTGGACATCCTCATCGAGGAGGGCGTGAAAAACGTGTTCACCTCTGCGGGAAGCCCGAAAAAGTTCACACAGCGTTTTCATGATGCTGGCATGAAGGTGGCTCATGTGGTGTCGAGCTCGAAATTCGCAAGAAAATGCGAGGATGCCGGCGTCGATGCCGTTGTGGCTGAGGGCTTTGAGGCAGGAGGGCACAACGGTCGCGAGGAGACCACCACGCTCACGCTCATCCCACAGGTGAGGCGGGCCACCTCGTTGCCGCTCATCGCTGCCGGTGGCATTGCCTCGGGCGAAGCCATCCTTGCCACCATGGCTCTGGGGGCCGAGGGCGTGCAGATTGGCACTCTCTTCGCCCTGACACAGGAGAGCAGCGCATCCGATGCCTTCAAGACGCGGTGCACCCAACTTGAGGAAGGCGACACCATGCTCGCTCTGAAACTCATCTCACCCACCAGACTGGTGAAAAACGACCTCTACGGCCGTATCGCACAAGCAGAACGGGAGGGCACCACTGCCGAAGCGTTAAGGGAGATTTTAGGGAAGGCTGCCACCAAGAGGGGTATCTTCGAGGGAGACGTCGACGGCGGCGAACTTGAAATCGGACAAATCGCTTCGGCCATCAAACAGGTGAGACCCGTGAAGGAGGTGATGGCTGACTTGGTGAGGGATTTTGAGGCTGCCAAGCAAAAGGTGGCGGAGTGCTGAATGACGGATGGGAAACCGAAAGCCACGAGGCGTGCTATGACGTCAGGGCTTTCATCCATTTCCCGCGGAAAAGACGTATCGAGAGGAGGATTCCCCTGAAGGTCAGTTCGATGGCCATGGCTGTCCATACACCTACCAGCCCATAATGGATGGAGAGGTAATAGGCCAGCGTGAGGCGGACAAACCACATGCTGCACAGGCTGATGATGGCCGGGCGCAGCGTGTCGCCGGCTCCCACGCAGACACATACCGCCACAATGGAGGCGGCGAACATCGGTTCGGCGAATGCCTCGATGCGAAGACAATGGGCACCCAACTGCTTGATTTCCTCGACGGGGGTCATCAGCCCCATCATCTCGGGGGCGAAGACATACATCACTGCGCCCATGACCGCCATGACGGCCATGCCGCTGTAGAGGGTCATGCGTGCGAAGTTGCGGCAGAGGTCGCTTCTGCCAGCTCCGAGGCTTTGGCCGATGAGGGTGGTGGCTGCCTCGCCGATGCCGTAGCCGGGCATGTAGCACAGGCTCTCGGCGGTGATACCCAGTGTGTTGGCGGCAATGGCAATGGTGCCCAGAGGCGCCACAATCATGGTGCTCACAATCTGAGCGCCACTCATCAAAACCGACTGTGCCGCCATGGGAAGTCCGATTTTCATCGCATTATGGAGATAGGCGCCCACCCATTGGAAATGCTCGCCCACACGATGCAGAGAGAGTATCTTGTTGCGGAAAATGGCGATATAGGCCTGAACACTGCCGCAGATGACGATGGACAGGGCTGTACCTATGGCCGCTCCCATCACGCCTAAGCCGGCAAGGAAAATGAAGAAATAGTTGAACACCACATCGAGCACGCACATGCTGATGCTGATGATGCTTGGCGTACGCATGTTGCCGGAGCATTTCAGCATCGCACCCGAGAGACTGTAGAGCTGGAAAAAGGGCCCGGCAAGCGAGAATATCAGAAAGTAGAGCGAGGCATCGTGGGCAATGTCTGCTCCTCCGCCGAGCCAGTAGGGCAGGGGCTTGGCTATAAGCACCGCAGCCAGCATCATGACGGTGCTCAGCACGGTCGTTACAATGAGGCCGTGACGGAACACGGCACGGGCACGGGCAAAGTCGTTGGCACCGATGAAATGTGCCACCTGCACCGAGAAACCCATCGAAGCGGCTCCTGTCATGCTTCCGAAAAGCCACGTCGAAGTCTCTACCAGTCCGCATGCCGCCGAGGCCTCGGCTCCAAGATGACCTACCATCGCCTGGTCGATGAAAAACATCACCACGCTGGTGATTTGAGCCAATATGGAGGGTATGCTCAACTGGATAATCAAGTTGAGTTTCTCGCTGCTTGTCAGGGACTTACCTGAGCGTATATACCCCAGCAGCTCATCACTTCCTGCAGAAAACACCCTCATAAGTGTGCGAAGTTAATGTAATTTTTGCACTCCAACAAGTATTTTGGCAAAAAACGGGCGGAGAACGGCTTCTTTACCGTCTCCGCCCGCATCGTGTATTCTTATGAATGAAATTCAATCTAAAATGTCCGAGAGTTATTTCTTCTCTATTGTGTTCTCGAACAGAAATCCTGATGCAATCATTACTGCAAATGCCAATAAAATTGTCATGTTCATCTTTTTACCCTTTCTAATACTTTAAGTTATACTTTCGCGGCTGCCTCACGGCATGAGCGGTTACCTGAATTCAATTGGTGCACCATGACCATACATGTTCAATGCTGCTTCTCGCATACATCTGTGCTACCCTTGTTGCAATCTTTTTCCTTAAAACTAATGCCTCTTTCTTTATTTCTATCTTTCTCTTTTCTCTTTGTTGAGATAACCTTTTACTTTACTCTTTCTTTCAACCTTTAATCAAATGTTTCTAATACCTTATTTACCTTTCTAAACAACCTCTTCACCTTTAGCTAATGGGGTGTGCTGATCTTTAATCTGTGCTGACCTTTTTTCCTTTTGACGATGCAAAGGTACGACTGTTTGCGCACACAGCCAAGCTTTTTGGCCACTTTTTGGCATAATGAGCCCGATTCTTGACCTAAGTCAAAATGACGGCAGACATCAAAAAAGCGAGGAAAACATACCGTCTCATGGTGCCTCCTTATTTATATGGCCAGCATCATTTTCCTTGAAAAACTTGCCGACGTCGGAAAAATGTTCGTACCTTTGTGGCTGAGCATAGGATTTGGTAAGCTGGTAAGTAGGTGATTAAAAATAGATGATAGGTTCTTATGGTTTTTTACGTCATTACAATAACTAATCCTATTTTGCGGAACTTGATGAAAAATTCCATTCGATGAAAAGACTAACTGTAGCATTATTAGCTGTTCTTGCGGCAATATTCACAACTCATGGGCAGACATCAGAACAAATTGTGCCTGCCGACACTGCTATTCGTCAGGGCGTTCTGCCTAATGGCATGACGTACTATGTACGTAAGGCAGTGAGCAAAAAGCATATCGGTGAGTTCCGACTGATACAGCGGACGGGGTCTCTGGTTGAGAATGACACAGAATTGGGTATGGCGCATTTTCTTGAACACATGATGTTTAAGGGCACGAAGCATTATCCTGGCAACACGATCATCGACTTCCTGCGCAGCATCGGGGTGGCATTTGGCCCTGATGTTAATGCACGTACATCATTCGAGAACACTCAGTATATCCTTTCTGCTGTACCACTTACGGGGGAAAGTCGCATCGACAGTTGTCTGATGATCCTGCGCGACTGGAGTGCCGATGCCATCATCGATGGTGCTGCACTTGATGCTGAGCGCAACGTTATAGTGGAGGAATGGCGCGCGCGTTCTGTGAGCGATGATGGAGTGAAGTTATTTAAGGAGATTAATGCAGGCACGCGGTATGCTGAGCGCCTTCCTATCGGTAGCATGGATGTTATCAACACATGCACCATGGAGCAGATGCGTGCTTTCTACAAACGATGGTATCAGCCTCAGAACCAGTGCGTCATTGCATGCGGTGACTTCAATCCCGACCTTATGGTAAGGAAAATAGAAAACTTTTCGGCGACCTGAAGAAGGGAAGCACAATGGTGCCGGAGTACAATCTGCTTACAGCGAAAGAGCAGCCATTCGTCGCAGTATCACAGAGCAAACTGGTTCCAATGGCTGTTGTCCAATTAGCTTCTCTTTTCCCTTCCATGCCGCAGAGTGAGATGCACAAGGTGGCATTCTTCAAACAAAGTGAGATAAACAATATCGTGATACAGATATTGCAGTCGCGCATGGATAAGTTGAAGAGTGATAATCCACAGGTAATCATGGCTAATGTCTCTCAGGTGAGACCCATCGACAGCTATAGCATCAAAGCCAATCAGGCGGCTGTATTGCTCATCACAGCCACAACGGATTGGCGCGAGATTCTCAAGAAAGCGTTGATAGAGGTGCAGAAGATGAAACAGATAGGTGTTACTGACGCAGAGCTTTCGAAGTACATCTCATACAAGGACAGTTCTGATTTCCGTGCCAATGAGGACACCACCGTCATAGAATGGAATGATACCATCTACGGTGGCAAATCTGATGCAGTGGATGCCAAGGGTGCCGCAGAAAACTGCATAGAGCATTATCTAAAGGGCACCATTGCCATTTCGCCTATGGTGCGGGTGATCCTCGACTCATACAACCGCCGGCACATCTCCCGAAGCATGGTGCAGGCCGCCGCACAGACGATGTTTGACAAGACACGCTGTTCTTTAACCACTACATTCCCAGAGAACAATGATTCTGCATTGCCAACAAAAGAGGAAGTGCTTGCTTTATGGAATGAGGTGGAAGCAATGGAGTTTGCTACGGACACGATATCCTCTGCTAATGAAAAGAAGGAGAATGAGAAGAAGCAATTCGACATCAACCCCCAGCCGGGTAAGGTCGTAAAGAAAAAAGTGCTTGAATACGACAAGTCATTCACCGAATACACCTTGTCGAACGGTGTGAAGGTGGTGCTGAACAACAAGCCCGACAGCAACATCATTCAGACGGTGGTACGCCTGTTTGTAAAAGGTGGCGAAACATTACTTGATAACGACGAGGTGATTTACTCCGAGCACCTGAAAAAGGCTGTTCGCAACTATAATGAATATGAGCAGCCTGTATCCATGATTAATGTGAATCCTACGGAGACGCTGTATGATGCGCAGGCTGATAGCACTCAGGTGGAGAACATGTTCAAGTCATTGCACGTAAGACTCACCACGACGGACATTGACACTGTGGAATACAACAAACAGTCAGCACAGGCACGTATGGCTGTTGAGATGCAGATGTTACCACTGATGAAAGCCGTCATAGAAATGATGTCGTATCCGTACGCTTCTGATGAGCGTACGAAGATGCCGACTAAGGAGGAGGTCGAAGCGATGAGCATCGGTAAGATGAAGGAAATCCTTGCTCGGCTGCACTCAAACTACAACGGCATGGTGGCGGTTGTCCAGACCGACAGGAATCCTGCTATGGTTCTTCCACTGATAGAGAAGTATCTTGGCAGCCTGCCTTCAAAGAAAGATGCCGTAGAACGTATTGACCGCATGGAGCAACACTATCGCACGAACGATACCATTACCGTACGGAATGTTGACGGAAATACGCCGAAAGCAGACTGCACCATGCTGCTGGCATGGGAGAAAGGTCTGACATATGATGCTTCACATCAAGCACACATGGATGCCCTGTGTGGTGTACTGAGCGAGGCTCTAATCAACCGCATCCGCATTCAGCACAGCGACATCTATAGCATTGCCGTTCTGCCGAAATTTACCCAGCACCCATGTCCTCAGATGCTCTTTACCTTCTCGTTTATATGCAATCCTGAGAAGGAAGCTGCCATCCGTAATGACATTAAGCAGATACTCAAGGAGATGTCCTCAGAAGGCATAGCAGAGCAGTTGCTTGAGAACTTCAAAAGCGTGAAGAGAAAAAACCGCAAAGGACCTTCGCTAAACAAAGGCAAGGGGGTTAATGACATCTGCGAGTACTTCATACACGACGGTATAGTGGTAGATACCAACGACCTCGCCATATACGACGCCATCACCGTGGAGTCGCTGAAGGATTTCCTTAACCGGATGCTTACCAACGGACATATCTACGAGTATATCTTGAAAACTGTGAAATAGTTGAAGAATACATCATAAAAAATGCGGCGAATGTTTTGTCAACACAATTTAAAGTGCTATCTTTGCAATCAGTTATATAACCACTTATTTATTTCATTAAATCGATTATGGTAAGTTACAAAAGTTTAGGTCTTGTCAACACCCGTGAGATGTTTGCAAGAGCCATCAATGGCGGTTATGCCATCCCCGCATTCAACTTCAACAACATGGAGCAGCTTCAGGCCATCATCAAGGCTTCTGCCGACCTCAAGTCGCCCGTCATCCTTCAGGTGTCGAAAGGTGCCCGCAACTATGCCAACCAGACCCTGCTTCAGTATATGGCACAGGGCGCTGTGGAGTATGCCAAGGAGCTTGGCTGCAAGCATCCTGAGGTGGTGCTGCATCTTGACCATGGTGACAGCTTCGAAACATGCAAAAGCTGCATCGACATGGGATTCTCGTCGGTGATGATCGACGGCTCAGCTCTCCCATACGAGGAAAACATCGCCCTCACAAAGAAGGTGGTCGACTATGCACACCAGTTCGATGTCACCGTCGAAGGTGAGCTCGGCGTGCTCGCAGGAGTAGAGGATGAGGTGGTTGCCGAGGAAAGCCACTACACCAAGCCCGAGGAAGTCATCGACTTCGTCAGCCGCACAGGTGTCGACTCCCTCGCCATCTCTATCGGCACATCGCATGGCGCTTATAAGTTCAAGCCCGAGCAGTGCACACGTGACCCGAAGACCGGACGCCTTGTGCCCCCGCCACTGGCTTTCGACGTGCTCGACGCCATCATGGTGCAGCTCCCCGGCTTCCCCATCGTGCTCCATGGCTCATCGTCGGTGCCCCAGGAGTATGTTGACATCATCAATCAGTATGGTGGCAAACTTCCCGATGCCGTTGGCATCCCCGAGGAGCAGCTCCGCAAGGCCTCAAAGAGTGCCGTCTGCAAGATTAACATCGACTCCGACTCTCGTCTCGCATTCACCGCTGCAGTGCGCAAGACGCTTGCTGAGAAGCCAGGTGAGTTCGATCCGAGAAAATACTGTGGACCGGCTCGCGACGAGATGACCAAGATGTACAAGCACAAGATTGTCGAAGTGCTTGGCTCCGACGGCAAACTCGCAGAAATCGACTAATCACAACCTCATGACAGAAATCCTCCTCTATAGCAGAGGGGGATTTTTGTCTTCTTTATTCAAACCTATCCATCATTTATTTCACTATTCATCTCCATGAAAATAATACTTTCGCTGCTTCTTTCGCTGTTTTCCCTGTGTGTTTCCGCTCAGGACCCGTTCTTCTATATCTTCCTCTGTTTCGGCCAGTCGAATATGGTGGGACAAGGTGTTATCACCGATGCCGACAAAAAGCCCGATGACGGCTTCCTCAGCCTGTCGACTGTCGATGGTCCCGATGGGAGAAAGGTTGGACAGTGGCGAGTAGCCGTGCCACCACTATGCCGTGCGGAGACAGGAATGTCGCTTGTCGATTACTTTGGGCGCACCATGCGCCTCAACCTTCATGGTAAGGTGAGAATCGGCGTGGTGTATGTGGCCGTTGACGGCTGCGCTATCGACCTTTTCGACAAAGACACAAGCAAGCAGTATATCGACTCCATCAAGGCCGACTGGATGCGCAATGAGGTGGCTGCCTACGGCAACGACCCCTATGGGCGCCTCGTCGAAATCGCACGACTGGCTCAGAAAGAAGGCGTCATCAGAGGCATACTCTTGCACCAGGGCGAAACGGATGCCTACAATGACAGATGGCTGCAGAAAGTGAAGAAAATTTACGGCGACTTGATGACTGACCTGAACCTCAATCCGAAAAAAGTGCCACTTGTGGCAGGAGAGGTCGTGAACGAGGACCAGCATGGCATCTGCTCTGGTGCCAACACTATCATCGACCGCTTGCCGGAAGTCTTGCCCAACGCTTATGTGGTGTCTTCGAGAGGTTGCGAGGCTGGCCCCGACAAACTGCATTTCACCTCAAAAGGATATGAGTTGCTGGGCACTCGCTATGCACTCAAGATGCTGCAGACAATGGGCTTCGAAATCAGCGACGGGGAGAGCACCGTGGAAACCATCGCCACTACAGGACATATCGAGCCTATCGACGTCGATGGACAGCTTGATGATAAAGGCATCTATCATGCTACTGCCACAATGCCCATCCAGCGCATCGACTATGTGAGTTATTCAGGAAAGGTGCTCAGCAGCATCGACGCGAAGGGTGCCACCACTATCGATGTCAATACACGCCTCTATCCCGATGAGAAACGCCTCGTCATCGTGTTCTATGCAGAAAACCGCTCCTCGACATCAATAGAGATAACTCGATGAAAGAGAGTTTGGGAGATTGGGAGATTAGGAGTATAGGAGTTTTAGGAGTTTAGAAGGGAGTTTTAGGAGTTTAGAAGGGAGTTTAGGAGTTTAGAAGGGAGTTTAGGAGTTTAGAAGGGAGTTTAGGAGTTTAGGAGTTTGGGAGTTTAGACATTACTTTTGAGGCTTCGGGACAATGACCTCGTCTAAAGTCTAA
>CAMHEL010000170.1 GCA_946184125.1 uncultured Prevotellaceae bacterium
TTAGACTTTAGACGAGGTCATTGTCCCGAAGCCTCAAAAGTAATGTCTAAACTCCTAAACTCCTAAAACTCCCTTCTAAACTCCTAAAACTCCCTTCTAAACTCCTAAAACTCCTATACTCCTAATCTCCCAATCTCCCAAACTCTCTTTCATCGAGTTATCTCTATTGATGTCGAGGAGCGGTTTTCTGCATAGAACACGATGACGAGGCGTTTCTCATCGGGATAGAGGCGTGTATTGACATCGATAGTGGTGGCACCCTTCGCGTCGATGCTGCTGAGCACCTTTCCTGAATAACTCACATAGTCGATGCGCTGGATGGGCATTGTGGCAGTAGCATGATAGATGCCTTTATCATCAAGCTGTCCATCGACGTCGATAGGCTCGATATGTCCTGTAGTGGCGATGGTTTCCACGGTGCTCTCCCCGTCGCTGATTTCGAAGCCCATTGTCTGCAGCATCTTGAGTGCATAGCGAGTGCCCAGCAACTCATATCCTTTTGAGGTGAAATGCAGTTTGTCGGGGCCAGCCTCGCAACCTCTCGAAGACACCACATAAGCGTTGGGCAAGACTTCCGGCAAGCGGTCGATGATAGTGTTGGCACCAGAGCAGATGCCATGCTGGTCCTCGTTCACGACCTCTCCTGCCACAAGTGGCACTTTTTTCGGATTGAGGTTCAGGTCAGTCATCAAGTCGCCGTAAATTTTCTTCACTTTCTGCAGCCATCTGTCATTGTAGGCATCCGTTTCGCCCTGGTGCAAGAGTATGCCTCTGATGACGCCTTCTTTCTGAGCCAGTCGTGCGATTTCGACGAGGCGCCCATAGGGGTCGTTGCCGTAGGCAGCCACCTCATTGCGCATCCAGTCGGCCTTGATGGAGTCGATATACTGCTTGCTTGTGTCTTTGTCGAAAAGGTCGATAGCGCAGCCGTCAACGGCCACATACACCACGCCGATTCTCACCTTACCATGAAGGTTGAGGCGCATGGTGCGCCCAAAGTAATCGACAAGCGACATTCCTGTCTCCGCACGGCATAGTGGTGGCACGGCTACTCGCCACTGTCCAACCTTTCTCCCATCGGGACCATCGACAGTCGACAGGCTGAGGAAGCCGTCATCGGGCTTTTTGTCGGCATCGGTGATAACACCTTGTCCCACCATATTCGACTGGCCGAAACAGAGGAAGATATAGAAGAACGGGTCCTGAGCGGAAACACACAGGGAAAACAGCGAAAGAAGCAGCGAAAGTATTATTTTCATGGAGATGAATAGTGAAATAAATGATGGATAGGTTTGAATAAAGAAGACAAAAATCCCCCTCTGCTATAGAGGAGGATTTCTGTCATGAGGTTGTGATTAGTCGATTTCTGCGAGTTTGCCGTCGGAGCCAAGCACTTCGACAATCTTGTGCTTGTACATCTTGGTCATCTCGTCGCGAGCCGGTCCACAGTATTTTCTCGGATCGAACTCACCTGGCTTCTCAGCAAGCGTCTTGCGCACTGCAGCGGTGAATGCGAGACGAGAGTCGGAGTCGATGTTAATCTTGCAGACGGCACTCTTTGAGGCCTTGCGGAGCTGCTCCTCGGGGATGCCAACGGCATCGGGAAGTTTGCCACCATACTGATTGATGATGTCAACATACTCCTGGGGCACCGACGATGAGCCATGGAGCACGATGGGGAAGCCGGGGAGCTGCACCATGATGGCGTCGAGCACGTCGAAAGCCAGTGGCGGGGGCACAAGGCGTCCGGTCTTCGGGTCACGTGTGCACTGCTCGGGCTTGAACTTATAAGCGCCATGCGATGTGCCGATAGAGATGGCGAGGGAGTCGACACCTGTGCGGCTGACGAAGTCGATGACTTCCTCGGGCTTGGTGTAGTGGCTTTCCTCGGCAACCACCTCATCCTCTACTCCTGCGAGCACGCCGAGCTCACCTTCGACGGTGACATCGAACTGGTGTGCATAGTCGACCACCTTCTTTGTGAGGGCGATGTTTTCCTCGTATGGGAGAGCTGAGCCGTCGATCATCACCGACGAGAATCCCATGTCGATGCAGCTTTTGCATGTTTCGAAGCTGTCACCATGGTCAAGATGCAGCACCACCTCAGGATGCTTGCAGCCAAGCTCCTTGGCATACTCCACAGCGCCCTGTGCCATATACTGAAGCAGGGTCTGGTTGGCATAGTTGCGGGCACCTTTCGACACCTGAAGGATGACGGGCGACTTGAGGTCGGCAGAAGCCTTGATGATGGCCTGAAGCTGCTCCATGTTGTTGAAGTTGAATGCGGGGATGGCATAACCGCCATTGATGGCTCTTGCAAACATCTCACGGGTGTTGACAAGACCTAAACTTTTGTAACTTACCATAATCGATTTAATGAAATAAATAAGTGGTTATATAACTGATTGCAAAGATAGCACTTTAAATTGTGTTGACAAAACATTCGCCGCATTTTTTATGATGTATTCTTCAACTATTTCACAGTTTTCAAGATATACTCGTAGATATGTCCGTTGGTAAGCATCCGGTTAAGGAAATCCTTCAGCGACTCCACGGTGATGGCGTCGTATATGGCGAGGTCGTTGGTATCTACCACTATACCGTCGTGTATGAAGTACTCGCAGATGTCATTAACCCCCTTGCCTTTGTTTAGCGAAGGTCCTTTGCGGTTTTTTCTCTTCACGCTTTTGAAGTTCTCAAGCAACTGCTCTGCTATGCCTTCTGAGGACATCTCCTTGAGTATCTGCTTAATGTCATTACGGATGGCAGCTTCCTTCTCAGGATTGCATATAAACGAGAAGGTAAAGAGCATCTGAGGACATGGGTGCTGGGTAAATTTCGGCAGAACGGCAATGCTATAGATGTCGCTGTGCTGAATGCGGATGCGGTTGATTAGAGCCTCGCTCAGTACACCACACAGGGCATCCATGTGTGCTTGATGTGAAGCATCATATGTCAGACCTTTCTCCCATGCCAGCAGCATGGTGCAGTCTGCTTTCGGCGTATTTCCGTCAACATTCCGTACGGTAATGGTATCGTTCGTGCGATAGTGTTGCTCCATGCGGTCAATACGTTCTACGGCATCTTTCTTTGAAGGCAGGCTGCCAAGATACTTCTCTATCAGTGGAAGAACCATAGCAGGATTCCTGTCGGTCTGGACAACCGCCACCATGCCGTTGTAGTTTGAGTGCAGCCGAGCAAGGATTTCCTTCATCTTACCGATGCTCATCGCTTCGACCTCCTCCTTAGTCGGCATCTTCGTACGCTCATCAGAAGCGTACGGATACGACATCATTTCTATGACGGCTTTCATCAGTGGTAACATCTGCATCTCAACAGCCATACGTGCCTGTGCTGACTGTTTGTTGTATTCCACAGTGTCAATGTCCGTCGTGGTGAGTCTTACGTGCAATGACTTGAACATGTTCTCCACCTGAGTGCTATCAGCCTGCGCATCATACAGCGTCTCCGTAGGATTCACATTAATCATGGATACAGGCTGCTCATATTCATTATAGTTGCGAACAGCCTTTTTCAGGTGCTCGGAGTAAATCACCTCGTCGTTATCAAGTAATGTTTCGCCACCTTTTACAAACAGGCGTACCACCGTCTGAATGATGTTGCTGTCGGGCTTGTTGTTCAGCACCACCTTCACACCGTTCGACAAGGTGTATTCGGTGAATGACTTGTCGTATTCAAGCACTTTTTTCTTTACGACCTTACCCGGCTGGGGGTTGATGTCGAATTGCTTCTTCTCATTCTCCTTCTTTTCATTAGCAGAGGATATCGTGTCCGTAGCAAACTCCATTGCTTCCACCTCATTCCATAAAGCAAGCACTTCCTCTTTTGTTGGCAATGCAGAATCATTGTTCTCTGGGAATGTAGTGGTTAAAGAACAGCGTGTCTTGTCAAACATCGTCTGTGCGGCGGCCTGCACCATGCTTCGGGAGATGTGCCGGCGGTTGTATGAGTCGAGGATCACCCGCACCATAGGCGAAATGGCAATGGTGCCCTTTAGATAATGCTCTATGCAGTTTTCTGCGGCACCCTTGGCATCCACTGCATCAGATTTGCCACCGTAGATGGTATCATTCCATTCTATGACGGTGGTGTCCTCATTGGCACGGAAATCAGAACTGTCCTTGTATGAGATGTACTTCGAAAGCTCTGCGTCAGTAACACCTATCTGTTTCATCTTCTGCACCTCTATCAACGCTTTCTTGAGAATCTCGCGCCAATCCGTTGTGGCTGTGATGAGCAATACAGCCGCCTGATTGGCTTTGATGCTATAGCTGTCGATGGGTCTCACCTGAGAGACATTAGCCATGATTACCTGTGGATTATCACTCTTCAACTTATCCATGCGCGACTGCAATATCTGTATCACGATATTGTTTATCTCACTTTGTTTGAAGAATGCCACCTTGTGCATCTCACTCTGCGGCATGGAAGGGAAAAGAGAAGCTAATTGGACAACAGCCATTGGAACCAGTTTGCTCTGTGATACTGCGACGAATGGCTGCTCTTTCGCTGTAAGCAGATTGTACTCCGGCACCATTGTGCTTCCCTTCTTCAGGTCGCCGAAAAGTTTTCTATTTTCCTTACCATAAGGTCGGGATTGAAGTCACCGCATGCAATGACGCACTGGTTCTGAGGCTGATACCATCGTTTGTAGAAAGCACGCATCTGCTCCATGGTGCATGTGTTGATAACATCCATGCTACCGATAGGAAGGCGCTCAGCATACCGCGTGCCTGCATTAATCTCCTTAAATAACTTCACTCCATCATCGCTCACAGAACGCGCGCGCCATTCCTCCACTATAACGTTGCGCTCAGCATCAAGTGCAGCACCATCGATGATGGCATCGGCACTCCAGTCGCGCAGGATCATCAGACAACTGTCGATGCGACTTTCCCCCGTAAGTGGTACAGCAGAAAGGATATACTGAGTGTTCTCGAATGATGTACGTGCATTAACATCAGGGCCAAATGCCACCCCGATGCTGCGCAGGAAGTCGATGATCGTGTTGCCAGGATAATGCTTCGTGCCCTTAAACATCATGTGTTCAAGAAAATGCGCCATACCCAATTCTGTGTCATTCTCAACCAGAGACCCCGTCCGCTGTATCAGTCGGAACTCACCGATATGCTTTTTGCTCACTGCCTTACGTACATAGTACGTCATGCCATTAGGCAGAACGCCCTGACGAATAGCAGTGTCGGCAGGCACAATTTGTTCTGATGTCTGCCCATGAGTTGTGAATATTGCCGCAAGAACAGCTAATAATGCTACAGTTAGTCTTTTCATCGAATGGAATTTTTCATCAAGTTCCGCAAAATAGGATTAGTTATTGTAATGACGTAAAAAACCATAAGAACCTATCATCTATTTTTAATCACCTACTTACCAGCTTACCAAATCCTATGCTCAGCCACAAAGGTACGAACATTTTTCCGACGTCGGCAAGTTTTTCAAGGAAAATGATGCTGGCCATATAAATAAGGAGGCACCATGAGACGGTATGTTTTCCTCGCTTTTTTGATGTCTGCCGTCATTTTGACTTAGGTCAAGAATCGGGCTCATTATGCCAAAAAGTGGCCAAAAAGCTTGGCTGTGTGCGCAAACAGTCGTACCTTTGCATCGTCAAAAGGAAAAAAGGTCAGCACAGATTAAAGATCAGCACACCCCATTAGCTAAAGGTGAAGAGGTTGTTTAGAAAGGTAAATAAGGTATTAGAAACATTTGATTAAAGGTTGAAAGAAAGAGTAAAGTAAAAGGTTATCTCAACAAAGAGAAAAGAGAAAGATAGAAATAAAGAAAGAGGCATTAGTTTTAAGGAAAAAGATTGCAACAAGGGTAGCACAGATGTATGCGAGAAGCAGCATTGAACATGTATGGTCATGGTGCACCAATTGAATTCAGGTAACCGCTCATGCCGTGAGGCAGCCGCGAAAGTATAACTTAAAGTATTAGAAAGGGTAAAAAGATGAACATGACAATTTTATTGGCATTTGCAGTAATGATTGCATCAGGATTTCTGTTCGAGAACACAATAGAGAAGAAATAACTCTCGGACATTTTAGATTGAATTTCATTCATAAGAATACACGATGCGGGCGGAGACGGTAAAGAAGCCGTTCTCCGCCCGTTTTTTGCCAAAATACTTGTTGGAGTGCAAAAATTACATTAACTTCGCACACTTATGAGGGTGTTTTCTGCAGGAAGTGATGAGCTGCTGGGGTATATACGCTCAGGTAAGTCCCTGACAAGCAGCGAGAAACTCAACTTGATTATCCAGTTGAGCATACCCTCCATATTGGCTCAAATCACCAGCGTGGTGATGTTTTTCATCGACCAGGCGATGGTAGGTCATCTTGGAGCCGAGGCCTCGGCGGCATGCGGACTGGTAGAGACTTCGACGTGGCTTTTCGGAAGCATGACAGGAGCCGCTTCGATGGGTTTCTCGGTGCAGGTGGCACATTTCATCGGTGCCAACGACTTTGCCCGTGCCCGTGCCGTGTTCCGTCACGGCCTCATTGTAACGACCGTGCTGAGCACCGTCATGATGCTGGCTGCGGTGCTTATAGCCAAGCCCCTGCCCTACTGGCTCGGCGGAGGAGCAGACATTGCCCACGATGCCTCGCTCTACTTTCTGATATTCTCGCTTGCCGGGCCCTTTTTCCAGCTCTACAGTCTCTCGGGTGCGATGCTGAAATGCTCCGGCAACATGCGTACGCCAAGCATCATCAGCATCAGCATGTGCGTGCTCGATGTGGTGTTCAACTATTTCTTCATTTTCCTTGCCGGCTTAGGCGTGATGGGAGCGGCCATAGGTACAGCCCTGTCCATCGTCATCTGCGGCAGTGTTCAGGCCTATATCGCCATTTTCCGCAACAAGATACTCTCTCTGCATCGTGTGGGCGAGCATTTCCAATGGGTGGGCGCCTATCTCCATAATGCGATGAAAATCGGACTTCCCATGGCGGCACAGTCGGTTTTGATGAGTGGCGCTCAGATTGTGAGCACCATGATTGTGGCGCCTCTGGGCACCATTGCCATTGCCGCCAACACACTGGGTATCACCGCCGAGAGCCTGTGCTACATGCCCGGCTACGGCATCGGCGAGGCAGCCACCACCCTCATCGGCCAAAGCCTCGGAGCTGGCAGAAGCGACCTCTGCCGCAACTTCGCACGCATGACCCTCTACAGCGGCATGGCCGTCATGGCGGTCATGGGCGCAGTGATGTATGTCTTCGCCCCCGAGATGATGGGGCTGATGACCCCCGTCGAGGAAATCAAGCAGTTGGGTGCCCATTGTCTTCGCATCGAGGCATTCGCCGAACCGATGTTCGCCGCCTCCATTGTGGCGGTATGTGTCTGCGTGGGAGCCGGCGACACGCTGCGCCCGGCCATCATCAGCCTGTGCAGCATGTGGTTTGTCCGCCTCACGCTGGCCTATTACCTCTCCATCCATTATGGGCTGGTAGGTGTATGGACAGCCATGGCCATCGAACTGACCTTCAGGGGAATCCTCCTCTCGATACGTCTTTTCCGCGGGAAATGGATGAAAGCCCTGACGTCATAGCACGCCTCGTGGCTTTCGGTTTCCCATCCGTCATTCAGCACTCCGCCACCTTTTGCTTGGCAGCCTCAAAATCCCTCACCAAGTCAGCCATCACCTCCTTCACGGGTCTCACCTGTTTGATGGCCGAAGCGATTTGTCCGATTTCAAGTTCGCCGCCGTCGACGTCTCCCTCGAAGATACCCCTCTTGGTGGCAGCCTTCCCTAAAATCTCCCTTAACGCTTCGGCAGTGGTGCCCTCCCGTTCTGCTTGTGCGATACGGCCGTAGAGGTCGTTTTTCACCAGTCTGGTGGGTGAGATGAGTTTCAGAGCGAGCATGGTGTCGCCTTCCTCAAGTTGGGTGCACCGCGTCTTGAAGGCATCGGATGCGCTGCTCTCCTGTGTCAGGGCGAAGAGAGTGCCAATCTGCACGCCCTCGGCCCCCAGAGCCATGGTGGCAAGGATGGCTTCGCCCGAGGCAATGCCACCGGCAGCGATGAGCGGCAACGAGGTGGCCCGCCTCACCTGTGGGATGAGCGTGAGCGTGGTGGTCTCCTCGCGACCGTTGTGCCCTCCTGCCTCAAAGCCCTCAGCCACAACGGCATCGACGCCGGCATCCTCGCATTTTCTTGCGAATTTCGAGCTCGACACCACATGAGCCACCTTCATGCCAGCATCATGAAAACGCTGTGTGAACTTTTTCGGGCTTCCCGCAGAGGTGAACACGTTTTTCACGCCCTCCTCGATGAGGATGTCCACCAGGCGGTCAATCTCGGGATACATCAGCGGCACATTAACTCCCCAGGGTTTGTCGGTGGCCTCACGCATCTTGTGTATATGCTCCACCAGCGTCTCGGGATGCATCGAGCCGGCACCCAACAATCCCAGGCCGCCGGCATTGCTCACTGCTGAAGCAAGACGCCAACCACTAATCCATACCATCCCCCCCTGAATGATGGGATATTCTATGCCAAACAATTCTGTAATTCTGTTCTTTTTCATCTTCATTTCTTTTGGTCGTACAAAGATACTATTATGCGGGAGAATAACAAAAAAACGACTGTATTATTTTGTATTGTCACTCGCTTTTGCTATATTTGCAGCACAAAAAACAACCGCCATGTATGTAGCCAATCCCCTTTACGACATCGTCTTCAAATACCTAATGGAAGACATGCGCATCGCCAAGACCATCCTTTCGGCGCTGCTAAAAAAAGACGTGGTAGACATCGAGGTTAGACCTCATGAGTATTCCAATGTCATACGCGACAACCTATCCATATTCCGCATTGACTTCGCGGCCACCATCAAAGAAACCGACGGTTCACTTCACCTCATCCTCATCGAGGTGCAAAAAACCTGGGTGGACACCGAGACGCTTCGATTCCGGCAATACTTAGGGGTTCAATACTCCAATCCCAATAATATCGACTCCGAAAGCAAAGAGGGCTATGCCCTGCCAATGGTGGCAGTCTATATTCTTGGACACAAAGTTGGAGATGTGGAGGAACCTGTTCTTTATGTGCACCATCATGCTTTCGACTATAACGGTAATCTGGTGATCAAGGGAATCCCCAACCCCTTTCTTGATAGTCTGACACACGACAGCATCATCGTGCAAATCCCTCGCCTTCGCGGTCGTGTCAACAATCGGCTCGACAAAGTACTGAGTCTTTTCGACCAATCGCAAAAGAGCGAGAACAACCAACAGATGCTCTGCATTGACGAGAACAACTATAGAGATGATGAAGAAATGATGCATATCGTCCATCGACTTGTGGCAGCAGCGGCCGATCCAGAAGTCAGACACAACATGAACGTTGAAGACGAATATTTCTCCATCATCGAGAAAAAGGACACTGCTCTTATGATGAAAGACAAACAATTGGCTGAGAGAACCGCACAACTCAGTGAGACTTCGGAAAAACTCAACGAGACTTCGGAAAAACTCAACGAGACTTCGGAAAAACTCA
>CAMHEL010000171.1 GCA_946184125.1 uncultured Prevotellaceae bacterium
TCTCCACACCGTCGAAGGCACGGCCAGAAAGTCTGGGTGGCTCGGGGTTGGGCGAGTAAATATAGTAAAGCGAGCTACAGCCAGCAAAGGCGAAACCATCGATTTGCTCCAACTTGGCGGGCAGCACCAATGCCGACAGTTTGCCGTTGGCATAGAAAGCCATATCGTGAATCTGCAAGATGGAGGACGGGAGGGTCAGCGTGTCCTGCAGATCGCACTGGCCGAAAGCATAGTATGGGATGACCTCAAGACCGTCCGGCAGCTGAATATGCGAGATGTTGGTGCCGGCAAAGGCCCATTCACCCAACTGCTTCACTGTGGAAGGCACGTTGACGTGCCTAAGGGCTTTCCGGGGACCTGTGAGTGGCCCCCAGGGTTGCGAGGAACCGGGGTAGAGCGCGTTGATCTCGGTAACCCCCTCTGGTAGTATCAACGACATGACCTGGCCACCGATGCCGTTGACCACCTTAACGCCCTGTGGAACGTTGACCACCTTGGCGGTCATGTTGTCGGGAAAACTACCGTTGAGCACGTCGAGCCCGTCAGGGATATGAACCTGCCCAGTAAGGAAGGGACAATCTCCAAAAGCACCGCTTCCAAGATAGATCATCCGCTCAGGCAACACCAAGTCGCAGTTGAAGGCTGCTCTATAAAAGGCTCTATCGCCGATATATTCTACGGTGGAAGGGATATAGAGATCCCCTGTGAGAGCAAGGGTCTGTGAGTCATAAAAACCACTCTCGCCTGTGAAGGCATCACCACCGATATACTTCAAACCTTCCGGAAGGATGAGTGAGCCTTGCAGATTGGTTGCGTGAAAACATCTTTCGCTAATGCCTTTCAAGCTGTCGGGCCATACCACATGCGACAAATAATACATACAGGAAAAGGCGCTCCTGGGCAAGTAGTCATCGTTATACTCTTTCACCCCATAAGGTATCTCTCCCCATCCACTTTCCCAACGAAGGGTCGGCATCTCTTTTGTTCTCAAATCTTTCATGTGGACTGCCTCTAAATAGGGCATATTTTTGTGGATGTAATCAAACTGCCCTCCTCCTTTGAGCGTGCCTGTGAGTTTGAGGTTGACAATCTCACCTGGGTCGATGCCCATGCGCTGGATGACATCGCCGATATATTCGCCTTCCTCCACATGCACGGTGACATATTCACGGGCCGACCCGTCGTGTGAGAGGGGGTCGTTCTCCCAGGGGGTGATGGCCTCGCTGATGAGCGAGAGGATATAGTCGCCGGTCTCGAGGCTTTTCTGCACGCTCAGCGTGAACTGATGGAGCTTGCCAGGGTAATAGGTCATGGCCTCATTACGGGCGAAGGGGTAGCTCTTGTTATCGATGGTGACAGTGAAGAGGGACTTCGAGGCGGCCACCGTCTGAGGGATGACCACGGCGCGGTATTCCTCACCCTGTTGCTGGGGAATGATGGAGGTCGTGGTGGTGCCGTCGGGCAATGCCTTGCCGGTCTGCAAGTTGATGGTGCCCTTGAGGATGGTGCTCTCCACGAGGACACTCTTGGTGATGTCGTCCCATTCATCCTCATCGAAGCCCTCGCCTTCCACGAGCGTCACCTTGATGCCTGCCATGATATGGTGGTGGCGCAGCGTGATGGCGGCTGCCGTGGGCACCACATTCTCTTTCTTCGCCCAGAGGAAGTCGCTGGCCTCATAGCCCGAGAGCTTGCGCCCCGTGGTGAGACGGTCGCGCTGGTTGCGCTGCACGTTGAAGGGGTAGGCCTGCGTGCTTTGCAGGTTGGCATCGAAAGGATAGTAGCCGTAGGCGTCCACCGGTGTGGTCTTGTCTTTCCAGTAGAGTTGGTAACTGCCCGTCCAGGTGCCCTCTGCCTCTTTATAAGTGAAGCGCACGTTGTCGGCATGGTTGCCTGTGGGGTGTAGGGTGGGGGACTGACCATCCTCATAGTTGACAATGAACACGCCAATCTCATCGCCGTCGGAGAAACCGCCATCACTGGCACGGGTGGCATATTGCTGTTCTATCTCCCCACGCAGCACGATGGCATCGCCCATGGCATCGGGGCGAGCCAAGTCTTCCTCGTGGCAGGCGGTCTGCAGCAGTCCTGCAAAGACTATGACCGCCAAATGTGTGATATATCGGTATGTTTTCATTCCTGTGGCAATTCTATTTTGTCCTTGGCAAAGAAGTCATTGAGTGAGAAGGTCTTACCCGCCAACTGCATGATGCGGCGCACGATGTACTCGCGGCTGATGGTGTTGTAGTAATAGACATGTGCAGCACCCATCACGCTCTGGTTCTCCGAACGATAGGTGTTGCGCGAATGGTTGAGTGCGCCCTCATAGACATCCACCAACTGGGCGTAGCGCTCGTCGTAGATAAGGTGCTGCCACGGCAGTTCGGCTATCTTGGGCGAGGTGGACACGTTCTGCCACCAACCCTTGCTACGTGCCCAGTTGTACTCGTTGGTCATGTTGCACCCCGGACAGCCACAGGCCTTCATGAAGGTGAAGTGGTTGACGTACTCGGGGCCGAGTTTGCCGAAGCCTCGGCCTCCCAAATGGTGGAGCACGGCACCACGCTGGTCGTAGGGATAGACATCGGTGGTCTTGCCCATCCAACTGATGCTGAGGCCGTTGTCGCGGAGGTTGGTGTGGTCGTCGTAGGCACTGGCCTTGTTGAGCACGAGGATGGTGGTACGCTCTTGCGACGTGACGGCGGTGCCATGGGCCTGGGCGTAGTCCCACACAGCATTATCGCTGCCGCCAAACTTGGTAAGTCCGTTGATACCAGCCTCAGGTGAACAGGCGTATGCCGTGGAGACGGTGAAGTAGTTGCGGTAGGTCTTGAAGGGCTCGGTGGAGAACAGATGCTCCATCTGTTCCTTCATGTCGGTAAGGTATTGGCCGGAAGCAATGTCGTCGGCTCCATAGCCTTCACCCACGATGAAGATGGGGATGGCGGTGCCTCCTGCAGAGGCTTTCTGCAAGGTGACGGTCTGGTCTTCTTTCACGCTGGCAGCCACTTGCCGAACAGTGGTGTAGGTGGTGTAGTTCTTGCCCTTGAGGCTGAACACGATGTTGCCCTCACGTGTGCTCCCACCGCTCTGGCTCTTTACGGTGACGGTGAGTTCGGTCTTGCCGTTGCCCGACGAGGGTGACACCGTCACCCAAGAAGGACACTCGGCCAACTCCCAGGCTCCTTCGGCACGGATAACGCCCTGGCGGGTCGTCCCATTGTCCAAACAGACAATCTCGGGCACGTTGAAGGCTAACTCATGATAAGCGGTGATATTCTTGAAGTCCTTCCAACCGTCAGCATGGCGGTAGCTCTCCACGCTCTGCTCGGGCACTTCAAGGATGCACTTGTCGAAGAAAACGTTTCTGAAGACTTCGTTTCCCAATTTGGGAGGGTCAGGATTGAGCGAAATGACGGTTTGTAGATATGGACAAGAGGCAAAAGCACGGTTTCCAATGATTTCTACATATTTAGGAATGGTGATTGAACTGATTTGCGTTTCCACAAACAGTTCATCGGGGATGATTTCCAAGCGTGATGGCAATGTCACTTTGGTGATGGGATTTACGGCAAAAGCACCCTCTCCTATTTCCAGACAGTTTTCTGGTATGACCAATTCTCCCTCGATGCCGCTGTTAAGGAAAGCACGAAAGGAAATGCTCAACAGGCTTGGTGGCAGTGTGATGGAAAAAGGCAGACTGTGATCTCCGAAGTTTCCCCTGCCGCTGATGCGCTCCAAATCATCGTTGAAATGAAGTGCTGACAATCTTGCCGGCCATCCCTCACCGATTTCCTTGACGCCTGGGGGGAGGGTGATGGCCACACGATGGTCAAAACCTACATTGAGTCCTGAGACATAAGAAATGCCCTGAGGTATTTCTATCTCGCCACTAAAAGTACCAACACCACCAAGTCCGCTGAATGATCCATTGAGTTCTGTAAGATGGGAGGGAATGTGGAACACACCATGGAAATTGGGCGTGCCCTCAAAAGCGCCATTACCCACATATTTGATATTGTCGGTGAGTTGGAGTTCACATTTATAAGCGCAGTTGTGAAAAGCAGATACTTCAATGGAGTCGAGTGTTGAGGGCAAAATCAGTTCCACACCGTTCTCTTCACCAGTGTAGGAGAATGCGTTTACGCCAATGTAGGTGACACCTTCGGGGATATTAAGGGTGGAATACATTAACCGTGTATTCATCAGCATATTGTTAGGAATACGCTTGAGTTGGGAAGGAAGCACCAAGGAACGGATGGACTTGTTGTGACTCAAAATTCCCATCACGTCATCATCAAAGCCATCATGCTCATGGTTGTAATAGTCCCAATAACCATCATATACCAACATGTGCTTCATCTTCGCATCGTGCAAATTGAGGTGCTTGAGTTCCGGCATCTCCTCACGCAGCAGTGTGAAGTCGTCATCCGTCAGTTCGCCCGTCACCTTGAGGTTCTGCATGGTCTTGTAGTCATATCCTGCCTTGGTGATGCACTCCTTGAGGGTGCCCATCTTCGGACAATGGATGATGACGTAGGCTGTGCCACTGAAATTGTGGCTCGACTCGTCGTTGAGCCAAGGGGTGATGCCGTCGTCCTTGACGCTGATGCTGTACTGCCCGGTCTGCTCATTCTTGTTGACGGTGATGGTGAAGTTGTGCAGTTTTCCAGCCTGATAGTTCATGGCCTGGGTGAGGGTGTGGCTGTAGGCGATGCCATCGAGAGTGATGCTGATGAGCGTCTTGCCCGAACCGACGGTCTGGGGGATGACCACGGCGCGGTAGTCATCGTTCTGCTGGGGAGCCATGAGGATAGGACGGTCGTAGCTGCCAGTCATCGTCGACGTGCCGGTGGCGAGGTTGACAGTGGCGGTGCGCACGGTGTTGTCGACGCTGATGATGCGCTCCAACTTTCCCCACTCGGTGGAGGTAAGGCCTGTACCTTTATTTAAATGAACGCGCACGCCCGCGAGACGGTGCTGCAATTTCACGTTGATGACGTCGGTGGTGGGCGCTACCTTTGTCACTTTGCCCCACAGCAGGTCGCTCTGCTCATAGCCCGAGAGGTTGCCATTGGCGGCCTCCTTGCTCTGGTCGGCTTGCACCTCGAAATTGTAGGCGGTGGGGGTGGCAATGTAGTTGACTCCTGGATAGTAGCCATAGACATCGACCGGTGTCTGCTCGTCACGCCAATAGACTTGAGTGGGCGATGTCCAACGGTAGTTATCGCCGTCGAAAGTGTAGAGCATGTTGGCGGCTCGGCTGTCGGTCGATGGAAGACCTGGCTGTCCATTCTCGTAATCGACGATATAGACCCCCATCCTGTCGCCGGTGATGAAACCAAAGTCGTTGGCACGAGTGAGATTTTCCTGGGATATCTGCCCCGAAAGATTGATGGGCTGACCTTTCGGGCGGGATGACATAAGGTCATATTCGTCGCTGCATGACATCAGCAGCGACAGGGTCGCTATTGTGAATAGAAGTAGCTGACGTGTGTTTCGCATGTTGTTCTGAATAGTAGTTGATGAGGTAGATTGTTGCAATTTGAGTACAAAGATATGAATTTTCCCGAATAATCACAAAAAAAAACTTAGAAATATGACTTATATTGCGATAATATCACACCCAACCGAACCCAAGAGGAACTTTTACGGCATCAAAGGTCAAAAGTATAAGAAACATGATTCAACTTAAAATTGAAAGGAGTTTTGGAGTTCAGGAGTGTGGGAGTTTAGACATTACTCTTGCAAGTCATAGTCTATAAGTGGTAACTCAGCGATTCATACGCTCAGGTGGATTTGCAATCCACCTGCATGGAGTATAAGTTACTATGTTTGCACCGGCAAATGCAATAAGGGCACAGTTAAGCATTTATAATGCGATTTTCGGATTGCAAATCCTGATATTCAATGCGTCGGGATTGCAAATCCTGACGAACATTACTTTATTAGTAGATTCGCTGAATAGACACTATAAGTGGAGTAAATGCAAAACTTGAGTAAAAAGTTACAGAAATTTCGATATGCTGGAATATCGGTATACAGAAATACCGAAATACAGCGTCTAAGGCCTAAATACTAATATTAAACCTCAAATCTAAAACCTCAAACCTCAAACCTAACCTAGTTTTTCCCCGTCCCATTGCAGGTGGGACATATGTTTTTTCCGTCGGGTGTTTTTCCCATTCCCTTGCAAGTGAGGCATTTCCCTTCTTTCTTGAGCTGTTCCTCTTGTTTTTTGCGTGCTTTATCGCTGATGCCAGATCTATTTTTCGATTTCCCCGATGGATTGGTGCTATTGATCCCATCCGTCATCGCATCTTCAACCAGCATACTGACAAATTCAGCACAGGAAGTAAAGCCAAAAGACACCACTAAACTCGAGAGTGCAAGAACGGATGCCTGCAAGAAATGACGAGATTTTTCGCTTATCATTATGTCTTCAGATGTTAGTTATTCAAAATTGATAGAATCCAACTATAATTGCTTGACTGGAAACGTAAAATAGGTGTCGGGGAAAGGTTCGTCTTTCAAGGTGAAATGCCACCACTCTGTATCCAATGGCTTGAAACCATGTCGAATCATGGCATTGCGAAGCATCATGCGGTTGGCAAATTGTGCTGGAGTGATACTGTCGTTGGTCGCATAATCACCTGTCTCAGGATTGCCTCCGAAGTCAGGATGACTCTCGTGTCCGAACCAGTCGAACGTGCCACCCATGTCGAGTTCTTTTTCCGTAGTCATGTCGAAAAGTGTCAGGTCCACTGTTGAACCACGGGTGTGGCCGCTTTTCTCCATGATGTATTCTTGAGCAAACAGCACACTTTTGTCGAGGTCGGGGTAGAAGTAGCGTTTCATCAGTGTGTCATCCACTTCCTTTGCCCAGCGTACAAAATGGTCAACAGCTTTCTGCGGACGATAGGCATCATATATTTTCAAACGGTATCCCTGGCGCTTCACGTCATCGCTTACGGCACGGAGACTGTCGGCAGCACGACGAGTAAGCAATGCAACGGGTTGTTCGTAACCGTCAACACGCTCACCCACAAAATTGTAGGTGCCGAAATAGCGGATTTCCAAAATGGCGTCGGGTACGGCGTCGGTCAACGTCACGAACTGACTGCTGTCATCCGTTTTCGGCTTTGCCATCTGTTCTGTCTTGCTCCGGCACGATATCGCCAACAGCATTATAAATATCCCAAGTAGAATCTGTCCCTTTTTGTTGTGCATCTTTTATGATTATGGTAGTAGGCATTCTTGTTAACGAGGGCAAAATTACGCAAAAAAATGCGACAGCCAAACGATTTACACACAAATTATTGTGCTATTCGTATGTCAACTAATTTGAAATACCTCATAATACTTACCTCGCATCCAGTACGGGGTCATTTCTGAATAATTCTCCTCTCTCCATTTCTGCATACCACATAGATGCCACGAGGCAACTGCCGCCAAGCATTCACACCGACGGTACCCCTGAGCACACACCGGCCTGCCAGATCATAGACACCATCAGGGCAGATGGATTTTTGCAGATGATGCGACCTCTCTGCCAGTTGGACAATGCCTGTGTCATCACCATGGCCACGCAGGGGACAAAGCATCCACTGACGATGGGTCGGCGTATCGGTGTCGGCGGTATACTGCCAGGTACACACCGTGGTACCCGCATTGTTGTTGACATTGCTGAGGTCAAGGGCGTAGCTGCGATAGCGCGAAGGGGAAATCTTGAAGTAGGGCAGGTCGATGGCATCTATATAGAACTGCTGTTCGGAAGATGTTGTGGTTTGTGCCGTCAGTTTTGACGAGTTCGAAGCCCTGAAAGAAGTCAGTCGCTGGCCACGCGCATTTTCGAGGATGAAGGGGCCTTCGTTATCGATAGGAGAGCCGTCAACCCCTCTGAGCCTCCAGCGCTGACCCTCACCATAGGTGGTGTTCTCTATGGTCACCGCTCCGTTGGCTGCGGCAGTCAGGGCGGTGGCAAGATTATGGCGTGGCACGATGATATATTCTGCGTCTTCCTCAAACAGCTGTCCATCGGCAATGCCGTCCACGGGCAGCACAAGCGTGGTGATACTCTGCATGGGAAGCTTGACCATCAGCGAGAAACCGTCGAGCGTAAAGTCATTCACACTCTTCACGTTTTCCGTCGAAGATGTGCGATAGGCTTTGATGGCACTGGCATCGGGCAAGCTGGCAAACTGCGACAGGTCTACGCAGTGATAGGCCAGGCTGCCCTCGTTCAGCAGCACAAGCACGAGCGTGTCCTGCGCCTCGTTCATGGCGGCCAGCGATTGGTCGTTGAGCGATGCCACAATGTTGTAGCCACCCTTTATGAAGCGTGAGCACTGCTGGCGCACATAGAAGTTCTTCACCTTTGAGTAGGTCTGCTGGCTGAAATTGCCCCGGATGGTGCACCACTGGTCGTTCGCTTCTTCCATATACTGCCAGTCAATCCATGTCTCAGGCTGCAGGTAGCGCATGTCGTCGAACAGTTTCTGTGTCAGGCTCAGGTTGCCGCCAATACCGTTGCCTCCGGCTCCCACTTCGCTCATCCATAGTGGCATGTTGTCTTGATGAGCCAGGAATGCCATGTGTACGCGGTCGGCTATGCTCCCCGAATAGGTGTGGGTGTTCCATTGTCCTATCTTTGATAGCACACCGCCCTGCTTGTAGGCCTTGTATCCGTTGACCGCCAGCCCCACGTTGGTCTCGTCGGATGCCGAAATCACGGTGGTTAGTCCCGACTCGTCGAGAATGGGCTTGAGCACCTTGATGAACTTCACCTGCGAGGCATAGTCGAAATGGCATCCCTCCTGAGGACCGTTGGCATACCAGAAATTGGTCACCGATTCGTTGAACGGCTCCAGCGTCTTGAACTCTATGCCGTATTCATCCTTGTAATGCTTGCATACGTCCACCAGATAGTGGGCAAACTCCTCATAGTACTCGGGCTTCAGATTGTCTTTTCCACCGTCGGCATTTCCGCTCACACACCCGCTGTAGGTCATGTAGTAAGGACATGAATTGCTGAATGCCTCGAACACGGCGTCTGGCCGCTTCTCACGTATCTTTAGCATAATCTTGCGCTGTGCCTCGTCGCGGTCCCAGTGATATACATCGCCAGAGAAATCCTTGAAGCCTTCCATCTCTGCCCGCAGTCCCTTGCCGTTGCCCATGTGATGAGGCGTGCAGTTTTTGTTCTCCGGGTCATCGCCACCACCGATATTATAACGGAAATGGCTGTAGTTCAGCCCCGTGGGACTGGTCAGCCAGGTCACAATCTCATCAATCTTATTATCGCTCCATTTACCGCACATGCCAGCCCACCAGCAGAGCGAAACGCCCCACCCGTCGAACTTCTGGCGTACTATCGAGGGAAAGACCGCATAGGAGAGCGTGTCGGTGGGTACGGTGCCGTTCGCCTTGTCGCTGAAAAACCAGAAGTG
>CAMHEL010000172.1 GCA_946184125.1 uncultured Prevotellaceae bacterium
GCGCCGTCAGCACCTTTGCCCGCTGGTCGATGGTGTATTCATAGTTGATGCCGTAGCTGTCCTTGGCGAGCGTGACGCCCTTGGGGAGCGAGAGGGTGAACTGCAAGGCAGTGATGCGCTTGTTGTTGTTGGCAAGGTTGATGATGAGCTGAGCCGTTCCTCCGGGATGTAGTGTGGCAGTTGAGGAGGTGATGGAGCATGGATGAGGCTCAAGCTTGAACCATCCGCCTTTCCACTGGAAGGTGCCGGTGGGGGTCACGTTGCCGAAATAGAAGTCATCGGGAACGGAGAGAATACAAGGTGAGGATTGGGTGCCCACACCAGTGCAGGAACTTGGATAAAACGAAGGGTCTTGAACATCGTGAGGTTCGTTTGGATTTTCATCTTCTTTTTTTTCGCATAACCATGACAAGGAAGAGGATAAGATCAAACGTTTAAGCCCAGAGCAATCTTGAAGTAAATCTGTTGTTGTGATTTGTTTTACATTATCCCCATAATTATCGTTTAATTTGAAATTGCTTAAATCAAGGAAAGTCAAGTTGCTACAGCCTTTAAACATAGAATCCATACCATATGTAGAAAAAAAAGCATTATAATAAGAAACTACATCGATAGTATTGAAATGACTTACATCAAGGCTGGTTAGACTGCTGCATCCTTCGAACATGTGACCCATACTTCCAGCATTTGAAGTATCGAATCGACTGACGTCGAGGCTTTTCAGACTACTACAACAAGCGAACATAGCATCAAAAGAAAAGCAATTGGAGGTATCGAATTGACTGATGTCGAGGCTTTTCAGACTACTACAACCAAAGAACATAGCTTCAAAAGAAGAGCAATTGGAGGTGTCGAAACTACTCAGATTAATTTCTTCCAAACTACTGCAAAATGCAAAAAGACATTTCATAGAATTGATATTTGACGTGTCGAAGTGGCTGAGGTCAAGACTTTTCAGGCTACTGCATCCAAAGAACATGTAATCAATACCAGAGTATTCCATAATATAATCAGTAAAAGGTTCAAATATGTTGAGTGATTTTACTTTGGATGTATTGAAATGGCTGAAATCAATGTTTTTTAGATTGCCACAATTCATAAACATTTCTCTCATGTTATACACATCTGAGGTGTTGAGGTTTTGCATCCCTTCTATACTGACAAGATTGTTCATATCGGTAAACCATTTATAGCATGAGGTGGGTCGTGCGCGGCTGAAGGAAGTGTCGAAAATCACTTTTTTCACTTTATCGCGATTGTCAAAACTATAAAACCAATTATTTGATATGGAGTTATTTGATATGGATATGTAGTTTGGTATGCCGTTGCGAAGTTCGGATTCATTTACAAAATGTACAATTTGACCTTTCCGTGATTTTTGCTTGTTGTCGAGATAAAATGTCAGCACGGTGCCGTTATCAGATAAGATGAGGTAGGGTTCTTCGAGCGTGACCCAACCAGCTTTCCACAGGAAGGCTCCGTCGGTGCTGGTGCCGAAGTCAAAATCAGCGGGTGCACCGATAAAGCATGGCTTGTCTTTTGTCCCCACGCCGTTGAGGGCCTTAGCGTCGAGGTTGCCCATGGTGCTACTGATGTCGAGGCGAGAGAGACTGTGGCAGTTGTTTAACATTGCCGATGAGTTGGTGACCTTGGAGATGTTGAAGTTGCTGATGTCGAGTTTCTCGAGGTTGGTGCACTCGCTGAACATCGCCTCCATGTTGGTGACGTTGGAGGTGTCGAAACTGCTGACATCAACCCATTGGAGATTGGCGCATTTGCTGAAGAGATGCTCCATGGTCGTCACCTTGGCGGTGTTGAAGTTGTCTAAATAAAGCCATCCGAGATTGGCGCAGTTATAGAACATGCAATACATCGTCTCGACGTTGGAGGTATTGAATTCGTACAATCCACCAATATATTCTATACTGGAGCAGTTGTAGAACATGGAGTGCATATTGGTGACCTTGGCGGTGTTGAAGTTGTTGAGGTCGAGATTGGTTAGGCTGGAGCAGTTGGTGAACATGCAGTACATGGTCTCGACGTTGGCGGTGTTGAATTTGCTCAGGTCAAGTCTGGTGAGTTTGCTGCATCCATAGAACATCGAGCGCATGGTGGTGACATTGGAGGTGTTGAGGTTGGTGATTCCCTCTATGTCGGTGAGGTTGCTCATGCTGCTGAACCACCGTGCGGTGCTTGTGGGCCGTGCGCTGGCGAAGGAGCTGTCGAAAGTCACTTTCTTCACCTTCGCCGCTTTGGCGGCCTCGAAGCCGTCGAAGTCGGCTATTTTGGTCACCGTCCCCGAGCGGCTGTTCATCTTGCTGTCATAATAGAATGTGACCTGTGTGCCGTCGGTGGAAACGACGAGGTAGGCGGTTTGGGCATTGGTGGTCATCGACAGCAGGAGAGCTGCCATGAATGCTAATAATGTCTTCATAATATTGAATTGATGTTTAGATTTCCTAATACTTGATAAGTTTTCGTATTGTGGCAAAGTTGATGCAAAAATATATAAAATACTCAAAAATGGCAAGAATACAGAAGTGTTTTTGTTTGTCTCAAGAAAACAAATCTTTTGCATCAGGCCTTCACTCGCTCAAATATGGTTCCATAACCTGAATGTTTGAAAAGAATATCGGTTTGTCGTTTGTCCAATCGTCCGTTTTTTGCTATTTTTGCAGCAAAAAGAAAGCACAGTATGCGTTACGTCGTGATGGTAATGGTCTTGTTCATGATGGCTTCTTTGCCGTCGTGGTGCCAGGAAGGTCGTCCGTGGGAATCCCTTTTCGCCGACCTCTCGACACTCAACGACATGGAGAGTGCGGAGTGGGCAGAGACCTATGAGATGCTCTGCGACCTGGAGGAGTCGCCGATGGACATCAACACCGCCACCCGCGAAGACCTGCTCCGCCTGCCTTTCCTCAGCGAGCGCCAGGTGGAGGATATCCACGTCTATCTCTATCGTTATGGCAGTATGAAAACCCTTGCAGAATTGGCGATGATAGAGTCGATAGACTACACCACGCGCTGTCTGCTCACCTATTTCGTCTGCTGCCGCGACAAGGAGGCTCCGTCGCCATGGGCGTGGGACAAGGTGCTGCGCTATGGCCGCCATAGCATACTGGCCACCGGCAATGTGCCGTTCTACAAGACCCGTGGCGATGACAACGGCTATTTGGGCTACCCCTACCGCCACTCGCTGCGCTACCGTTTCCAGTATGGCGACCATCTGAAGGTGGGCCTTCTGGGAGCCCAGGATGCCGGTGAGCCCTTTTTCGCCGACCGCAACGGCATGGGCTACGACTATTACTCCTTTTACGCCGAGGCCCATGGGATAGGCCGTGTGCAGAGTCTTGTGGCGGGGCGTTACCGTGCCGCCTTCGGCATGGGCTTGGTGATGGGTGGCGCCACAGGAGTGGGGAAGTTGTCGGCCCTCACCGCCCTTGGCAGTCGCAGCGAGGGTCTCAGGGCCCACACCTCGCGCAACGAGAGCCGTTACCTGCAGGGAGCTGGTGCCACGGTGAATCTGGCGAAAGGCCTTGGCCTCAGTGCTTTCGCCTCCTACCGCAAAGTAGATGCCACCCTCCGTGGCGACACCGCCATCGCCACCATTGTCGATGCGGGCTATCACCGCACCCCTACCGAGATGGACAAGAAGCACAACAGCAGCCAGACCGCCGCCGGGGCCAATATCAGCTACCGTCGCCACGGCTGGCATGTCGGCGCCACCGCCGTCTACACGGGTTACGACAAGGCACTCGCCCCCGACACCAGCCAGTCCTACCGGCGCTATTACCCCACCGGACAGCGTTTCTGGAACGCCAGTGCCGACTATGGCCACACCGGTCCCCTTGTCAGTTTCCACGGCGAGGTGGCGACCAGTGGCGAAGGGGCCCTTGCCATGCTCCACAGCGTGAGCCTCACGCCGTCGTCCGACCTCTCGCTGATGGCGCTCTATCGCTTTTATGGCAAGCGTTACCACTCACCCCATGCCGTCAGTTTCAGCGAGGGAGGCCGTGTGCAGGGCGAGAGCGGATTTTATGTGGGCGCCCAGTGGCGTCCCATGCGCCGGCTCAGCCTCACCGCCTACAGCGACTACGCCTATTTCCCTGGTGCCACCTATCAGGCACAGGTGTCGTCGCGTGCCTGGGACAACATGCTTCAGGCCCAATGGACGTCCGGCCCCCTGTCGCTCACCGCCCGCTACCGTCTGAAGTGGCGTGAGGAAGATAACAGCGCGCACACCGCCCTCACCACCCGCCTCACCCATCGCGCCCGCCTCACCGCCAGTCTCGGCCTCGGTCCATGGCGTATGGCCACCAGTGCCGACTTCGCCCATTCCCACCTCGAGCAGGGGAGCACGGGATGGATGCTGTCCGTCGACGGCGGATACACCCACCAGTGGCTTCGCCTGGCAGCCACGGCAGGCTATTTCCGCACCGACGATGCCGACAGCCGCATCTATGGCTATGAACAAGGGGTGCTCTACGCCTTCGCCTATCGCTCCTACACCGGCGAGGGGTTGCGCTATGCCCTTTCGGCACGAGCCGACCTCGGGCGGCAGTTCACACTCATCGCCTATCTCTCCACCACCGACTACCTCGACAGAGACCATATCTCCACCGGTCTGCAGAGGATTGACCATTCGTCGAAAACCGACCTGGAACTGCAGCTCAGATGGCGATTCTAAGCCTTTTTTTGTTTGAGAAGGCAAAAACCAAGTAAATATTTTGCCAATCACGGGAAAATCAATATCTTTGCATGTTAATTGCATAGAAGCCGCCTGGCAGAAGAGGTGGCACAGAGGAAATGTATTTTCTGACACTTGGCATCTTCATGCTCCAAGTGGATTGATTGGACCCGTCAAAATGAAGACACGATGAAAATAGGAATATTACGGGAGACAAAGACCCCCATCGATAACCGTGTGGCTTTGTCGCCCCGTCAGATTGTGGAGCTCCAGAAGCGTTTTCCGCAGTCATCATTCGTGGTGCAGCCCAGCCCCATCAGGGTGTTCTCCGACGAGGAGTATGCCAGCCTGGGCATTCCCGTCAGCGAGGACCTGTCGGGTTGTGATGTCCTTTTCGGCATCAAGGAGGCCACACCGGAGAGTCTGATAGCCGGCAAGCATTATTTCTTCTTCGGCCATGTGGCGAAGAAGCAGGCTTATAACAGGCATCTCCTGCAGGCCATCATGGGCAAGGGTCTCACCTTTTCCGACTATGAGTACCTCGTCGACGACGAGGGCGAGCGGCTCTGTGCCTTCGGCTGGTGGGCCGGCGTGGTGGGTGTCTACTACACCCTTCAGGGCTATGGGCTGCGCACCGGCGCCTTCACCCTGCCCAAACCCACGCTGAAATTCACCCTTGCCGACCTTCGTGCCGCCCTGCTCGGCGTCGCTCTGCCCCCGGTGCGCCTTCTCGTCACCGGCAACGGGCGCGTGTCGCATGGCGCGCAGTACATCCTCGACCAGATAGGCGCCCTCAGGGTCGATGAGCAGGCGTATCTCAGCGGTGGCACCCCCGACCGCCTGACCTACACCGTGGCGGAGGCAAGGCAGTTGGTGCGGCGCACCGACGGGCAGCCCTACGAGCGCCACCACTTCAGGAGCCATCCCGAATGCTATGTGAGCGACTTCCATCGGTGGGCATGGCGCACCGACATCCTCGTCACCTGCCACTTCTGGACCCCTGGCGAGCCCGTCTATCTCACTGCCGATGACCTCAGGCAGCAACTGCCCATCCACATCATAGGCGACATCACCTGCGACATCGAGGGCAGCGTCATGTCGACCGTGCGCTCCTCCACCCACGACGCCCCCTTCTACGACTACGACCCCGCCACGGGGCAGGAGGCACCTCCCTTCTCAGCCGACAGCCATATCGTCGTCATGGCGGTGGACACCTGTCCCAACGCCCTCGCCCACGACGCCAGCGAGTATTTCGGCGACATGCTTACCGAGCATGTGCTCACACCACTGCTCAGCGGCGGCGAGGACAGTTCTGCGGTGCTCCGCAGGGCCACCATCGTGAGCAAGGGAGAGCTCACTGCACCTTTCGCTTACCTCGACGGCTTCGCCAAAGGCCTTGAGTAACCAGTTAACACAAAACCACGCACGATGTTCAAGTCCATACGATATTATCTGATGAGGGCGCTGGAGCGTGTCAACGGCCTTTTCTCCAGTCCGCTTTACCTGAGGCTTCATTACTTCCTCTCCATGGGGAAGGTGCTGCATCTCGACAACCCACGGACGATGAATGAGAAATTGCAGTGGCTCAAACTCCACCAGCACGACCCACTGCTCACCACCCTCGTCGATAAACTTGCCGTGAAGGAATACGTCGCCTCGCACTATGGCGAGGACCTGGTATGCCCTGTCATTGCTTTGTGGAGCAATAGCTATCTCATCGATTTTGACAACTTGCCCGACCGCTTCGTGCTGAAGACCACCCATGGCGGTGGCAGCAATGGTGTGGTGGTATGTTCCGACAAGAGCACCTTCAACAAGGAGGCTGCACTTCAGAAACTCGACAGGGCGATGGCCGCCAACATCTATCCCATTTACCGGGAATGGCCCTACAAAGACGTGCCGAAACTGATTTTCGCCGAGGAGTACCTGGGCGACGACCTCGTCGACTACAAGTTCTATTGTTTCAATGGTGAGGTGGACTGTGTGCTGCTCTGCGTCGACAGGCAGAAGGGCAGCCCCAAGTTCTATTTCTTCGACCGTGACTGGAACCTGCTGCGCTACAACAAGCGGGGAAAGGCAGCCCCCGAGGGCTTCACCCTTCCCAAGCCAGCCAATATCGACCAGCTCTTCGACCTGGCTGCGAAGATGTCGAAAGGTTTCCCCTTCGTGCGTATGGATTTCTATGATGTCGATGGCAAGTGCTATTTCGGCGAGTACACCTTCTATCCCGCCAGTGGCTTCGATGCCAACCGCCTGCCGGAGATGGACCTTTATTTCGGCGACAAGATCGACCTGAGCCTTGTGAAGGAGGCCGGTGAATAAGAGGTATAAGATATGATATGTCAGCGATGAGGATAGTTCTTTTCACCATCAGCCACGAGCGCAACTATGGCGCCGCCCTGCAGACCCACGCCACTTGGCGCACGCTGCATGAGATGGGTCATGAGGTGGTGCTGGCCGACGTGCGCCTCGGTGAGAGGCAACCGCTGTTCTCGCGCTCCACCGTCGCCACAGCCATCGAGGCCGTCAGTCCGCAGGGCCGTATGTCGGCGCGTTTCTGGAGCCATATCCCCTCCACCAGGCAGTACAGCACGCTCCAGCAGTTGTACGACGACCCGCCGCAGGCCGACCTCTACCTCATCGGCAGCGACCAGGTGTGGAACCCGTGTATCACGGGGCGCATGGCCGAGGCATTCTTCCTGCCCTTCGGCAATGGAGTGGAGAAGGCCGTCTATGCGGCGAGCATGGGCGGCAAGGCATGGTGTGGCGACGAGGCCCTCACACGGCTCGCCGCACGTCAGCTGCGAACCTTCAAGGGCGTGTCGTGCCGCGAGCATCAGGCTGTCGGCGAGGTGCGCCGCATCGCCGGTGTCGAGGCCGTCGTCGTGGCCGACCCCACTCTTCTCCGCCGCGACTTCAGCGAGCTCACTGGCGAGGTGACCCCCAATGATTCGGTGGTGTGCTTCAGTCTCTATAACGACCCGAGGCTTGACCGCACGGCCCAGCAGATGGCCGGCCAGATGGGCAGCACCTTCCTTCCTGCCACCACCTGCCAGTTGGTGCTTGGACGCATACCATGGCGCCGCACACCCGTCGACGAGTGGCTGAGACGTATGGCCGGAGCCCGTTTCGTGGTCACCCACAGCTATCATGGCACGGTGCTCAGCCTGCTCTATCACCGCCCCTTCGCCGTCGTCTATACCAGCAGCAACGGGCGGCAGGGACGTATCACCGAACTGCTCGACTACCTCGGTCTTTCCAACCGGTTCTTCACTGATGGCGACGAGGCGCTGAGGGCAAGAATATGGGAGGAACCCATCGACTTCGAGGAGGTCGACAACCGCATCGAAGCCCTGCGCGGCAGGTCTATGCAATTTCTTAACGATATCCTCAGATGAGAATCACTTTCCTGTGCTTCATCCCCATCCTTCGCGACATCGGTGGCATACAGAAAGTCACCGACAGCCTCACCCTCGAACTGCAGCGGCGGGGGCACGAGGTGAGTTATGTGCATTATGAGTGGCGCAAGATTCCCGAGGGCTATCAGTTCTCTGCCCCGCAGCACTATATCGATACGCGCAGCGGCAGCAGCGAGCAGTGGGTGAGCGAATACCGTGCCCTGCTCGGCACGTTGCGCTCCGAGGTGGTGGTGTGTCTCTCCAACGATGCGAAAGCCGTCCTGTTCCTGAGCCATACGCCGGAGGGTGTGGGGCGCGTGGCGGTCAATCACCTTCAGCCTTTCGCCGGCTTCGAGCATGTCAGGGTGAGCAGCCGCGAAATCAAGGCTTCGTCGCTGCGCAACGCCGTCCTCAAATATGGTGGCATGTGGTGCCCCTCGCTGCTCCGTGCATGGATGGCGCGTGGCGAGCGGCGGCTCATCGGCGGACTAATTGATGCCAGCGACCGCTATGTGGTGCTCTGCGAGCCTTACATCGACCGCATCGCTTCGCGGATGGCGGTCGACCGCACCAAGATGTGCGTCATCCCCAATCCCTCGCCTTACTCACACGAGGTGTATGATGGCGGCGAGCGCGAGCATGTGCTCCTCTATCTCGGGCGCCTGTCCAACTACCCCAAGAACCTGGTGGCGTTCATCAGGGTGTGGCAGCGGTTGGAGGAGGCCAATCCAGGATGGAGGGCCATGGTGGTGGGGTCGAGCGGCATCCTTCAGCAGATGAAGGACTTCGTCGAGAAGTTGGGATTGAAGCGCCTGACCTTCGAGGGGCACCAGCGCGATGTGCGGCGCTACTACCGCATGGCATCCATTGTCTGTGTGACGAGTTTCTTCGAGGCGTGGAACATGTCGCTCATCGAGGGCCAGAGTTTCGGGTGCGTGCCCGTGGCTTTCTCGTCCTACGAGGCCACCGGTGCGATGATCGACGACGGTGTCAACGGATTGCTCGTCACTCCTTTCGATGAGCGGGAAATGGCGGAGAAAATCCAGCAGCTCATCAATGACCCGGAAACATGGTCAAGGATGAGCCGCGAAGCCAAAGAGAAATCTGCCCGCTACTCCATCGAGGCCGTCACCGACCAGTGGGAAAACCTTTTCCGCTCCCTTTAGCAGGAAGGGCTTTTGCACGAATTCCTAATAGAATTATCTCATTTGAGTCCACTTTAAGAAGTGGACAAAGAGCGGCACTCAAACTTCTATCAAATCAAAATAGTTCCTCTGCCACGGCGAGTTCCATGCCTCGCCAGATGAGGATGAGACGGTGCA
>CAMHEL010000173.1 GCA_946184125.1 uncultured Prevotellaceae bacterium
GGTCAGCAGGGAGAAGACCCTTGTCAATGCAGCCCGTCGCCAACATGCCAAAGGTTTAAGAGAAGGAATGGAAAAAGGCAGAGCCGAGGGAAGGGCCGAGGGTCGTGAAGAAGGTCTTGCAGAAGGTATCAAAAAAGTAGCTGCCAATTTGAAGAAGTCGGGGATGCCCCTCGATAGGATCAAAGCGCTCACGGGTCTTTCTGAAGAAGACATCAACCTTCTTTGAAGCAAGTGAAACTGTTTCTTATTCTTCAAAGAGCATAAAGGCCAAGAAAGGGAAGTATTGAAATCCAACTACTCAGAGACAAAAATACAAAGACAACAACAATCAAAAAAATACGATATGAACATGTGTAAGAAGAAATGGGCATTAGTGCTGATGGCAATTCTTGCCTTGCCCGTCACAGCCAAGGAGTTACAACGTGAAATCACACTCGAGAACAAGAGTAAGACCGACATCATGCCCTATGCGCTGAGCATCGACCTGAGCGGGATGGACATCTCCGTGAGAAGTGCCAAGGTGACCATCGCCGGGCAGGAGGTGCCATGCCAGTTGGACGACCTCGATGACAACAGGAGCTACGACGAACTGTTTGTTCTTGTCGACCTTCCCCGCAAGAAGAAGGTCACGCTTCAAGTCACCCTCAGCGACAGTGGTGCACCGCTCCCCTACCCCTCACGGGTCTATGTGGACATGATGCTGACCAACAAGAAAATCAAGGAGAGCAACAAGCAAGACCTCTACATTTCCCAGTTGACAGTGGACCGTGGCGTCAACCCCTACAACATGCTCCACCACCACGGTGCAGCGTTTGAGAACGAGCTGGTGGCATACCGTATCTATTTCGACCACCGTCAGACGGTAGACATTTACGGCAAATACAAACAAGGTCTGGAACTGAAGGACACCCAGTTCTACCCCGACAAAGCCCAGGCAGCCGCCGGCTATGGCGATGACGTGCTTTGGGTGGGCAACACCTTTGGTCTTGGCACCCTGCGCGGATGGGACGGTACATCGCCCACGATGGTGAACGATGTGGAGCACCGTGGTCAGCGTATCGTGTCGCGTGGTCCGCTGCGCACCATCGTCGAGGTGTACGACCAGTGCTGGCGACCGCAGCCGGGCGACCAGCCATTCGACATGACGACCCGCTACACGCTCTATGCCGGCCGTCGGGACTGCCGTGTGGACGTCAGGTTCAGCCGCCCGGTGTCGGACATCACCTTCTCGACTGGCATCATCAATGTCAAGAACTCAGTGGAACACAGCGACCATCATGGACTGCGTGGATGCTGGGGCACCGACTGGCCTGTATCGGAGAAGGATTCCGCCGGACACAAGCGCGAGACCGTTGGCCTGGGCATCTGTCTGCCGAGCAAGAACGTATCACAAGAGCTGGCGGCCAACAGCGACAACTACCCCTATGTGGTTCGTATTCCCGAAACGAGCCTTTCCTACGCCATCACCTTCTGCAGCGACAACGAGGGTTTCGGCATGCACAGTGCGAAAGACTGGTTTGCCTATCTTGAGGAATGGAAAAAAATGCTTGAGGCCGAAGTGGTCTGCACCATGAAATGACCTTCACTCACCTCAACAAGGTGGCGTGATAGACGAGTTCGGGCGTGTAATGCTTGATATGGCGTGATAGACGGTTGTTGTCGAACACGCCGAGGTGCAGTGTGTCAACCTGTCCGATGATACTTTCCGGCATGTCGCCCGCCAATGCTTGATGGGTGAGGACGACACAAGGCAAAGCCTTCTTCACGGCGACGCTGTCGGTGAGGTCGAGCGGTAGAATATCACAGCCCGCCTCATAAACAGTCTCAATGCGCACATCCTCATCCTTGCTATGATAAAGCGCCATCTTGCCGAGGTAGTCATCGTCGCGCAACAGCGCGATACTCCTCTGATGCCTATTCTCGAACAAGCCTCCGATGGCTCCCAGCATGAAGCACTCGATGATGACGAAAAGCAGAACGATGCCGCTGACGACCCCTCTCACCTCTCTTCGCATGGTTGACACTCCGAGATAGATGGCGATGGCAAACAGGAGTACATTGATGAAAACCGTCGTTCCGAAATCGAGGAGTGACCAGTTGGCCATCCTAAAATAGATGAACACGGGCAGGAGGAATACAATCAGGGCCATAAGGTAGCCATTGAACATGAACAAGCCCTTCGCCCATTTGTCTTTTGCTCTCTTCTCCACGAAATGATACAGCAGGCAAGCGACAGCGAGTGCGCACGGTGGTGTCAGGGTCACCAGGTCGGTCATGTTTTTCTGTGGTCTGATGGAGAGCAGCACGATGGCCGAAGCTATCCATGCGATGGCGATAAGATAAGGCCGTTTGGTGCTCACTTTCCGGTACCAATAAGGCACGGCTAAAGCAGCCAAGGTGAAGATGCCCCACACACCCATCTCGGAGAAGAACCTCCAGTAGTAATACCAAGGTCTCACATGTCCTCCCGCCCATGCCGACAGTTCACTGCTCCAGACCTCTGGGATGGCATCGGGATGTTCTCGACAGAGATAGACGAGCCACCACCCCGTAGTGAGCATAGCCACCACAAGCATGAAAATGAGAGGCAGCCATTTCCCGCTGGTTCGTGGTCGCTTGAGGGCGAGCAGCACGAGGAGGAAAGGCAAGAGCATAGCGTAGAAAGGCATGGTTCCATTTCCCAAATACGACAGTCCGAGCATGACCCCACCGAGCAACGCCCATCGCCATTTATGTGGATGGGCATAATATCGCTCGTCGAACATCATCCTGAGCAAGAAATAAATAGCGCCCATCATGAAGGCATATCCATAGATGTCGCGGCTGACCATCCTTCCAAAATAAATCACGTTGTAACACGTCAGGAAGACGACTGTTGCGAGTTCTGCGAAGCCACGCCGGCGCTCCATATACCTTGCCACTCCAAAGAAGAAGAAAGCCCACAGGGTGGCCATGACCGCCGCCGCGCTTCTCTGTGCACTGATGTTGCCAGGCCTTGCGCTCTCGATAGCCGCCGACACCCATGCCGCGAGTGGCGGCTTGTCAAAACGCGGCTGCCCATTCATTGTCGGCGACATCCACTTCCCGTTCTCGACGATACTTCTTGCCGTGACGATGGTCTTGGCTTCGGTGACATCAGTTGGCAGAGCGCTGTTGTTGACAAAGAATGCCGTCAAGCAAAGCACGATGAGCATGAGCGTCTCATTACTTATCTTCCTTACAACCTCCATGAGTGTTCGTTTAGGTGTATTCTTAGGTGTATTCTATTATTGCAAAAGTAATCATTTTTCTCTTTCCAGCAAAGAAAAGGCAGAAAAAATACGTTTCACTTGTTCAAGCGGCGTTTTTCGAAGAACGACCTCGTGGCAGTCAGGAATAACATTGCTCCTGCCAACTGCACAGCCGCCACGGTGTAAAAAGCGAAGGAATAGTCGATTTTCTCTGCCACGACCCCTCCGAGAAGCACCCCGAGGCCAATGCCCACATCCCATGAAACGAGAAGCGTGGAATTGGCCGTCCCCCGCTGGTTGTTGGTTGCCACGCTAATCATCATGTTGAGGAAAGCGGGCCAAATCATTCCGTTGCCCAGTCCGATGAGCATTGGCGACACGAAATACCCCACCCTGTTTGTACACAGCACGAAGATGTGATAGCCAGTGGTGGACAGCAACATTCCTAAGGTCGCGCACTGTGTCAGTTTCCCCTCTCTGAAAGCCCTCGACCCAGCGAGCCGTGCCACCATGAGCCCCGCAGACAGGATGATGAAGAACAAGCCAGTCGCCTGAGTGACGCCCATCACCTCCTTGCTGTAAATAGCGAGGTAATTCTGCAGCACCCCGAAGCAGAAGCCGAAAAAGATGACATTGACAGCCAAGAGCCATCCATTGGTGAGGAAGAAACGGTCGAGCGACACCCCCTTCTTGGTTCTCACAATCTGTCTTTTGGGCACGTCGACCGTAGCATCTACGGCAAGCCCTATCCCAGCCACAGCGAGCGACAGCCAGAAGAGGATGTCGAAGCTTCCTGTATAATGATATAAGGTGATGCCAGCCGTTGGTGCAAGCGCCATTGCCACATTGTTGCTGAGTCCATAATAGCCTATGCCTTCGTTCCTGCGCGAAGACGGCAGCACATCGATGGCAACAGTGCTGTTCGCAACGGTAAGACCTCCGAAAGGCGCTCCGTGAAGAGTTCTGACCAAAGCGAAGAGAAGCAAAGAGCCGGCGGCGAGATAGCCTGCAAAAAACACGAAGAAGAGGAAATAGAAGACAAGGAGCATGCGTTTCCGGTCGAAACTGTCGACGAGGTATCCGCTGAACGGCCGACAAAGAAGAGCGGTGACCGTATATCCCGAAAGAACGAGGCCGATAGTGTCTTTTCCCGCATTGAAACACTCACTCAGATAGATGGGCAGGAGTGGAGCCAGCAGATAAAAAGCAAAAAACAGCGAGAAATTCGCTGTCATCACCTTGCAGTAGTTGCGGTTCCAAAGTCTCTCCATGTCATGCTTTCCCTTATCCACCTTTCCAATGCAGTGGCACCTGTGAACCCGTGGGGAGTCGCTCCCCACGGGTATTTCGACAGGTATCGGAAGTTAATTACTGATGCTGCTCCCTGAGCAGGTCGTTCACCGTCTTGACCGGATTGAATGTCGAGAGCGGCACTTCGACGAAGATGGTGGACCAGTCGCTCATGGCGCCGTTCCACAGGCCAGGCAGTTCAAGAGCTTTGAGTTCTTTCCCGTTCTTGCTCTTGCTGCTGATGAATCCCGTCGATTTATCAACGAAATCAGGAAGGTTGAATGGTCTTCCCTTGTAGTCCTTGACGGCACAAACGAGGTCGACAGGGTTGAAGTGAGTACCCTCGGTGAACATTCGCTGATACTCGGCATTCGACTTGTCAATCTGGCTGCTCTCGAGGATCTGCAGGCTGACGGTTCCGTCCTGGTTGTAGGTGAGGAATGGTCCACCGCCCGGCTCACCCACATTCTTCACCACGCCACAGACGCGCATGGGTCGGTTGAGTTTGCCATGCAGGTAGATAACGAGTTCGGCGTCCTCAAGGAGTTTGATGTCGGGTTTGCGGCAGCACAGATCCCTCTGCACGAAACGAATAATCTCCTCGAGTTTCTCATGGTCATACTTTCCGCTGTCGAGCACTTCCAGATATTCGAAAGCTTTTTTCTGGAGTGTGACGAGCACACCTGCGATGACCTGTTTATAGGTCACGGTGTCGGCCTTGAGCCTATCGGGCACCACGTTGTCGATGTTTTTGATGAAGATGACATCGGCATCGATTTCATTGAGGTTTTCGATGAGCGCCCCATGGCCACCCGGTCGGAAGAGCAGCGACCCGTCTTCGTTGCGGAAAGGCGTGTTGTCGGGATTGGCAGCCACGGTGTCGGTGCTGGGTTTCTGCTCAGAGAACGAGATGTCGTAGCTGATGCCATATTTTGCGGCGTAGCCATCGACTTTGTCCTTCACCATCTGCTCGAACAAAGCGATATGCTCATGGCTGACCGTGAAGTGCACGTGAGCCTCCCCATTGCTTGCGGCATAGAGAGCACCTTCGACGAGATGCTCCTCCATGGGCGTGCGTGGTCCCTCCGGATAGTTGTGGAAGAGCAGCAGTCCCTTTGGCAGTTGTCCATAGTTGAGGCCCTCCGTCTTGAGCATGGCAGCCACGACAGCTTTGTAGTTTCCCTCAGCCACCAGTACATCGGCACCTTTTCCATTCAGTTCCTTGCACTTGTCGTCGAGTGCGGCAAAGAAAGCGAAGCGGTGGAGGTTGTCGAAATAGCATTTCTCGAAAGCAGTGGTAGGCACGTCGTAATCAGCACTGAGGAAGGCGAACATATCCTTGAACATCCTGCTTGCTGCCCCCGATGCGGGTACGAATTTCACAATTTTCTTCCCGCTGGCCTTGTATTCATCCCATGCTTTGATGAACGTGTCCCGCTCCTCTTCAGCAGGTGCGATAATGCCTTTTCCGATAGCAGCTGCTGCTTCAAGTCTCAGGAATGGGAAACCAGTTTTGAACTCTTCGAGCTGGACGGCAATCTGCTCCTCGGAGATGCCTTTACCAGCGATTTGATTTAAGTCTTGCTGTGATAACATAATATTTGAGATTTAATAACACGATTATGATTAAGTAGGTACATCTCATTTTTATCACCTATCTTATTTTGTCACAAAAATACTCACTTTTTCCCAAAAACGATGCTGTTTCGCAGAAAAATTGTACCTTTGTGGTGTTTTTTTATAGTTGAGACCCGAAAAAGATTGGAAATGGATAGATTAGAGACTACAGAATCTGAGAAAAAGGCGATTTCCGAGTTGCTCGTATCGCTTCGCGATGCCCTGGGGAGTCAGCTCGACAGCCGTGATGTATCCACCTTGACCCAGATGGTCGACGAGGCCATGGCAGGGCAGCACATCCAGCGCGACATATTTGGCCTCAACCCGATGCTTTTCGGCCTTCAGACTGCGATGATTGCAGTTGAGGAGATAGGCCTTCGCCGGGATGGCGTGCTGGCCATCATCATCTATTGCTGCCAGATCAGTGAGCACCACCCCATCGAGGAACTCTCACGCAAGTTCGGTTCGGGTGTGGCCCAGATCATCCATGGTCTCCAGCGTGTGCAGCAGCTCTATGCCAAAAGCCCCGCTGTGGAGAGCGAGAATTTCCGCAACCTCCTCATCTCCTTTGCCGAGGACCTGAGGGTCATTCTCATCATGATAGCCGACCGCGTCAACCTGATGCGCCAAATCCGCGACACCGACCGGGAAGAGGAGCGTCAGCGCGTATCCGAAGAAGCATCCTACCTCTATGCCCCCCTTGCCCATAAGTTGGGTCTCTACAAAGTGAAGAGTGAGCTCGAAGACCTCAGTCTGAAATACCTTGAGCACAACGCCTATTACATGATCAGGGAGAAGCTCAGCGCCACGAAGCGGGAGCGCGATGCCTACATCGACCGTTTCATAGGTCCTATCGAGGCGAAGCTGAAGGAGATCGGTCTCCGTTTCCACATGAAAGGCCGTACGAAGAGCATCCACAGCATCTGGCAGAAGATGAAGAAGCAGAAATGCGGTTTCGAGGGCATCTACGACCTTTTCGCCATACGCATCATCATCGATGCTCCTCTCGACAAAGAGAAGATGCAGTGCTGGCAGGTTTTCTCCGTCATCACCGACATGTACCAGCCCAATCCCAAGCGTATGCGCGACTGGCTCTCCGTCCCCAAGTCGAATGGCTACGAGAGTCTTCACATCACCGTTCTCGGTCCTGAGAACAAATGGGTTGAGGTTCAGATACGCACTGAGCGCATGGACGAGGTAGCCGAGCGCGGTCTCGCAGCCCACTGGCGTTACAAGGGTGTGAAGGGTGATGCCGGCATCGACGAGTGGTTGGGCAACATCCGTGCCGCTCTTGAGAGCAACGACGACCTCCAGATGATGGACCAGTTCAAAATGGACCTTTACGACGACGAGGTCTTTGTTTTCACGCCAAAGGGAGACCTGCTGAAATTCCCCAAGGGCGCCACCGTTCTCGACTTCGCATACACCATCCACTCCAATGTGGGCAACCGATGTGTGGGAGGACGCATCAACGGCAAGATGGTGCCTGTGAGGGAACCCCTGCGAAGTGGCGACACCGTGGAGATACTGACCTCCAACACCCAGAAGCCCAAGCAAGACTGGCTTGGCATTGTGAAGACCTCGAGGGCGAAGTCGAAAATACGACTTGCGCTGAAAGAGACCCAGGTGAAGGACGGCCTTTATGCCAAGGAGATGCTCGAGCGTCGCTTCAAGAACCGCAAGGTGGAGTTGGAGGAAGCCATCATGTCGCAGCTCATCCACAAGATGGGTTTCAAGGAGACCCGCGACTTCTACAAACAGCTTGCCGACGAGAAACTTGACCCCAATGAGGTCATCGAGCGGTATGTGGAGCTCCGCAACCATGAGACGGGCAACACGCCACCTCCGCCACAGCGCAGTGCCGGCACATTCAACTACGAGAACCCAGAAGAGGAATTCACCCGCCACAACGACGACGTGCTTGTGGTAGACCAGAATCTCCGTGGCATCGATTTCCAGCTTGCCAAATGCTGCAACCCCATCTATGGCGATAAGATTTTCGGTTTCGTGACGGTGAACGGCGGCATCAAGGTCCATCGTGCCGACTGCCCCAACGCTCCCGAACTGCGCCGGCGTTTCGGCTACCGGATGGTGCGTGCCAGATGGAGCGGGAAAGGCTCGTCGCAGTACAGCATCACCCTCCGCGTGGTGGGCAACGACGACATCGGCATCGTCAACAACATCACAAGCATCATCTCCAAAGAAGAGAAGATCATGATGCGTTCAATCAACATCGACAGCCACGACGGCCTTTTCGGAGGCATTCTCGTCGTTCAGCTCGACGACACGGCCCGTCTTGAGGCCCTCATCAAGAAAATCCGGACAGTGAAGGGAGTGAAACAAGTGGAACGGCTTTGATCTATGGCGTGGAAACGACAATACCGTTGCCTCAGTTGTGGCTATGAGACATGGAGCTATGAGGGCCGGGGGCTTTTCAGGCAGGAGATCACCACGGTGACTTGCCCCGACTGTCGCAGCATCCAGCCCTTGGTGATGGGAGGCATCATCGCCGACGTGGCCCCATCGTTCAGGAGCGAGGTGGGACGGTTGTGCCTTCACTGCGGCAGTCCCAACATCAGGCATTGGGACATGAAGACCTGTCCACGCTGCCATGGGCAGATGGAGAAGACCGGTGTAGAGGAATTCTGGACGTAGCAAGAACGTTTATGCCAGCAATTCCTTGAGCAAACGGCCGTGGTGCCCAGGCAAGATGATATGATGGTTGCCTATAGGTTCTCTGAGGAAATACTGGGTATCAGAGACATTATCGAGTTTCACCGACATTTGTGTCCTGCAGAGGTCGGGCTTGTCGTGGCACCCCATCAGCTGTCCTTCGGCAGCAAAGAGGCGTGACAAATCGCCCGACACCTTGAAAATGGTCACAGGTCCTTCTGCCATGTACCCCCTTATACCTATTCCTATCCCCGACTCGAAGTGCGTGTCCAGTTCGTATCGCTCCACCAGACTGAGCGGTATGGTGCAGTGTGCGAAAACCATCTCGCCTTTTTCCGGGTCGATGCATGCCGGATTGGCCTGAAACCCCGTGACGCCGAGCACGGCTTGTGCAATGGCCATCGAGAGCATGGACGGCACGTCACCTTCACATCCGGCCACGACACCTTCGGCATTGAGACGTGCCAAGGCCAGACATCCTGTATTTTGCACCTGAGAAGAGCATGACGATGTGGATGGACAGGAACG
>CAMHEL010000174.1 GCA_946184125.1 uncultured Prevotellaceae bacterium
AAATTACCTCCCTTCGGTCAGTGGGTCTTCGACAAATCTCTCTAATTCGGGATAACAATAGTTCCAATTCAAGACAAGCACGAATTTCGTATCCATGAAAATTCTCAAATTCTAGCTCTGGATGTGATTTAGTGATTCGTTTCATTCGTGAGTTGAAGCATTTTTGACCCGCCTCTCCATAGTATGCCGATGATGATGCCGAGATATCCCGTGAGGCACACTATCGGAGCGACGACGATGCGCCGTTTTGAGAATATGTCGGCTTGGAAGGCCTGCTCAGTGCTGCCGTCGCCAGCCATGAGAAAGAGCCCCACTGCGATGGTCATGCACGCCAACAAGATGATGATGTAGTTGGTCCGGCCAAATAAGGTCGTATGGTCAGTTCTTTTCAAATTGGTTGCCATGTCTTTCGAAAATTTGGTGGTGTTTTTTTGTTATTTGTTCACGTCCGTAGTCGTAGGCGGTGGCCAGAGATTGCTGCATGGTGCGCAGCCAGATGATGGCGGTGTATCGGGAGCCTTCCCGATGCCTATTGCCGATGGTCTCTGTCCACGACAGCCATTCGTTGCTCCTGACCAGCAGGTCGGTGATGATGGCATCTCCACGTTCATTCATGTCATTCTCATAATAGCACCGTGCCAGTGAGATGGCTGTTCCTGTATAGGGGATGTTGTAGGCGGGCAATTCCTTCTCCCATTTCTCCGCCACAGCCAGTGCCCTCTGCTTGTCACCCCGCGAGAGAAGACTGTCGATGAGGATGCTCATCACATATTGGTGGGTGCGCGCCATGTGCATGATATCTTCGTCCACGTATAATCCCTTCTTATGGAGCCCACCATATCCGAAGCGGTGCATCACATTGTCATACAGCCGTTCCACGTCAACTCCTGGTCCCTCGTTTCCTGGCACAATGCGGTAGGCCATGCCTTCGAGCATATAATGGTCGCGAAGATAGGGTATCTCGCTATCTCCCAAACTGATAGAGGCAAAAATCGGACGTTTCCAGTCGCCGTGCGACAACATCTCAAGCACGAACAGGTCGTTTTTGTGCAGATAGCTGATGCCTTTAAGCGAGATGCTCATCTGTTCGCCGCCAGAGGTGACTGTCACGCTGTCGGTGGGTATGCAGTGCCTTTCCTCATCACCACTGAGCACCCAGTGGCGGATGATGTTGCGCAATTCGAAGGGTCGGTCACCAAATGTCTGCTGTGCCTCTTCGGGATGCTCTCTGTACAGTTCGAGAACCTGCTCTTTGAGTTCTGGCCTCACTGTCACCACCTCGTTCTTGCCCTCTTGGTAGTCGGCCCTGTCCCATGTGAAGGGCAGTCCCGGGGAGTCGTATGCCGGCCGTCGCATTTGGTCGATATACCAGTCGGTGCTCACATACGACAGGTTGCAGTCGCGGGTGTCGGTGCGTTTCCCCTCCACCTCGTGGTTATACCACAGCGGGAAGGTGTCGTTGTCGCCATTGGTGAGAATGATGGGATGTCCCTCGCGGGGCATGCTCTCCAGATAGTTTAGACCGAAGTCACGGCAAGCGTAGCGGCCGGAGCGGTCGTGGTCGTCCCAGGTCTGGCTCACCATTTGCAGGGGAACCAACAGACAGGTGGCCGATGCCGCGATGGCTGCTGTCAGAGGTCTTTTGCACAATCGTTGCAGGTAATCGCCAATGGCTCCCACTCCCATGCCTATCCAGATGGCGAAGGCGTAGAACGACCCGGCATAGACGTAGTCGCGCTCGCGTGGAGGCTGAGGTGGCTGGTTGAGATACACCACGATGGCAAGGCCGGTCATCACGAAGAGCAATGCCACCACCACGCTCTGATGGCGGCCAACACTCCTCTGGCGGTACTGCCAGCATAGTCCGAGGAGGCCAAGCAGCAGCGGGAGGCCATAGAACACGTTACGCCCTTTGTTGGCAAGCAGGTCGGAGGGAAGTCGAGAGGTGTCGCAGTCAAGCAGCAGGTCGTCGATGAAACGGACGCCGGTTATCCACTGGCCATGCTCCACTTCCCCATGGCTCTGGATGTTGTTCTCACGACCCACGAAGTTCCAAAGGAAATAGCGCCAGTACATGAAATTCACCTGGTAGGTCAGGAAAAAACGGAGGTTCTCACGGGTGGTGGGCAGATGGCCTCTTTTCTCCACGCCGCCCATCCATTGCTCATAGGCTTGGGCGTGCTGCTGGGAAACCATGCGCGGAAACCACATGTTGTCCTTGTAGAGATATTTCGACCGATGGGTTATGGCGGTGTATCTGCGGCCTGTGCTGTCGTTTGTGAGGCGGTAGATGGGGCGCCCTTCCTCCTGCTTGGCCACATAGTATTCTCCGCATGGCTCATAGTCTATCTCGCTGCAATAGGCGGGACCATGGAAAAGAGGGGTGTCGCCATATTGTTCTCGGCTCAGGTAACCGCCAAGGGCGAAGATGTTGTCGGGGGAGTTCTCGTCCATGGGTGGGTGGGCAGACGAGCGGATGAGGATGACGGCATAGCAGCTGAAACCGACAAGAAGCATCAGCAGACTCGTCATGCAGGTCCTGACGACACGCTTGCGGCTTCGGTGTATGACAGTGGCGATGACTGCAAGCAGCAGGAGGAATGAGGTGATAAGTCCGGTATGAAAGGGAAGGCCGAGGACATTGACGAACAGCAGTTCGGCCCATCCTCCTAATTTGATGACCCCGGGGACGACGGCATACAGGATGCCGACGAGCACCAGTGCGCCTATGATGAATGCCTTTGTTCCACCCCACCACGTAGCATGTTTCGACTTCCTATAATAGACCACCATCGACATGGCGGGGATGCACAGCAGGTTGAGCAGGTGCACGCCGATAGACAGGCCGATGATGTAGGCGATGAGGATGAGCCAACGGTCGCTCTGCGGGTCGTCGGCATCGTCTTCCCATTTCAGGATGAGCCAGAAAACCAGCGCCGTGAGGAAACTTGAGAAAGCATACACCTCGCCCTCGACGGCAGAGAACCAGAACGTGTCGCTGAATGTATAGGCCAGGGCGCCAGTCATGCCGCTTCCCTCGATGAGGATGACTTGCGGTAGGGTGAAGTTACCGCTATCATGTATGAGTCTGCGGGTGAGGTGGGTGATTGTCCAGAACAGGAACAGGATGCAACCGGCACTGAGCAATGCCGACATGATGTTAATCATCCAAGCCACTTCCGAAGGGTCGCTGGCCAGTTGAGCGAACAGGTTGGCGGTGAGCATGAAGAAGGGGGCGCCCGGCGGATGGCCTATCTCAAGCTTGTAGCCACAGGCGATAAACTCTGGACAGTCCCACAGACTGGCCGATGGCTCGGCTGTGAGACAATAGGTAAGGGCGGCAATGCAGAATGCCAGCCACCCAAAAAATGTGTCGGTTCTTGAAAATGTCTTTGGTCGTATCATACCGCTTTATGGTTTTGCTGCAAAAGTAGCAATTCCTATAGCTGCGGCACGAAAAAGTATACTTACATTTGTCTTACATTTGCCTTACATTTAACTGACATTTGATAGAATATGTTGATTATCAGTCAGTTATCTATTGGAAACTTATACCTCCAAAGTCAGCAAGAATACTTCAATAGCGTGGGTTCTCCAAGCATGTAAATCAACAATTCTGGTTCTCTGAGCACGCGAATCACCCATCTGCTTCTGTCTCGCTTTCGGAGACACCATTATGGCGTCTCTACACGCTGAGTTCGAAAATATTTATACAGAAGTATTTCTTTCGCGACCAATGAAATTTTCAATTTTCAATCTTGAATTTTCAATTTTCAATTTTCAATTTTCAATTTTCAAATCATTTTTCTGATTTCATTGATAATCACTTCGGGCAGTGAGAAACGGATGTCGCTGCTATGTGCATCGATGGCATCCAGGAAGTGGGGGAGTTCTTTTTTGTACACCTCTTTCATGTGTGCGTTGACCTCGTCCTTTCCTTTGCAGGAATAGGTGATGTTTGCACGCCGGTCGGCAAGTTTCACAAAGGGGGCGTAGGGCGTCTCCCTGATGCCCTGATAGTATCGTTCTCCGGCACGTTCGGCTCGTGTGCGTCCCTTGTCGTTGGTCAGTGCATAGACAATTTCTGCCGCCGTCAGCGCCTGTTGTTCGTTCATCCATCGCAGGGCATATTGGATCACGTTATTGTAGGTCAGCCTTGCATCCTCGATGCTGTCGTGGAAGTAGGCGCCGAACAGTAGCGGCAGCAGGTCGTTCTCGTCGTCGCAGACCAGATAGCCGTATTCATAGACGGTGGATGCCACCATGTCGAGATGGATACCATACGGCTTGTCGCCGTCGTAGGTCTGGTTGACACTTGCATGCAACTCATGGGCAGCCTGTCTGATTTCGTCTATTTCCTGCTGGTGGTCTTTCACCCATTGGTCAAAAATTTGCTTCTTCATGTCGTTATGTTGGATGGTTGTTGGATGATTTCTTTCTTTCTTCGTCTCAAACGCATGTCCAATCTACTTCCCATGCCTCGTGTGCTTCCGGGGGTGTCAGTTTGGCGAGCATGTCCTCTAAGGCGCGGACGGGAACCATTTCCTCACGTGAGCGGTTACGTTCGAGCAGCGTGTCCCATGGGGTCTCGAGATAGACGATGCGCACATGGGCATGATAGGTCTCGAAGAGTGAGACGAGCGATTCGCGCATCTGCGCCGTGATGTTGGTGGCATTCCATACGAAAGGCTGGTGCTTGCGCAGGTGTTCCTTGGCTTGCTCACGGGCGATGTTGGCCACGGTGCCCTGGTTGTCGGTAGGCGAGATTTTGAGGGAGCTGCGGATGTCGTCGAGCGAGATGACGGGCAGTTCGGGGTGGTTGTCGTTTATCCATGTGTCCTTGCCTGTTCCCGGCAGGCCGCTCAGCATGACCACCTCGCCCCATGTGTCATCATAGAGGTCTTGATGTTTCCACACCTCATGGCCCGAGAGGAACGCCCGCCGGGTATGGCACGAGGGAAACGTGAAACACCCGTCGAGGCAGCCCTCTTCCATGGCCAGCTCTTCGCACAGCGCTATCTGGTCGAGCATCTGCTGCTGGTCGTCGCACTGCCTTCCGAGCATGTCGGCCTTGCAGAGCAGACAAAGCATTCTGACGGAGAATAAGGGTGCCAGCAGACTGTTGGCTGCCATGCGGTGAATTCTCTGGCGGGCATCATCGAGGTCGATGGCATGGGGTGGGAGAGAGTGGTAGCGTATGAGCAGGCAGATGGCCTCACGCAACAGTGTCAGTTGCTTCTCGCCGCATAGTCCGCATTCTTTCCACAGCCATTCGCGTACCATCCTGCTGCCTGTCGGCGCATGGTGCGGGGCTTCCCATTCATCGTCTGCTTGTGTGGTGGTGACGGTCTTTCCTATGTCGTGGAGCAGGGTGGCCGTCATCAGTACCTGCTGCCGTAGTCTGTCGAGCGCCTGGTATTCCGGCAGGGCTGCCAGTGCCTCACACGTCATCATGGTGTGGATATACACATCGCCCTCGCCATGCCATCGTGCTGACTGCATGGTGCGGCGCATCGCGTCTCCGAAACGGTCTTGGGCCAGGGTGACTATGGTGTTCAGGTCTGTCATCTATACGAATAGCTGGTCTATCGCCGATGTGATACGGTTGGGCACGATAGGACGGTCGAGCCAGTGCGACTGCGACTCCTCCACGGCCTGCAGGAAAGAGGCACGCACATACTTCATCCGGTCCACCACTTCGCCGTTCTCCTCCACCTTGATGTAGATGCCCTCCATCGTACGGGTGCTGTCCGTCTCCCGGCACACCCTGTCGGCATCGAGTCCCAGTTGCTCGGCATCTTCCCGCAGGTGTTCGATGTGGTTTTGTGAAATATAGCAGGAGTCGCCCAGGAAGGCGAGGATTTCGGCCATGCTCCTGAACGTTCCGGAGGCCAGCACAGGTACAGAGCACACCGGCAGAGTACTGAGCAACTCATGCCGCGACGGGGTGTCGAGAAACTTCCCCGTCATGCGGTCGAGCACGTCGAACTCCATGAAGTAATGGGGCAGGAGGTCGTAGTAGATGGAGTGCTTGGCATACATCCATTCGCCGTACATGATGTAGCGGTCGCCGAGAACGGCATGGAGACTGTCGCGGTGTACGGCTCCCCATTGCTTCAGCAGGTTGTAGTGCCGCTCACGATAACCACCCGTGAGGAAATGTCCACGGCTCTGCAGGCGCAACTCGCCGTCAGCGGTGAACGACACGGCGGTGTTTGCCCCGTCGATTTTCTCCTCCAGCACGACATGTCGGTCGGCGATGTCGGAAAAAGGTCGTTGGCGCAGGTCTTCATCGCCTGGTTGCAGGCGCGAGCCTTGGATATGTGGCGTGCGGGGGTATTTGATGATGGTGTCTTCGAGTTTCATTGTCTTGAGGTTTTGGGCGCACCGTGCTTGGGAATGTGAGGCAGATGGCAATAGCAGTGAATGGTCAAATCTGTGCCACCATGATACGGTGGTTGGTCACCGACATGAATTTCACTTTTTGGCAGCCGTGCTTCAGGAAAAGAGATTTCAGGTCTTCGTTCGAAAAGAGGTGGATATGCTCTGGGTTGTCGTCGGGCTTCGACGGCACAGACACGACGATGTAGTGGCGTGCCAGTCTGACGGCGTTGCGCACCACGGCTTCCGTGTCGGCGATGTGCTCCATCACCTCCAGCATGGTCACCACGTCAAACGACTTGTCGGGGGCGCTCCATGTGCAGATATCGCCCAAGACGGGGTGCATGTTGGCAATGCCTCCTTCGTGCAGGCATTCGAGCATTTCGATGCGGTGGGGGAGAATGTCGATGCTCGTCACCTCCAGGGCGGGGAAGTCTCTAAGCAGGGGGAAGAGGAAAGCGCCCCGGCCGCTCCCCACGTCGAGCAACGTCTGGCATAGCCCTGCCGGGATGATGCCTTGCAGGAAGCCTAACACCGCCCTCACCCTCGGCAGGTCTTCCTTCGCCTTGAAGTAATGGTCCTTACGCTCGGGGGCGTCGGCACGGTCCTTGTATCTGAGTTCATGCCCCCGGATATAGGCCTCCAAGAGCGGGGCGATATATTGCTGTTCCATGTTTGTATCTATTAATTAATAGAACACCCCTCAAAATAGTAAAGGTTGTTGTAGTTGTATCGTGTCAGTTCCGACCCTACGTCATCCAGCTCCTTCATCTTCGCGGGAATGTCCTTGAGGGCATACTTGCTGATGCAGTCGCGCAGTCGGGAGGCAAACTTCACCATTTCGCGGTCAATCTCCTCCTGGGTGGTGGCGACGTGCATCTCGTCGGCTTCATCCAGTTCGGAGATAATCATTCCCGAGAAGAGTCCATGCAACTTGTATCTTTTCGCAAACTGGTTGGCATGGCACCAGATGCCAATGCACGTCTTGTCGCGCAAGAACTGCACATGGTTGCTGTTGATGATCAGCCGCTCGAAATCTTTGCCGTTTTTGCATCGAAGGGTGAACAGACCGCAGTCTTTGCCATGGCCGAGCATCATGATGGCATCGTCGGCACGGATGGCGCGGATGACCTCCATATTGGTGTTTTTCTCGGTGATATGCACTTTTATGTCCTCCCGCTGGTTGTAGAGCAGCGAGAGGAATTGTGTCGTGGGGTCATTGGCATGGATAATGGTCATGGCTTGTTCTGGATTACATTTTTGTCACTTCACCACGGTAGAGGTCGTCTGCCATATGCACAATGAGTTTGTGCATCTCCAGACCGTCCTTGAAGTCTTGTGGGATGGCTTCGTATCCCATGGCGGCTCCAAGTATGTTGCCTGCCACTGCTCCGGTACTGTCGCTGTCGCCGTTATGGGTGACAGCGGCGGCCATCGCCTTCCTAAAATCATCGAAATAGCGGAGAGCGCAATAGAGCGCGATGGCTAAGGCTTCATCACCTACCCATCCTTCTCCGATGGTGGTGATGTTATCTATGTCCTTCTGGGGGTTGTCCGCTAATTCCATGGCAAGATGTATCAGCTTATCGAAGGTCTCCAATTCTTTCTGGTGCTCGGGGTAAATCTTCTGGAGCATCCCAAGGCCATCGATAACCGATTGGACCAAAACCGAGCGTGATGGCTGGTTTGAAGTGGTCAAATCGTATACGATATGCGACATCAATGCTGCCGGTATATATCCCAGCGGATGAAGATGGGTGAGGCGGGCTGCCTCTCCGGCTAAACGGTCGCTTTCCTCGATCGTCATCCTGCCATCTACCACAGCATACAGGGGTATGGGGGCCACACGCATCACTCCGCCGCATCCCTTGCTGTCATTATACGGCTGCTTGCCTCTGTAAATTGCATCAAGGGCGCTCATGCAGGTGTTTCCAGGAGCGCGTCTGACATATAATTGCTTGATGTCACTTATCCAACATGTTTTGTGGCTGTAACCTGCTGACGTCCCGATTTGTGTGAAATACCATTCTATGTATGCCTGACGTATGGCGGAGATGGGCTCCTCGTTATGCATATGGGCATTCAGCATACCATTGGCTGTAAACAGCGTCATCTGGGTGTCGTCGGATATTACTGCTGATTTGTCCTCAGGGACATTATGTTCTGGGTAATAGAAATTCCTATCATAACGGGTCCGCCCCTCGTCTCCATAATAAGAATAAAGGGCGTGATATCTTTCAAATTCGACGGGGTAACCCAATGCGTCGCCAATGGCACCGCCAACCAGCGAACCGCGAATTCTGTCTTGTAATGTATTCATAGCCATTGCTTTTTTGGGGGTGAAAATGTTTTTAAATGAGATTCAATATACTTGGTTTTTACTTTTGCTTATGCTTCGTTTTCCGTGTATAGGTTTTACGTGGTTTTACTCTTGCTCTTGCTTGTGCTTCGTTTTCCGTGTATAGGTTTTCTTCGACCGATGAATTCTATTGAAGGAATGGAAGCCCGGTCCGAGCAATTCTTGTTCTGCCTCGCGGCTCCCGCGCCGCATAGCCTTGATGGCCTCCATCGTGGTGACATTGACTGTCTTACGTTTTGTCTTTTTCATTTCTTTTCTCTCCTTTTCTCTCCTTTTTTCATTATTTTATAACAATAGGGAGTGTATCCTCCACCCAAATCTATCGATGATTTTTTAATATGATGATTTTTTTATCCCTTATAACTCCTCGTGCAGGTGGATAAGAGATAACGAAAAAAAGTATCAGGCTGCCGTGTGCAATGGCGCCCCAAATGGACACCCCCCGTGTGCAAAGGCATCCCAAATGGACAACCTCCGTGTGCAACGGCGCCCCGGTCTTAGATGAGCTAAGCCCCTACAAGTTGTTTTCGAAAGACATCCTTTTCGAAAGCCGTCAGGAGCTCCCCT
>CAMHEL010000175.1 GCA_946184125.1 uncultured Prevotellaceae bacterium
AACATCTTCCTTTCGGAATTTATAATTCGAAGAAATTTGTTTCGAACAAACTAATTATAAATCTAATCTCAAACCTCCTCTACGTTTGCACCTTCCCCCCTGCCCCATTCGTAGGGTATCTTCCTTGTCAAATGCCGTTGAGATATCATCTGCGAAAGAGAATCGCGAAAGCCAGCGTCTCCCCTCCCATCGTAGGGGAGGGGGCGGGGGTGGGGTCAGTAATTTCCATGAGTTAATTTTTGTAATTAATTGTATGCCAATTATTTGTATTACCCCACCCCCAGCCCCTCCCCTTCGATGGGAGGGGAGTTCCTGACGGCTTTCGAAACATCTTCCTTTCGGAATTTATAATTCGAAGAAATTTGTTTCGAACAAACTAATCTCAAATCTATCCGGCATTTGACGAACTAAAACCCTACAGTGGCGCAGGGGGGATGACTTTCGTTTTTCGGTCTTAGACGAGCTAAGACCCTACGGAGGCACAGGGGAGATGGCTTTCGAAATGGACTGGCACAGAGGAATTGAAATTTTCAATTTTTAATTTTCAATTTTTAATCGGCGTAAGCCCAAAAGATGGATTTTGTTCGAAAGCAACGGCGGCCTGAAGGGCCAACACGCTCTCAGCCCAGGGCAACGCCCTGGGTTTTTATTCGCGGACTAACCAACCGCCCCGAAGGGGCATAAGCAAAAAAGACCATCATGGCACAGAGGGATTTCTTTCGAAAACAATGTAATTTTCAATCTTCAATCTTCAATTTTCAATCGGCGAAGCCGGGATCAATTTTCAATCGGCGAAGCCGAAATTAATCTTCAATTGTAAAAAATAACCATCACGGAGGTTCCCTCGACGAGAACCTCCGTGAACGAAACTATTGATGGCGGTAGGAAAACTGGATTATTCGGGCTTTTCCTCCGTCTTTTCCTTCTTTGTGGTGCGGCGCGGTTTCTTGGCGGGTGCCGGCTCAGCGGCCTTCTCCAGTTTGGCCTTCAGTTTGTCCTCCAGTTTCTGCATCTTGTCAATCTTGGCCTGGAGGCGGGTGATTTCCTTGTCTTTCTTCTCAATCTCATCGCCCTGGTTCTTGATGGTGGTGAGGAGGGCGTTGAGCTCATCGTTGTCGATGGACTCAGGATAGAGCGCATTGACACGGTTGATGAAGTCGCCAAGGATGTTCATGTAGTTGGTGAAGGCATCGAAAGGAGTGCTGTAGATGCCACGGTCGAGCCCCACGTTGGAGGGTTTGGTGGTCATGAACCGGAAGTTGTTCGAAGCCTGCAGGTAGTCCCAGTCCTGGTTGATGCGTGGGTCGTCGGCGATGCGCAATCTGTCGGCGATGCTGTAGAGCTTGGCGAAAGCCTCTTTCTGCATGGCGTTGCCGAGCCAGCACGATGTATCGCGCTCCTCATCCACCCATGAGAGCGCATAGGGCACGTCGAGGTTGCCGACGCTCTTCATCTTCAGGCAGATTTCGGTGGGGGTGGAGAAGGTGATGCCCTTCTGCTTGGCGCAGGCGGGGATGGCCTTGAGGAACTCGAGGATGTTCGACGACAATGGCTGAGCAATGCCCAGTGCCGAGAGCTCCATGAAGATGTTGATGACCTGCTCCTCCTCCGGGAACTTGGCGATACGGTCCACATAGTTGTCGGCGAAGAGCGGGTATCCCTCCCACTCGCTGTTGTTGAAGCGCAGCGAGATGTCGTCGCTCAGCACCACGTCGCGCAGGAGCAGTTTGAGGCTGGGCGCCACAGCGCAGTTGTACACATAGTGAGGCGACTTCCATCCGAGGACCTGCTTGGCACCCTCGGTGAGCATGCCCTTGAAGCCCATTGCGGCAGCCTGTGCGCCGATGTCGTCGCTGTAGATGAGCGATGAGTTGCGCAGCACCTGTGGCTCCTGTCCGAAATACTCTTTGATTTTGACGCACTGCTTTTTGACGTCGCGCTCGAAAGAGGCCTCATTGGCGAGGGCGGCGAGACCATGTGAGTAAGGCTCGGCGAGGAACTCCACGCAGCCCGTCTCGTTGAGTTCCTGCAGTTTTTCGAGCACCTGCGGAGCATGCATCTCGAGCTGCTCGATGCCGGTTCCAGAGAGCGAGAAGGCCACTTTGAAGTAGTCGCCGTTCTGGGCGATCATCTCCTGGATGGCATTGAGTGCCGGCATGTACGACCTGTTGGCGATGTCGGTGATGGAGCGCTCATTCTCGTAGTCGTCGTAATAGTAATGGTCGGTTCCGATGTCGAAGAACCTGTAGCGCTTGAGATGAATGATTTGGTGTATCTCAAAGTATAAGCAAATGGTTTTCATATTCTGGAATGTTTATAAGTTACTTGTTGAGTGTACGGATATAGAGCTCCCTGATCCAGGCGCCCACTTTCTCCCAGGTGATTTGGTCGACCTCGCGTTTGCCCTCGTCCTGGAGGTAATGGAAGAGGCTGTCGTTGTGACAGATGGAGTAGATGGCATCGGCGAGTGCGTGGATGTCCCAGTAATCGACCTTGATGCAGTTGGTCAGGATTTCGGCGCATCCACTCTGCCATGAGATGATGGAGGGTGTGCCACACTGCATGGCCTCGAGCGGTGAGATGCCGAACGGCTCGCTGACGGAGGGCATGACATATACATCGGAGCATTTGAGGCATTCGTAGACCTGCTTTCCCCTCATGAAGCCGGGGAAGTGGAACTTGTCGGCGATGCCCCTCTCTGCAGCAAGCTGTATCATGGCGTCCATCATGTCGCCGGAGCCTGCCATGCAGAAGCGGATGTTGCGTGTGCGGTGGAGCACCATGTTGGCGGCCTCGACGAAATACTCAGGACCTTTCTGCATGGTGATGCGGCCGAGGAAGGTGACGATCTTCTCCTTTCCCGTATGGTCGGGGCGTGGGATGTCCTTAAGCTCCTGACGCAGAGGATAGACGGCGTTGTGCACGGTGAAGCACTTCTTGGGGTCCTGGTAGTAGTGGTTGATGACGGTCTGCCGGGTGAGCTCCGAGACGCACATGATGCAGTCGGCATTGTCCATACCGTCTTTCTCTATGGAGTAGACGGTGGGGTTGACCTTTCCACGGCTGCGGTCGAAATCGGTGGCGTGGACGTGGATGCACAGGGGCTTGCCGCTGACGTTCTTCGCGTGAATGCCTGCGGGATAGGTCAGCCAGTCGTGGGCGTGGATGATGTCGAACTCCTCGGTGCGAGCGACGACGCCGGCGATGACCGAGTAGTTGTTGATTTCCTCGTGCAGGTTCTTGGGATATCCTCCGGCAAACTCCATGCAGCCCAAATCGTTGACGTGCATGTAGTTGAAGTCGGCATAGATATGGTCGCGAAGCTTGTAGTAGTAGTCGGGGTCGATGATGTTGCCGATGCGGCCCTTCACATAGTCGTAATCGACGTCGCGGTATGCGATGGGCACGGTGCACATGCCGACAATCTTGCAGGCCGAGGTGTCTTCATCGCCGAACGGCTTGGGCAGGCAGAGGGTGATGTCGATGTCGCCCTGGGCATGCAGGCCTTCGGAAATGCCATAGTTGGCGGTGGCGAGTCCACCGAATACATGAGGAGGATACTCCCATCCAAACATTAAAACTTTCATATATTGTGTCCTCCTTATTTAGTATAATTATACGATTCGAGCATATTGAGCGTGCGGAGGATTTCCGCCACATTCATGGCAAACGACATGGCACCTCTTCCGAGGAATGGCGGGTTGCCGTCGAAGAGCTCGCTGATGGTGCCAAGGCAGTGGTAGTTCATCTCATCCTCGTAGCCCACCATCTGCCTCTCGATGAAGCTGAGCCTGGTGCGCTTGTAGAGCTTGAGGCAGGCCTCCATGTAGAATCCGCCGAGCCAAGGCCAAGCCGTGCCCTGGTGGTAGGCGTAGTCGCGCTGGGTCTGCGGGCCCACATACATGGGGTTGTAGCCGCCGCTCTTGGGCGAGAGCGAGCGGAGGCCCTTCGGCGTGAGCAGCTCACGGGTGCAGACGTCGAGCACGCTCTTCTTCTGCTCCTGCGACAGGGGCGAGTAGTCGAAGGCCAAGGCGAAAATCATGTTCGGACGCACGCTCCAGTCCATCATGTTGCCATCCACATAGTCATACAGGTAACCATATTCGTTGAGGAAGGTGTCGACGAACGACTGTTTGCAGCGCTCAGCACGCTCCGTGAGGTCATTGGCACGCTCCTCGTCGCCTTGTTCCTTGGCGATGGAGGCACCGAAGCGCAGGGCGTTGTACCACAGGGCGTTGAACTCCACGATATAGCCTGTGCGGGGCACGACGGGACGGCCGTTGGCGGTGGAGTTCATCCACGTGACGGCCTTGTCGCGGCCTTCGGAGCGCACCAGGCCATTGTCGTCGAGGAAGAGGTTGGGATGCGAACCGGCGATGACGTAGTCGATGATGTCGGCGACGAGCTTCCCGTACATCTGCAGGCATTTCTCACGGCCGCACTCCTTGGCATACTGCTGGATGGCCCAGATGGCCCACAGCGGCACGTCGGGCTGCTCCATCTCGTAGATGTGCGTCTCTATCTGCTTCCCTTCCATGAAGGCGCGCAACTCACGCTCAGCGGTCTTCATCACCAGCTCGAAGTAGTCCTGCTCCTCGATGGCGAGGGTGAGGCCCGGAAGCGAGATGAAGGTGTCGCGGGCACGGCACTTGAACCAGGGATAGCCGGCGAGCAGGTAGCGGTCGTCGTTGGGCATGCGCTTGTGGAACTGGTGGGCTGCATTGACGAGGCAGTGGAAGAAATTGTCGCGGGGGTTGCGCTCTTCCACCTCTTGCTCGAACAGTTTCTTCAGCGTGGTGCTCCTGATTTTCGACGTGGAGGCGGAGAAGACGATGCTCTCGCCGCGCTTGATCTGCATCTCGAAATAGCCGGGAACGTAGAGGTCCTCGTTGGAGGCGTAGCCACGCTCCTGCTCCTTCGGATACTCGATGCCACGGTACCAGTCGGGCTGGAAGATGAACTCATTTTTCTTGCTGAACTGCATGTAGAGGTCGGGGTAGCCGGCATACATACAGGTCTTGATGCCATTGTCGATGGCGGTGTACTCACGGCTCGCCGTGTAGTTCTCATGGGTGAACGCCCTCACGCTCCTGAAAGCGAGGAAGGGCCTGAAACGTAGCGTGGTGGGTGAGTGGGCCTCATCGAGCGTGTAGCGGATGAGAATGCGGTCCTCGTAATGCTGGAAGACGACTTCCTTGCGCAGAACGACACCACCCACACGGTAGATGGTGGTGGGAACCTTGTCGCAGTCGAACTGCTTGATGTACTTGTGCCCCTTGGGGCTGTAATTGTTGCCCTGATACTTATGGAGTCCCAAATTGAATTCAGCTCCATGCTGAATGACTGTCACATCGAGCGAGGAGAGGAGAACATGGTTTTCGTCATCCAACTCTGGGATGGGAACCACAAGAAGTCCGTGATACTTGCGCGTGTTACAGTCGACAATTGTAGAACAAGAATATGCTCCTGAGCGGTTGGTCCTCAACAACTCGCGGGGCAAAGATTCCTCCAAATTGGTCATCAGCGCCTTTTCTAATCGTAGATAACTCATAGCTGTTCTATTAAGGTATTAAAGAATCGTATCAGATTTAAAACTACAGGCCATTGCGCCTTGGAGGGTGCAAGGCCTGAAATTTGCTCAAAGGTAATCATTTTTGGCAAGGTGACAAAAAAATACGGGGCTTTTTTGCGACAAAAATTGTTTTTGGCCGAATAAAGCACTTTTTTCACGCTTTTTTTGTGCAATATTCGGAAAAACGCTATATTTGCATACGACAAGGACACCTTATGGAAACAATTCATCCTGAGACTGACTGCGCGGCAGTGGCAGAGGCGGTATGCGGATTGTGGTCCTCGCTCACCGAGGCACAGCGCATGCTGGTGACCGGCCACATCACTGTCAACAACTACTGCAGGGGCGACATCATCTATCGCACGACAGACCCTCCGACACTCATGTATGTGTTGGTGAGCGGAAAAGTGAAGGTGGGAAAGGACGGCGTGGGAGGAAGAAGCCAAATCGTACGCGTCATCAAGCCCGTGGAGATGTTCGGATACCGCGCTTTCTTCGCACATGCGCACCATCGCACCACAGCGACGGCTTTCGAGGCGTCGGTGGTGGCTTCCATACCCATGGAGGTCATCGAATGCGTGATGCGCGAGAATGCAGCCATGGCGCTGCAGGTGGTGAATCATCTCGCAGTGCTGCTTGGACAGTCGGATGACCGCACCGTCAACCTGACACAGAAGCACATCCGTGGAAGACTGGCCGAGGCGCTGCTCTTCCTCCGCGACAGCTATGGCGTGGAGGCCGACGGTTGCACGCTGAGCATCTATCTCAACCGGGAGGACCTGGCCTGCCTTTCAAACATGACAACGAGCAATGCCATACGCACCCTATCCGCTTTCGCCACCGAGCAGATTATCGCCATCGATGGCAAGAAAATAAAACTTCTCAACACCGAAGAGTTAGCCAAAGTATCGAGAATGGGATAAAGTTCGGGGGAGTTTTGGAGGTTTTGAGGTTTGGAGTTTTTGAGGGAGATTTGGAGATTTGGAGATTTGGAGGGAGTTTGGGAGTTTTTGAGGGAGTTTAGGAGTTTCGTAGTTTAGGAGTTTAGACATATGCTTTGTGGAATTGCGAAAGACCCTACGGATAAGTTCGAAAATCATCCATTTCGAAACACATGGTCTAAAGCCTAGCGTCTAAAGTCTAAAGTCTAAAGCCTAGCGTCTAAAGTCTAGCGTCTAAAGCCTAAAGCCTAACGTCTAAAGTCTAACGTCTAAAGCCTAAAGCCTAAGGCCTAAAGTCTAATCTAAGGTATGATAAAATTGATGACCTCCTGCTCCACGCCGACGGTGAAGGGCCCTACGGGTGTGTTCATCACCCTGCCGTCGATACCTACGAGGGCGCGTTCCGCCTTCTCGACATATACCTCGCGGGTGCGATAGGGATGCACGCTGCGGTGATTGAGGATTTTCCCGCTGTAGAGCAGGTAGAAGCCCTCGATGAGCTGCGTCACCTCCGGGTGGTGAACCACCGACACGTCGAGCATGCCGTTGTAGGGCACGGCATTGGGGGTGAAGCCATAGCCCTGGGCGTTGCCGATACACACCGTCATCACCTTCTGATCGATGGTCTCGGTGTCGATGCGAAGCCGCATGTTATACTCCAACCGCTGGAAAATCATCAGAAGCGACGAGGGGATGAAGGCGAGCTTCCTCCATCCGAAGGAGCCGCTGGCACGGCGGCGCTGCCTGATGACCGATGCGACGAGACCGATGCTGAGGCAGTTGAGGAAATGACGGTGGCACTTGTCGCCACGCTGACTGGTATAGCGGATGCGGCCGAGGTCGATGCGCCTCACACGCCGACGGGCGATGATGTCGACACAGGCTGCCACATCGCTGTCGTCGATGTCCCAGAAATGGGCGAAGTCGTTCATCAGGCCATTGGGGACAACGCCGAGGGCAATGTCGTCTCTCACCTCTTTGGGAAACTGCATGAGGCAGTTCACCGCATCGTTGAGCGCAGAGTCTCCACCCACAATGACGAGGGTCTTGTAGCCGTTGCTGATAAGCATCCTCACGAGCCTGTCAACGCTTCCAGAACTTTCGCTCTGCACGAAATCATATTCGATGCCCTTCTCCTTCAGGCATTTCTCCACTTTCTCCCACTTGCTGTGCGGGCAAAGCGCTCCACTCTTCGGGCAAAAGACGATGCCCCATTTGTTGTTGTTGTGTGGCATTATAGCTGTGTTGACGGTTAGGTTTGTCTTTCTCGTGAGGCGGAGAAGTCAGTCCCATAAGGCGAGGATGGCCTCGATTTTCTTCTCCAGAGGCAGTGTGGCATCTATCCAATGGATGGGCGTGCCACGCTTCTCCATGCCCCGGAACCATGTCATCTGCCTCTTGGCAAACTGGTGAATGGCTATCTCGAGCTGCGTGAGCATCTGCTCGAGCGTGAGTTTCCCCATGACATACTCGGTGACATACTTGTATTCCAGGCCGTAGTAGATGAGGTTCTCAGGGGGGATGCCCTCTGCGATGAGGGCACGCACCTCGTCGGCCATCCCCTCATCCATCCTTGCCCGCAGGCGCGAGGATATCCTCGCCCTCCGCTCCTCGCGGCTGATGGCCAGCCCGATGACGAGCGATGGCACGGGAGGCACATAGCGGCATCCAACGGGAGAGAGCAGGTTGGCCTCTTCTATCTCGATGGCCCTGATGGCCCTCTGCGCCGAATCCACATCGGTGCGGTTGTGCATCACCGAGTGGTTGCGCTGCTTCAGGTCGGCGAGGATGGCGGTGAGCTCCTCGAGCGACTTCCCTTCGAGACGCTTCCTCAACGCCTCGTTCTGGGGCACGGGAGAGAGCTGATAGCCCTTGAGCACGGCCTCGAGATACAGCCCCGAGCCACCGCAGAGCACCACCGGCTTTCCCGCTGAGGTGATGCGCTCGTAGGCCTCGGTGAAGTCCTGCTGATACTGGAAGAGATTGTATTTCGTGCCGGGCTCGCAGATGTCCACCAGATGGCAGGGCACACGCACCCCGTCGACCACGTAATCGGCGAGGTCCTTGCCTGTGCCGATGTCCATACGGCGGTAGACCTGGCGCGAGTCGGCGGAGATGACTTCAGCACCTATCTGCTTGGCCAGCGCTGCCGCCAAAGCGGTCTTCCCACAAGCCGTGGGGCCGAGTATGGTGATCATCTTCCTCATATCGGCCACAAAAATAGCGAAAGCAGAGGGAAAACCAAAATAAATCGTGATTTATTTTCGCAAAAAAGCCGCCCGTGAGTCACGGGCGGCTTGTCTTTTTCAGTGATGAATGGTCTTACTTCAGCTCAGCGAGGCACTTGATGGTGCGGACCATCTGAGATGTGTAAGAGTTCTCGTTGTCATACCATGCAACAACCTGCACGAGGAACTCGCCATCAGCAATCTTCGAAACCATGGTCTGGTTGGCATCGAACAGAGAGCCGAAACGCATGCCGACGATGTCGGAGCTCACGAGCTTCTCCTCGGTGTAGCCAAACGACTCGTTGGCCTGGGCCTTCATGGCGGCGTTGATCTCCTCAACGGTCACTTCGTCCTTCTTCACGACAGCGTGCAGAATGGTGGTAGAACCAGTAGCGGTGGGAACGCGCTGGGCGGCACCGATGAGCTTGCCATTAAGTTCGGGAATCACGAGGCCGATAGCCTTGGCAGCACCAGTCGAGTTGGGAACGATATTCTGGGCACCGGCGCGGGCACGCTGAACATCA
>CAMHEL010000176.1 GCA_946184125.1 uncultured Prevotellaceae bacterium
GGCACTGGCCTCCACGATGCCATCGGAGTAGTCGATGGCCAGCTGGCAGATTTCGGTGAAGCTGAACTGGTCGCTGTATTGGTCGAGCAACGAGGCTTTGGCATCGCGGAACTCGAGACACTGCTTGATACCAGGTCCGAAGTCTTTTTTCAACTGTTTGGAGAAAAGCGATGTCACCACCTTTGCGTTAGCGAAGACGGGCTCCTCGCGGTAGGCGGTTTTCACATAAAAAGGCACCACGAAAGACATCCATCCTTGGCATACGATGAGGTCGGGTGTCCAGCGCAGTTTCTTCATTGTCTCAAGCACACCACGGGCAAAGAAGATGGCACGCTCGCCGTTGTCGCTGTATTCCATGCCATTCTCGTCCTCTTCCATTTTCCGTTTCTGGAAATAGTCGTCGTTGTCGATGAAATACACCGTGATGCGAGATACTGGTATTGAGGAGCATTTGATAATCAGAGGGTGGTCGGTGTCGTCGATAATCAGGTTCATCCCCGACAGTCGTATTACTTCATGTAACTGGCCGCGTCGCTCGTTGATGATGCCCCATTTGGGCATGAAGGTACGGATTTCACAACCATGCTCTTGCATGACCTGTGGGAGCATTTTGCCCAGTACTGATAATTCGCTATCGGGCACGTAAGGACTGATTTCCTGATTGATGAATAATATTTTCTTTCCCATCTTCTTTGTGTATGTTGGTGGTGTGACGGTTGTTGGCCATTTGAGGCCTTCGTCGCAATTATTGTGCAAAGTTACGAAAAAAACTCCGATTTCGGAAATCCTTTTTGATATTTTAGGTTTTTGATGATAATTTTGACGGTTGTATGAGCAATCTGTGGCTGTTTGTTTTGCATTTTTTCACGCATCAACGCCGGGGCGTAATGCCTCGGCGTTGATGCATGTGTAGTGTAAAAGAGTGTTATTCGATGACGAAGAGCGGTGCGTCCTCCATCACGCTTGCACCCTGCGACACGAAGATGGCTTTCACCTTGCCGTCTTTTCCGGCTTCGATGTTGTTGGCCATCTTCATGGCTTCGAGCACGAGCACGGTGTCGCCTGCTGCGACCTGGTCGCCCACAGCCACGAGGATGTCGGTGATAACACCGGGAAGGGGTGCCACGACGGCATTGGCGGTGTCGGCGGGTGCACTGCTGGCGGGAGCCTCGCTTGGTGTTTCGGCAGACTTGGCTACTCCCGTCTTCACCACCACCTTTTTCTTCTCAGGCTCAGCCTCAGGCTCCATTTCCACCTTGTATTCCTCGCCGTTGACGGTCACACAGGCGATATTGTCGGTAATGTCGCCGATGGCCACCTCGTATTTGTTTCCGTTAATCGTATATTTGTAGGTCTTCATCTTTTTGTGTTTTGAAATCGTTAAGGATGTTGTGTGGTCATGGGCATGTGGGAATTCCACTCCGTGTGGTGGTATTGGATGGTGATGATGCCCGACTCCTTGTCGTGTACATTATTGCCCTTGAATTCGTGCAGCGCCATACCTATGGCGGCATACACCTCGTTGATGTTTGTTGCCATGTCGGTAGGTTGATGTTACATGGGGATGTTTCCGTGCTTCTTGGCGGGCAGGTTGTCGCGTTTCGTGGCGAGCTGTGCCAGTGCGCGGCAGATGCGGAAGCGGGTGTTGCGCGGCTCAATCACATCGTCGATGTAGCCATACTTGGCTGCCTGGTAGGGATTGGCGAAAAGCTCGGAGTATTCTTCCTCCTTCTCGGCGAGGAATGCCTTGACATCCTCTCCTGCATCTTTCTTCGCTTTAGCTTCCTTGGCACAGAGCACAGCGACGGCGCCGGAAGCACCCATCACGGCAATCTCGGCATTGGGCCATGCGTAGTTGAGGTCGGTGCGGAGCTGTTTGCAGCCCATGACGATGTGGCTGCCTCCGTAGCTCTTGCGAAGGGTGATGGTCACCTTGGGGACAGTGGCCTCGCCGTAGGCGTAGAGCAGCTGGGCTCCATGCAGGATGACAGCGTTGTACTCCTGGCCGGTTCCGGGGAGGAATCCTGGGACATCGACAAGGCTCACGATGGGGATGTTGAAGGCGTCGCAGAAGCGAACGAAGCGGGCCCCCTTGCGGCTGGCATTCACGTCGAGCACACCGGCGTAGCAGGAAGGCTGGTTGGCAACGATACCTACGCTCTGGCCGTTGAAGCGTGCGAAGCCGACGATGATGTTCTTGGCAAACTTAGGCTGCACTTCGAAGAACTCGCCATTGTCGGTGATGGCGGAGATGACTTTGTACATGTCGTATGCCATGTTGGGGTCATCGGGGAGGATTTCGTTCAGGCTGTCCTCCATACGGTCGATGGGGTCGTCGCAAGCCTTGCGGGGAGTCTCCTCCATGTTGTTGGAGGGGATATAGCTCAGCAGCGTCTTGATCATCTCAAGAGCTTCTTCCTCGGTCGATGCGGTGAAGTGGGTGACACCACTCTTCGTGGCGTGTACGGATGCGCCTCCGAGGTGCTCCTGGTCCACGTCTTCGCCAGTGACGGTTTTCACCACCTTCGGGCCGGTGAGGAACATGTATGAGGTGTTCTCCATCATCAGGGTGAAGTCGGTGAGGGCGGGGGAATAGACGGCACCACCTGCACAGGGGCCGAAGATACCTGAAATCTGCGGGATGACGCCCGAGGCGAGGATGTTGCGCTCGAAGATCTCGGCATAGCCGGCGAGTGCGTTGATGCCTTCCTGGATACGTGCGCCACCCGAGTCGTTGATACCGATGACGGGGGCACCCATTTTCATACCCATATCCATCACCTTGCAGATCTTCTCGGCCATGGTCTCAGAAAGGGAGCCTCCGTTGACGGTGAAGTCCTGTGCGAAGATGTAAACCAGACGGCCATCAATGGTTCCGGAACCAGCGACGACGCCGTCGCCGAGGAACTGCTTCTTCTCCATGCCGAAATTGGTGCACCTGTGGAGCTTGAACATGTCGAACTCCTCGAAACTGCCTTCGTCAAGAAGCATGTCGATGCGCTCACGTGCTGTGTATTTTCCACGTGCGTGCTGCTTCTCAATGGCTTTCTCGCCACCACCTAAACGAGCCTGCTCGCGCTTGGCGACCAGGGCTTTGATCTTTTCTAATTGTTTGCTCATTTTTACTCTTATGATTTGTCTTTTGCTGTCGGTGCTCAGTGCTCGCAGAGCTCAGTCAGAATGCCGCAAGTGGATTTTGGATGCAGGAAGGCGATATTCAGGTTCTCAGCCCCTTTTCGTGGAGCCTTGTCGATGAGACGGATGCCTTTGCCGTCGCACTCTGCCAGTGCGTTAGCCACGCCGTCCTCGATGCAGAAAGCCACATGGTGGACGCCACGTCCGCCTTTGTCCAGCCATTTCTGGATTGTGCTGTCGGGTGATGTGGGCTCAAGAAGCTCAAGCTTCACCTCGCCGCATTTCAAAAAGGCTGTCTTCACTTTCTGGTCAGCAACTTCTTCTACTGCATAGCACTTCAGGCCAAGCACTTCCTCGAAGTAGGGAAGTGACTCCTCGATGCTCTGAACTGCGATTCCTAAATGTTCGATGTGTGAGATTTTCATATCTTTAAAGTTTATGTGAACAATGACTTATTAAGATTGTGCAAAAGTAGTTATTTTTTTTCTAATAAGTGTATTAATTTCCGAAATTTATGAAATTTTTCAATAGTAGTAGGTCTGGGTCGTGTATGGGTAGTTGTGAAACACCCCTTTCCGCTCAGAATTCGAACAGCACACGGGCGTTGATTTGGCGCCCTGTGAGGTAGTTGGGAACGGCATACTGCTGGTTGGTGACATCGGTAATCCAGTAGTAAGAGTTGACATTGTTGATGCCGAAAAGGTTGAGGCACTCGGCGGTGAGCCAGATGTTTCGTAGGGCAAGGTGCTTGCGCTGGCGCTTGTCATTGTCGAGGACGCGGAAGCTCATGCCGATGTCGGCACGCTTGTAGGCGGGTGCGCGGAAGTTATAGGTCTCGATGTCGCGGTGGGGTGCCGAGAAAGGCAGACCGTCGGCGTAAGCCAGCTTCAGCGACATCTTCCACCGCTCGGTGTTGGGGAAGTAGTCGGTGAAGAAGAGGCTGAGTGCGAAGCGCTGGTCTGTGGGCATGGGGATGCTCTTGCCGTGGAGTTTCATCTTGGTGTTCATGACCGAGATGCTGAGCCATGAGTCGGTGCCGGGGACGAACTCGCCGTAGATTTTCATGTCGAGTCCGAGTGCGTGCCCTGTGGCCTCATTCTGACCGTAATACACCACTTTGACATTGTTCACGCTGTAGGGAACGAGGTTCGACATCGCCTTGTAGTAGGCTTCGGCTGTGAAGCGGAAGTTCTGCTCATGGTTTTTGAAACGGTAGTCGTAGGCGGCGATGAAATGGATGGACCGCTGGCTCTTGATTTTGTCGTTGAGCGTGGCATAGGTGATGCCGTCGATTGTCGTCGTGTCGCGTAGCTCCTTGAAAAAGGGTGCCTGGTAATAGAGTCCGGCAGCGAAGCGGAACGTCATGTCGTTGTTGAACGACGGGACGATGGTCAGCGAAAGGCGTGGGCTGACGATGCTCTCATGGTTGAAGTTCCAGTGGGCGAAGCGGACTCCGTAGTTCAGGGTGTAGAAGGTGGTCTCGCTGGCATTGCTGAAGTGGTAAGTGTCCTGAACGTAGGTCTCGAGGCGATTGGCTTCGAGGGTGTTGTGCGCATTCAGAGAGTAAATCATATAGAGGTCGCGGCCAGTGTGCGGCATGGTATATCCCGCCGAGTCGCGCATCTCGTATTCGCGGCTGTCTTCTTTGATGTGCTCGCGCTTGTATGTCAGTCCGGCCTGGTAGTCATGGTGGCGTGTCTTGTTTTTCAGGGCGAGTTTGATGGTCTCCACATGGGCTTCCAGGTAGTTGCGCGCGTGGTCCATATAGGAGCCCACGCCCAAGTTCTCGCTGGTCTCGGTCTGTGTGAGCCAATACTGCCCTTGAATGTCGAACTGCTCTTGCTCCTTGGTGTAGAAGGCGGAGGTGATGAGCGACACCGATGTGTAGTCGGTCAGGTGGCGGGTGAGGCTCGCCATGCCGAAATAGGTGCGGAAGATGTCTTTCTCCTTGCCGTCGAAATACACCTTGAAACTCTTCACGTTCTCCATGGTGCCGAATTTTGTCTCTCGGTCTTCGGGGACGAAATTGTAGTGGTTTTCGGAGATGTTGCCTATGACGTCGAATGTCCAACGTTTGTTGGGGCGGTAGCTGAAGTAGGTCTGGTAGTCGAGGAAGTTGGGATTGTACTCGCCTTTCGTCTCCAGCGAACCAAGCAGATAGCGGTTGGTCTTGTATCGGAGACCATGGCTCCATGACACTTTCTTTGAGCCGAGCCCCACATAGGCACTGGCGCCAAGAAGGCTGGCCATGGCTGATGCCTCGAAACGCTCGGGGCGCCGGTAGGTGATGTCGAGGGCCGATGACATCTTGTCGCCATATTTTGCCTCGAAACCACCTGTAGAGAAACTGATTTTCTCCACCAAGTCGGGGTTGATAATCGAGAGGCCTTCCTGCTGGCCGCTGCGGACAAGGAAGGGGCGGAACACCTCAACATTATTTATATATACGCTGTTCTCGTCGAAACTGCCTCCTCGGACGTTGTACTGTGAGGATAGTTCGTTGTGGGTCGAGACTCCGGCCTGGCTCTGGATGAGCTCCTCCACAGCGTTGCCGGAGGCCGAAGGCATCGTCTTCATGTCTTTCTTGTCGAGCTCCTCGCTTTGGCCTGTCTGTCGCCTGCGCTGAAGCACAAGAAGTTCTTCCAACTCATTGTCGCTAACGAGTTGGATGACGAGGGTCTGTACGCCACGGGGCTTTCGGAGCACTCGTGTCTTCGTCTGATAGCCTACCATGGAGAAGCGGACCTCCACGCTGTCGGCACTTTCCAGTTGAAGACTGAACTCACCTTTCATGTTGGTGAAATCCACACGACCTTGTTTGACCACAGCAACGGTCACCAACTCCAATGGGTCACCACGCTCATCGCTCACCTTGCCACGCAGGGTGAACGATTGAGACAGTACCGCCAAATGGCATAAAAGGGCCACTAACAGCAGAATATTGCGCTTGTTGGTTCTCATTCCTACATAATAACGCTTTTTTCACCACATTATTGTAATTCTCGCTCAACTTTAGGCGTTTGTTAGGTTTGAAGTTTGAGGTTTGAGGTTTGAGGTTTATTATGTTAAACTGCAAAAGAAATAATGCTGGTCGGAAAAATAGTGTTATTTTTGCATGAGAAAGAGAGGTGCCGTTTCATCAGAATGGCAGTAACCATCAATCTAAATGACTATAACCACTTATAACCACCTATAAACTAACTACCTATAAATAAGAATATGGATTTCAGTCAACTTGTATCCCATAGAAGGAGCTGCCGCCGTTTTGAGGCCGGCGAGCTGACTCCCGTTGAGGTGGAGGCACTGCTTCGTGCAGCACTGCTGTCGCCCACCTCGCGCAACAACCGTTCCTGGCAGTTTGTCGTTGTCGAGGAGAAAACCGACCTGGAGAAGCTTGCCGATGTGAAGGAGAGTGGTTCGGCTTTCGTGGCCGGCGCTGCCGTGGCGGTGGTCGTCGCCGGCTGTCCCGACCGCAATGACTGTTGGGTGGAGGATGGCAGCATCGCAGCCTACGCCATGCAGCTGCAAGCGGCTGATATGGGGCTCGCTTCGTGCTGGGTGCAGGTCAGGGGCAGGAGACTGAGCGACGGCACTACTTCTGCCGACGTGGTGAGAGGCATTCTCGGCATCCCCGACGACATAGACATCCTCTGTATCATCGCATTCGGAAAACCCGCAGCCATTCCATCTCCGCATAGCGAAGAGACTCTGCCATGGGAAAACATCCACCCCGACAAGTACTGATTTCTCTTCCTTTTGTGAACATGGATTACTCCCGTTCCCTACCTTTCAACAATTATTATCCCTTCCCCAAAACCTGTTAAACAATGATTAACTATGACCTTCGCCAAATCAAGGCTATCGTGTTCGACGTGGATGGTGTGTTGAGCCGCCAAACCATCTATATGGATGAGAATGCCGAGCCCATGCGCTCCATCAACATTCGCGATGGATACGCCATTCAGCTGGCCATGAAGCTGGGCCTGCGTATTGGCATCCTCACCGGAGCCCACTCCCACAACATCTTTCTCCGCTATGATTATCTTGGTGTAAAGGATATTTTCCTCAGTTGCGCGGTGAAAATCAAGGTCTATGATGATTTCCTTCAGCGTTATGGCCTGACCGACGACGAGGTGATATATATGGGCGACGATATCCCCGATTATGAGGTGATGAAGCGCTGTGGCTGTCCGTGTTGCCCTGCCGATGCCGACGCCGACATCAAGTCAATCAGTTGCTATGTGAGCCATTACAATGGTGGTGAGGGCTGTGCGCGCGATGTCGTCGAGCAGGTGCTGAGGGCACAGGGTAAATGGCTGGCAGGTGCCGAGGCCTTCGGATGGTAACACACTGATGGGAACGCTACCAAGAAACATGATATGAAGGTGTGTTCAGTTAATTCCGTTATAAGAATTAGATAGTTAATAGAACCCACCATAAAAAGCAAATGCGCCACATATGAATGATGTGGCGCACTTGCAAAATGGATTGAGCTGTTTGGGCCCTCTGATTAGTCGAGGCAGAGTTCCTTCTTGATTTCATCGATACGGCTTTGAGCGTCGGCCATGCAGCGCTCATAGCATCCTGCGCACTTGAAGCTCGGGTCCTTCACCTCAATGTAGAACTTGATTTTGGGCTCGGTGCCCGATGGGCGAACACTCACTTTGGTGCCATCGTCGCAGAACCACTGCAGTACGTTCGACTTGTCGGGCATGTCAATCTTCGTCTTCACACCCTCGGCATCGGTTTGCTCAAGCAGCTGGAAGTCTTTCGACAGCACAATCTTTCCACCGGCAAGCTGTTTGGGAGGATTGTTGCGGAAGTTGGTCATCATCTGCTTGATTTCGTCGGCACCCGACTTGCCCGGACGCACCACGTTGACGGTGAATTCGCGCGAGAAGCCATACTCCTGGTAGATGTTCATCAGCAGGTCGTAGAGTGTCATGCCGTTGTCCTTTGCCCAGGCTGCAATCTCGCAGATGAGGCAGATGGAGGCTGGTGAATCCTTGTCGCGTACCTTGTCGTAGGGAAGGAAGCCGAAGCTTTCCTCGCCGCCTCCGATGTACTTATTCTTGCCCTCGGAGATGCGGATTTCGTTGGCAATCCACTTGAAGCCTGTGTAGCAGTCGCGGAGCTCCACACCGTTCTTGTCGGCAATCTTCTTGATGAGTTCGGTGGTGACGATGGTCTTCACCAGGAACTCGTTGCCTTTCAGCTGTCCGAGTTTCTTCCTGTTGGCGATGATGTACCAGCAGAACATCATGCAGGTCTGGTTGCCATTGAGGATTTCCCACTCGCCTTTTGCATTACGGCAGACGATAGCCAGACGATCGGCATCGGGGTCGGATGCAATGACCAGGTCGGCATTGAGGCGTGTGCCCAGTTTCATGCCGAGTGTCATGGCCTCGGGATTCTCGGGGTTGGGCGACACCACAGTGGGGAAGTTTCCGTCGATGACCATCTGCTCGGGTACCACGTGGATGTTCTGGAAACCCCATGAGCGCAGTGCCATGGGAATGATGACACGACCCGTGCCGTGCATGGGCGAATAGACGATGTTGAGGTCTTTCTGGCGGAGGATGACATCCTGGTCCACCATGGCTTCTTTGACGGCCTGGATATAATCCCAGTCCATCTCTCCTCCGATGATGACGATGCGCTCCTTGTCGCCTTCGAATTTCACGTCGTCGATGGTCACTTTGTTCACCTCGTCGATGATTCCCTTGTCGTGTGGTGCGAGCACCTGTGCGCCATCATCCCAATAAGCCTTGTAGCCATTGTATTCGCGTGGGTTGTGCGATGCGGTGACGTTGACACCGGCCTGGCAGCCCAGTTGGCGTATGGCGAATGAGATTTCGGGTGTGGGACGCAGGCTCTCGAAGAGATAGACCTTGATGCCGTTGGCTGAGAAGATGTCGGCCACTGTCTCGGCGAACATGCGGCCGTTGTTGCGGCAGTCATGCCCGACGACGACGCTCAGGTCGGTGCGCCCTGGGAAAGCCTTGAGGATGTAGTTGGCAAAGCCCTGTGTGGCCATGCCTACGATATACTTGTTCATACGGTTGGTACCTGCACCCATGATACCACGGAGACCACCCG
>CAMHEL010000177.1 GCA_946184125.1 uncultured Prevotellaceae bacterium
CGGGTGGCGGCACCGGCCTTCTGCTGCACCTTGCTCCAGTCGATGACGGGAGCCTTGCCGCTGAACCACTCCTCAAGCTGCTTGGCCTGGACGGGATGACCCTTGGCCCACTCGGCCTTCTCGGCGTAGCGCTCGGCGCAGATTTTCTTCAGCTCCTCGGCGCGGCGGGCATACAGCTCCTTCACCTCGGGGAAAATCTGGAAGGGGTCGGCGGGGTCGGCACCAAGGTTCTTCATCGTCTGAACGAAGTTGTCGCCACCAAGGGGAGCACCGTGCGTGGCGCAGTTGCTCTCGTAGCTCGAACCGTCGGCCTTGCGGGCACCCTTGCCCATGATGCAGTGGCCGATGATGAGGCTCGGACGCTCTTTCTCGGCCTGGGCCTTCACGATGGCCTCGCGAATCTGGTCGACGTCGTTGCCGTCGATGTTCTGCACGAACCAGCCCCATGCCTCATATTTCTTGGCGGTGTCCTCGCTGGTCACCACTTCGGTGCGGGTCGACAGCTGGATGTCGTTGGCGTCGTAGAACATGATGAGGTTATCAAGGCCAAGGTTGCCGGCGATGCGGCCTGCGCCCTGCGAGATTTCCTCCTGAACGCCACCATCGGAGATGTAGGCGTAGATGGTCTGGTTCATCACGTTGCCCAGGCGGGCCTTGAGGAACTTGGCGGCGATGGCGGCTCCTACGGCGAAGGTGTGGCCCTGGCCAAGAGGACCGGAGGTGTTCTCGATGCCGCGGGCAAGCTCACGCTCGGGGTGTCCGGGGGTCACTGAGCCCCACTGACGAAGGTTCTTCAGGTCTTCCAACTCGTACTTGCCGATGAGGCAGAGCTGCGAGTAGAGCATCGGAGCCATGTGGCCTGGGTCGAGGAAGAAACGGTCGCGGCCTTCCCACTCGGGATTCTCGGGGTCGTAGACCAGGAACTCACTGTAAAGGGTGTTGATGAAGTCGGCACCACCCATGGCGCCGCCAGGGTGACCTGATTTTGCTTTCTCAACCATCGCAGCAGCCAGAATGCGGATGTTGTCGGCTGCGCGGTTCATAACTTTGTTGTCGTTCATGTCGGTTTTTATTGCTTTTTGTATGAAGTGATACTTTCTGTTCCTTATTTCACCTCGAGCACGACGATGCTCTTGGCGGGAAGTGTGACGAGGAGCTGGTCTTTCTTCAGCTTGGCATCCTTGAAGACGGCGGGCTGAACCCGGTCGGGATGCTCGAAGTCGTTGAAGTCGGACACGCTCTTGCTGGTGAGAATGCGGCCTGTCACGGCTTTGCCTTTGAAGTCGCCAAGGCTGATGGCGACATCGCTCTTACGGTCGAGGCTGACGTTGGAGAGCGAGATGACAAGACTGCCGGTGGTCGTCTTGGCGGCGGAGGCGCTGATGAGCGGCAGCGTGCGGAAACCACCGTCGCTGTTGTCCATCTCCTTGTTCATCTCATGGCGAACACGCTGGATCTCGCACTTCAGGTCCAGGGGTACGTAGATGGCCTCCTGGAACGGCTTGTACATCTCGAACACGTGGTAGGTGGGCGTGAGAACCATGTGCCCTGTGCCCTTCGTGTCGGTGAGAATCATCGACTGAAGCACGTTGACCACCTGCGCGATATTGGCCATGCGGACGCGGTCGGTGTACTTGTGGAAGACGTTGAGCGTGAGGGCGGCAACGAAGGCATCGCGAAGGGCGTTTTGCTGGTAGAGGTGACCGCCGATGGTGCCGGGCTCCTCGTCCCACCATGTTCCCCACTCATCGACCAGAAGGCCGATGGTCTTCTTCGGGTCTTTCTTGTCCATGATGGCGCAGTGCTTCTTCACTACATCCTCTATTTCAAGGCATTTGCCGAGCGTCCAGTAATACTGGGCGTTGTCGAACTGGGTGGCGGAGCCTTTCGAACCGTCCCAGCCCGATACGGTGTAGTAGTGCAGCGACACGCCGTCCATCAGGTTGCCGATGTTGTCCATCAGCACCGTCGTCCAGTTGTAGTCGTAGTCGGTGGCGCCGCTGGCAATCTTGTAGAGCTTGTTGCCGTCGTAGTTGCGGCAGTAGGTGGAGTAGCGGCGGTAGAGGTCGCTGTAGTACTCCGGCCGCATGTTTCCACCGCAGCCCCAACTCTCGTTGCCCACGCCAAGGTACTTCACATGCCAGGGCTTCTGACGGCCGTTCTGGGCGCGAAGCTTAGCCATGGGAGTGCCTTCCTCAGAGGTCATGTACTCCACCCATTTGGCCAGCTCCTCCACGGTGCCGCTGCCCACGTTGCCACTGATGTAGGGCTCACAGCCGAGCAGCTCGCAGAGGTTGAGGAACTCATGGGTGCCGAAGGAGTTGTCTTCGATGGTGCCGCCCCAGTTGTTGTTCTTCATCGATGGACGCTGAGAGCGAGGACCGATGCCGTCCATCCAGTGGTATTCGTCGGCAAAACAGCCGCCGGGCCAGCGAAGAACGGGAACCTTGAGCGCACGCAGAGCCTCAAGCACGTCGGTGCGGTAGCCGTCGGTGTTGGGGATGGATGACTCGGGACCAACCCAAAGACCACCATAGATGCAGGTGCCCAGGTGCTCGGCAAACTGACCGTAGATTTCCTTGGGGATTTTCTGGGAGCCGCCGCTCGAGCCCAGGGTGATGGTGGCATCCTGGGCGCTCGCGGCGACAGTGAGGGCCGCCAGAAGGGCGGCGGTAAGAATTCGCTTCATGCCGGACAGGTGGATGGGTTATTTCTTGCACTGAACGGCTGCCTGCTCGATGGGCAGACCGGCCTTGTAGGTCTCGATGTAGCGGTTGAAACCGGCAACGTCCTCAGCGGTGGGGGCAATCTCCTCACCGGCGTTGCCTGCGAACACTACCTCGTCGAGGTAATCGGCAAGGCTGAGGCCACGGCTGTTGTTCACCACATAGGCGGCGAGAAGGGCGATACCCCAGGCGCCTCCCTCACCGGCGGTCTCCATGACGGAGATGGGCGAGTTGATGGCGGCGGCAAGGATGCGCTGGCCCACTCCCTTGGTCTTGAACAGACCTCCATGGCCCGTGATGCGGTCCACCTTCACTTGCTCCTCCTTGAAGAGGATGTCGTTGCCTATCTTCAGCACGCCGACAGAGGCGTAGAGGTTGGCACGCATGAAGTTGGCGAGGGTGAACTTGTCGTTGGCGGAGCGAACGAAGAGGGGACGGCCCTCGGCCAGACCGGTGACGGGCTCGCCGGAGATGTAGTTGTAGGCAATCAGACCGCCGCAGTCGGGGTCGCCGTTCAGGGCGTTGTTGTAGAGCTTGCCATACACCTCGTTCATGTCCACGGGAATGCCGAGCAGCTGCTGGTACTCCTTGAAGAGGTTCACCCATGCGTTGAGGTCGGAGGTGCAGTTGTTGCAGTGGACCATGGCGACAAGACTGCCGTCGGGGGTGGTCACCATGTCTATCATCTCGTAGGGCTTCGAGAGCTCTTTCTCCAGAACAATCATCGAGAACGATGAGGTGCCGGCGGACACATTGCCGGTGCGCTGTTTGACGGCGTTGGTGGCTACCATGCCGGTGCCGGCGTCGCCTTCGGGAGGACAGAGGGGGATGCCGGGCTTCAGGTGCCCGGAGACATCGAGGCGCTTGGCTCCCTCGGGGGTCAGGAAACCGGCGTTCTCACCGGCGTTGAGCGACTTGGGAAGGATGTCGAGCAACTTCCAGCCGAAGCCCTTCGGCGCGATGAGCTCATCGAACTTGCGAACCATCTCGGCATCGTAGGTCTTGGTGTTGGGGTCGACGGGTATCATGCCAGATGCGTCGCCAACGCCGAGAACAAACTGACCTGTCACCTGCCAGTGAACATAACCGGCGAGGGTGGTGAGGAACTTGATGTCGGACACATGCTCCTCGTTGTCCAGGATGCACTGATAGAGATGGGAGATGCTCCAGCGGAGAGGGATGTTGTAGTTGAAGAGAGAGGAGAGCTCGGCGGCGGCTTTGCCGGTGTTGGTGTTGCGCCAGGTGCGGAAGGGCACCAGTATCTCGTGCTTCTCGTTGAAGGCCATGTAGCCGTGCATCATGGCACTGAAACCAATGGCGGCGAGCGTCTCTATCTCGCAGTCATACTGCTTGAGAACATTGGAACGCAGGTCGGCGTAGCAGTCCTGAAGACCATACCAGATGGCCTCGATGCTGTAGGTCCACAGACCATCCACAAGCTGATTCTCCCACTCATGGCTGCCCTGAGCGATGGGGTTGTTCTCCTCATCTATCAGCACCGCCTTGATACGGGTGGAGCCAAACTCGATGCCGAGGATGGCTTTTCCGGATTCTATGGTTTGTTTTGCAGTCATAATCATTTCTTATTATTGAAGATTGAAAATTGAAGATTGAATATTAAAATGCTACAGGGAATTATTTTGTAGTTGATACCTTTTCCTTTTTCGCGTTGAAGTTCTCTTTGGAGGTCTTTATGATTTTAACAAGAGTTGCTGTAATCTCTTTGTTGTCGGATAGAATGGAAGAAAATTGTTGTTCGTTAATATAGTCTGTCTCATACAATAGTTCAATCCAATATTCCGTTTCACACGACTCTTTTAGAGAGATATTGAGCTTGTGGATGAAATCTTCAGGACTTTGTGCATGAACACTCTCTCTTGCATTTGCTCCAATACTTGTGCCAGATCTAAGAAGCTGTTTCGAAAGTACAAATTCTTTCTTCTCATTCTACAAGTACTGGTATAATCTTACGATCCTTATCGCAAACGCCTTTGAGATGTCCAAAATCTTATTTTCCTTCTTCATCACAATCCTAATCTTCAATCTTCATTTTTCAATCTTCAATTTTCAATATTTGAAAAATCTTCAATTTTCAATTTTCAATCTTCAATATTTGAAAAATTTTCAATCTTCAATTTTCAATTTTCAATATTACAAAAGCGCCTTGTTCAGCATGAAGTACACCTCGTTGTTGCGGAGCTGCTGTTTGAACTCACTGGTCTTCGTATCCTTGTTGATGCGTACGTACTCGATGTTGAGCATTTCGGCGAAGTCCTCCCAGTATTCCTCGGTGATGTCGTAGGAGAAGGCGCTGTGGTGTGTGCCACCGGCGAGTATCCATGCGCCAGCACCAATCTCGAAGGTGGGCTGGGGTACCCAGAGGGCAGAGGCGACGGGGAGGTTGGGCATGGGCTTCGGCTCGATGCACTCCACCTCCTGTGAGATGAGACGGAAACGGTTGCCAAGGTCGACAACGGTGGCTTTGATGCCACGGCCTACCTTCGAGGTGAACACCAGGCGGGCGGTCTGCTGCTTGCGGATACCGATGCCAAGGAAGTGAACCTCGAGTTTGGGCTTGTCGGAGGCGATGAGCGGGCAAACCTCGAGCATGTGGCTCTGGAGGCAAGAACTGCGGTCGCCGGCGAAGTTCAGCGTGTAGTCCTCAAGGAAGGAGCAGCCTGTAGGCATGCCCTGCTGGATGACCCAAAGGGTGCGGTAGAGGCAAGCGGTCTTCCAGTCGCCCTCTGCGCCGAAACCGTAGCCCTCTTCCATCAGACGCTGGGAGGCAAGGCCGGGAATCTGGTCGAAACCGACGAAGTTGGGGTCGTCGATGTCGGCATCGCCAAGGTCATCGAAGTTGGTCGTGAAAGCGGTGGCGTTCTCGTCCTTCAGCACGCGGCGAAGGGCTATCTCTGCCTTGGCGGCATTCTTCACTTTCACCCAATAGACTTCCTCGCCGCTCTCGTCAATCTTGATGGTGTACAGCTTCTTGTACTCCTCAACAAGGGCGTCGGCCTCGGCGTCGGTCACTTTCTTGAAGTACTCCATCAGTGAGCTCACGGGGTAGTAGTCGACATGGTAGCCCAAGCGCTGCTCAAACTCAACACGGTCGCCATCGGTCACGGCAACGTTGTTCATGTTCATACCGAACATCAGGCAGCGAACGTTATGGGCATCGGCAACACCAGCGGCGACGCGGGCCCAAACGGCTATCTTCTTCTGGGCTTCCTCGCTCTTCCAGTAACCACAAACCACCTTGCGGGGAACGCGCATGCGGGTGCAGATATGACCGAACTCGATGTCGCCATGGGCACTCTGGTTGAGGTTCATGAAGTCCATATCCATGGTCTCCCAGGGAATTTCTGCATTGTACTGCGTGTGGAAGTGGAGAAGTGGCTTCTGAAGGGCCTGAAGACCCTTAATCCACATCTTGGCGGGTGAGAAGGTGTGCATCCATGTGATGATACCCACGCATTTCTCGTCGTTGTTGGCGGCCTTCATGATGGCCTCCACCTCGTTCGAACTGTTGGCTGTGCCTTTGTACACCACCTTCATGGGGATGTTGCCGCCGGCGTTCAGGCCCTCGACCATCTCCTTTGAATGTCCGTCAACTTGCACCACTGCGTCGCCTCCGTAAAGAAGTTGTGCACCAGTGACCCACCAAATCTCGTAATTCTCAAATGCTTTTGCCATAATGGTTGTTTTTTTAGTTATAGTTGATGATAGATTAAAATAATGTTGTTGTTTTGTTTATAGAATGCACTTTAGTGCTTCTTCTTTTGTCCGTAATAGGCGTTGGGGCCATGCTTGCGGCTGAAGTGCTTCTCGATGAGGAGAGGGTTCATCGTGGTGCCGGGGTTGACGCAGAACGAGATGAAGGCCATCTTCGCTACCTGCTCCATGACCACTGCGTTGTACACGGCGTTGTCGGGGTTCTTGCCCCATGAGAACGGACCGTGGTTCTTCACAAGGACACCGGGGGTGTGGACGGGGTTGATGTTACCCTTCTTGATGCGGTCGACAATCACCACGCCGGTCTCTTTCTCGTACTCGGCCATCTGGCTCTCCACCATGTCGTCGGTGCAGGGTATCGCATCGTGGAAATAGTCGGCGTGGGTGGTGCCGATGTTGGGAATGTCTTTGCCCGCCTGTGCCCATGCCGTGGCATAGGTGGAGTGGGTGTGCACGATGCCGCCCAGCTCGGGGAAAGCACGGTAGAGGACAAGGTGGGTGGGGGTGTCAGACGACGGGTTGAGGTCGCCTTCAACGACCTTGCCGGTCTCAAGGTCGACAACCACCATGTCGCTGGCTTTCATCACGTCGTAGTCTACACCAGAGGGTTTGATGACCACGAGGCCTTTCTCACGGTCGATGCCCGAGACATTGCCCCAGGTAAAGATGACCAGGTTGTGCTTCACCAAGTCGAGGTTGGCACGGAATACTTTTTCTTTCAGTTCTTCTAACATGTTTGAGGGTGTTGTGAGGGTTTACAGCCGGAATGATGACTCGTTGGCGAATGCCTCGCGGTTGAAACGGTAGAGTACCGCACCGCGCTTGGAGGTCTGCTTGTCGATGTACTCTGTCTTCTCGATGAAGTCGATGGCCTTGACACGCTTGCGGAAGTTGCGCTTGTCTATCTGCTCGCCAAGGATGGCTTCATAGACGTGCTGAAGCTGTGTCAGGGTGAATAACTCGGGCAGCAGGTTGAAACTCAATGGCTCGTTGCCTACACGGCGGCGAAGAAGAGTGATGGCCTTGCGCACCATCTCGTTGTGGTCGGAGTAGAGCTTGGGCAACTCGTCGACACTGACCCATTGCACACCGTGCTGCTCACGGAGCTGTTCGTCGTAATCGGCGACATTGATCAAAGCACAGTAGGCTACCGTGATGACGCGCTCGCCAGGGTCGCGGTCGATGGCGCCGAAGGCACCTACTTGCTTCATGTACAGGTTGTCGAGGCCGGTGAGCTTCAACAGCACGCGGTTGGCGGCTTCCACAAGACTCTCATCCTCGCGGACAAAACCGCCATAGAGCGACCACTCGCCACGACCTGGGTCCATCTGACGACGGCCAATGAGAAGTTTCAGCTTGTTGTGGTCGAAACCAAAGACGATGCAGTCCACTGAGACGAGTACCTTGGTGTGCTCACCATAAAAAACGGTCATAATGAGGGCTGTAAATTGATGTTTCTTTGTTGTGTTGGAGTATTATATAATAAGGTGGAAGGGGGCGGACAAGAAATCCTGCCCGCCGCCTTCAATATTACCAGAAGTATGCGTAGAAGCAGCAGCAGAGGGCTACGACGCCAAGCGTGGCGATGACATCCCCGATGCTCCAGCTCTCGCGGATTTGCTCGCGGTAGCTGCCGGTGAAGGTGATGGCCTCAATCTGCTCTTTCGAGGGTGCTTTGGTGAAGAACGATACAACGACCATCATAAGGATGATGAACAGAAGCAGCCAGCACTCGAAAATCAGCCAGTTGGTCTGCCAGAACCAGGTGGTGTTCTCCCATAACGGTCCAGGCATCTCGGCCTTGCCCGACTCGGTGACAACGTTGGTCACCAGGCGGAGCATACCAATCAGGAAGCCACCGATGAGGCCCCACTCGCCTGCCTTGGGGGTAATCTTCTTCGAGAAGATACCTAACGTGAACACGGCGACCATGGCGGGGGCTATCAGCGACTGGATGTCCTGGAGATAGCTGTAGAGGTTGCCCATACCCATCATGATGGGCATCCATGCCAGACCGAGAAGCACGACGACGACAGTGGCGGTACGGCCAACCAACACGTAGTGGGCCTCGCTCTTGCCTTTGCGCATCGGCTTGTAGAAGTCCTCGGTGAACAGCGTGGCGCAGCTGTTGAAGAATGCGGCGAGGGAGGCCACAAGGGCACAGATGAAGCCGATGGTCACGATACCTTTCACACCGGCAGGCAGAATGTTCTTCACCATCATGGCGAAGGCACCGTCGGTGTCGTGGGTGTTGGTGATGTCCATCACGATGCCGCTGCCTTCCTTCTGAGCCAGGGCATAGGCCACCATACCGGGAATGAGGAACATGAACACGGGGAGGAGCTTGAAGTAACCGGCGCAGATGGTGCCGCGGCGGGCGCGCTTCATCACAACAGAGTTGTCCTCACCTTTCGTCTGGCCAAGCACACGTTGAACGATGTGCTGGTCGGTACACCAGTACCAGAAACCGATAATCGAGGCTCCGAGGAACACCACGTAGCCAGGGAACTGCGGATACATCGGGTCGGCAGGATCGGTGTGGAACATGTGCGTGGTGCCGAAACCGTCGTGGGCGGCGTTGCACACGTCCATCATCTGATGCCAGCCCTCGGCGATGCTGCCACCGCCAAGCATGTTCAGACCAAGGAAGAGCACGAGGAACGAACCGATGATGAGGATGGGGGTCTGGATGGCAGAAAGCGTCATCACACCCTTCAT
>CAMHEL010000178.1 GCA_946184125.1 uncultured Prevotellaceae bacterium
TGGGGAAACAACCCACAGTCGAGCTGGCTCAGCACCTTCATGGGCCCCCGCAACTCCGACTTCGTGGCCGGCAGCTATGGTTGGAACCAGCCTACCCAGGAGTTCGTCGACCAATACGAGGAAGGCGACCTGCGCAAGGACCTTACCATCCTTTACGAGGGATGTCCCGACTTCGACGGCAAGCGCTACAAGAGCAGTTACTCCAACACAGGCTATAATGTGCGCAAGTTCCTCGTAACGAAATCGGTGTCGCCCGAATACAACACCAATCCGCAGAACTTCATCATCTACCGCTACGCCAATGTGCTGCTGATGAAGGCCGAGGCCCTGAACGAGCAAGGGCAGACCGCGCAGGCAATGGAAACGCTAAACATCGTGCGCCGCAGGGCTGGACTGGCCAACGTGGCCAACCTCTCACAGGCTGCCCTGCGCGAGAAAATCATCCACGAGCGCCGCATAGAACTCGCTTTTGAAGGACATCGCTGGTTCGACTTGATACGCTTGCAGAATGGCGACTACGCCATCAACTTCCTCCACTCCATAGGAAAGACCCGCGTCACGAAAGAACGCCTGCTGTTCCCCATCCCTCAGACCGAGATGGACGCCAACAGTCTGATGACACAAAACCCCGGTTACTAACAGAAAAACAATCACGATTATGAAAAAGTATATATATGGCATACTGACCATGCTGTGGTGTGGGTTGATGACCACCGCATGCTCTGACAACGACTATACCGAACTCGACAAGGGGCACGACGTGCTCACGCTCACTGCCAACCAAGCCGCAGAAGTGCTCAACGAGGCCAACCATGCCAGCGAGGCCATCACGCTGAACTGGACAACGGGTACGAACAACGGCACCGGCAACCGTATTTACTACACACTTGAGTTAGCTCCCAGTGGAAGCAATTTCAGCAATGCATATGTGCCCGTCGACCACGAGACGCAAGTCTATTCATGGACGGCCAACCAGGAAAATCTCAACGCCCTGCTGCTTGAGAAGTTTGGTGGCGCCGAAGGCCAGTCAGTGGCCCTCGATGCCCGTATCACCGCCATGGTGAGCGGTAGCGACGAAGTACAGACTTCCACTGCTTCGTTCTCGGCCACTCCCTATACTCCTGTAACCACCACGCTCTATCTGGTGGGTGATGCCACCCCCAGCGGTTGGGACGCCGCCCATGCCACTGAGATGAAACGCACCGACAACGGGCAGTTCACTTGGGAGGGCAACCTCCGCGTAGGGTCGTTCAAGTTTCTCACCACCCTTGGTGAGTGGATACCCTCCTACAACAAGGGTACTGATGACAAGATGGTGCTACGCAACAGTTTTGACGAGCCTGACGAGCAATGGCAGGTCACCGAAGACCATTACTACCAAGTGAAAGTCAATCTCCTCACCCGCGAGATGAGTTGTGTGCAGACCGATGGCGAGGCGCCACGTTTTGACAACCTCTACTTTGTGGGCCAGCCCACAGGATGGGGATTCGTGAAGATGCAGAAAGACCCCCTCGACCCATTCCTGTTCCGCTATGGCCGTTTCTTTGAGAGTGGAAACGGCGGCGAGTTCAAGTTCGGCACCTCGGAAGGCGCCTGGGAGAACATGTTGAAAGCCACCCAGCCCAATGCCCCGTATACCGACACGTCGATGGCCTTCATCGCTGGTTATGACCCCGACAACAAATGGTTCCTGCAAGAGAGCGAGACAGGCAAAGCCTACAAGATCTGCGTAGATATCCGTTCAGACAAGGAGCGCATGATGATGCGTGAGTTCATCCCCTATGAGATGATCTACCTCGTAGGCGATGCCACACCTTGCGGCTGGGACCTGGATAATGCCACCGCCATGACCACCACCGACAGTCCCTACATCTTCACCTGGACTGGCAAGCTTGGCACCGGCGAACTGAAATTCTCGTGCGACAAACGCTCCGACTGGAACGGCGCATGGCTGATGAACGCCTACGGCAACGGAGTGGAGCCCACGGGCGAAGAAGAACGTGCCATGTTCATCGACAAGAGCGATGACTACCTGAAAGGCCAATACCTCGACATCAACATCGGCGACATCGACAACAAGTGGCGCATCATGTCGGCTGGCACCTACACCATCACCGTGAACCAACTCGAGGAGACTGTATCCATCGTAAAGAACTGACACGTATGAAGAGAAACCTCACATTTGCTATTATACTCTCACTGCTTGCCGCCTCATGCGACGGCAGTGAGAGCAATGATCCACAGGACCCTGCCATCCCTACGGACAACGGCACACAGGTGACGGTGACAACCCAGCGCAAGGCCATATTGAATCTCGACATAAGAACCGACAAGGCTTGTTACAAACCGGGCGAGACCGTAAAATTCACAGTGACGGCAAATGTTCCCAACGGCGCTACCGTGCGTTATCTGTCAGCAGGCAAGATTGTGGAGACAGCAGCCATCAGCGGCACCACATGGACATGGAAGGCTCCTTCCACCGACTTCACGGGTTATCTGGCAGAGGTCATTACCACCGACGGCAATGTGGAGAGTGTTTTGGGTACTGTAGGCATTGACGTGTCAAGCGACTGGACACACTTTCCCCGTTATGGTTTCGTAGCCACATATGACTCCTCAAAGACCGATGCGGTCATTGACGGAGAAATGGCTTTCCTCTCCCGTTGCCACATCAATGGCATACAGTTCTATGACTGGCATTACAAACATCATTGGCCATTAGGCGGAACACACAATTCGCTACTCGACCAATATACAGACATCGCCAACCGCAGTGTCGTGACCTCAGTAATACGTCGCTACATCGAAGTGCAACACCAGTTGGGAATGAAAGCCATGTTCTATAACCTCTGCTATGGGGCATTGAGCGACTATGCCGATGACGGTGTGAAGCCTCAATGGCTGCTCTATAAGCAGCCAGGGCATGGTGATATAGACCAACTGGTGCTCTCCAGTTCATGGAAGAGCAATATCTTGCTCACCAATCCAGCCAACTCAGAGTGGCAGCAATACCTCGCAGACCGTAACGAAGATGTCTATGCCTCGTTTGACTTCGATGGTTATCATATAGACCAGGTGGGCGACCGTGGCACCGTGTATGACTATAGTGGGCAGGCAGTAAATCTGCCTCGTGGCTTCAACTCTTTTATCACGGCCATGAAGCAGCGTCACCCGCAAAAGCGACTGGTCATGAATGCCGTGGCCAGTTATGGCGCCAGTCAGATTGCCCAGACAGGCCAGGTGGATTTTCTGTATAATGAGCTTTGGGACAGCGAGTCACGCTTTGAAGACCTGCTGACCGTACGACAGGCCAACTCCGCCTACAGCAACAATAAGTTACAAACGGTTTTTGCCGCCTACATGAACTATAACAAGTCATCACAAAAAGGCACGTTCAACACACCGGGTGTACTGCTCACCGATGCAACGATGTTCGCCATCGGAGGTTCTCATCTGGAATTGGGCGATGGCCACATGCTCTGCCATGAGTACTTCCCCAACAGCAACCTGGCCATGAGTAAAGAGTTGCAGCAAAGCATAGTTCGCTACTATGACTTCTTGGTGGCTTACGAAAATCTTCTGCGTGGGGACGGAGAAGAGACGGCATGTAACATCACCTCAGGAAACTCGGGAGTCAACATCAACCTCTGGCCGCCGCAGCAACGTAGCGTGACAACCTACAGCCGGAAGATGACAGGATGTCAGGTCATCCACTTGTTGAACTATCGTCAGGCCAACAGCCTCAGTTGGCGTGATATGGACGGCAACATGCCTGTCCCCCAGGAAATAACCGATTTGCCTTTATCTGTCAAAACCACAAGTCCCGTTCGCCGAGTCTGGGTGGCCACCCCCGACATGTTGGCAGGTGCTCCCGTAGAACTCTCGTTCAGTCAAAAGGACGGTGTCCTTTCGTTCACCCTTCCATCATTGAAATACTGGACCATGATAGTATTTGAATCTTAAAAAAGACATTGTCCATGAGGAAAACAATTCTTATATTAATGGCCATCATAGCATCATTAACAGCTATGGCTCAACAGGAGAAAGGGCCGAAGTGGCTGAGCGATGCCGTGTTCTACCAGATTTATCCGTCGTCGTATATGGATACAGATGGCAACGGTATCGGCGATTTGCCCGGCATCACTCAAAAACTCGACTATATCAAGTCTATCGGAGTGAATGCCATTTGGTTGAATCCCATCTTCGAGTCAGGCTGGTTTGACGGTGGCTACGACGTGATAGACTATTACAAGGTGGATCCGCGTTTCGGGACCAACAGCGATTTAGTAACACTTGTCAACGAATCCCACAAGCGCGGCATCAAGGTCTGCCTCGACCTTGTGGCTGGTCACACAAGCAGTGAGTGTGCCTGGTTCAAGGCTTCGGCAGAGAATGATCCGAATGGCCGCTACAGCGACTACTTCATCTGGCTCGACAACATCTCTGACTTTGAAAAGCATGAGATAGAGGAGCGCAAGAAAGAGCCCGACCCCGCTGCCAGCACCCGTGGCCGCTACGTAGAGGCCAATGCCCCTCGTGCCAAATACTATGAGAAGAACTTTTTCGAGTGCCAACCCGCACTCAACTATGGTTTTGCCAATCCAGACCCTAATCATCCATGGGAGCAGGATGTGAACGCCCCCGGTCCTCAGGCAGTGCGCCGCGAGATGCGCAACATCATGTCGTTCTGGTTCGACAAGGGCGTCGATGGCTTTCGTGTGGATATGGCACCGTCGTTGGTAAAGAACGACCCTGACAAGAAAGCTGTGTCGTTGCTGTGGAATGAGATGCGCGAGTGGAAGGACAAGAACTATCCTGAATGTGTGCTCATCTCCGAGTGGTCTGACCCTGCTGTAGCCATTCCTGCAGGCTTCAACATCGACTTCATGATCCATTTCGGCATCAAAGGCTATCCCTCAATGTTCTTCGCACGCAACACGCCTTGGGGTAGATGGGAGAAGTATGACTACTGCTATTTCGACCGTTCAGGCAAGGGCAGCATCAGTGAGTTCATCGACAACTTTACAAAGGCCTACACAGCCACAAAGACAAAGGGCTATATCGCCATCCCATCGTCCAATCACGATTATCAGCGTCCCAACGTGGCTGACCGCAACACCATCGACCAGTTGAAAGTCGCAATGACTTTCTTCCTTACGATGCCTGGCGTGCCTTTTATATATTATGGTGATGAAATTGCCATGAAGTATCAGATGGGCCTTCCCGGCAAGGAGGGCAGCAACGACCGTGCTGGCACTCGTACCCCGATGCAGTGGTCAAATAACCCAACCGCAGGTTTTTCTACTTGCGCTCTTGAAAAGTTATATTTCCCTGTCGATACAGAAAATGGCAAGCTGACCGTTGAGACCCAAGAGAATGACAAGAACTCCATGTTGAACTTCGTACGACAACTGACTGCTCTCCGTCACGCCTCCAGAGCCCTTGGCAATGATGGCGACTGGCAGTTGCTGAGTGATGTCAATCAGCCCTATCCAATGGTCTATCAGCGCAAGTCTGGCGGTGAAACCTATGTCATCGCCTTGAATCCCAGCAGCAAGAAAGTTGCAGCCTCTCTATCTCTTGGCCCAGTCCAGCCTGTCATGGTGTCAGGCAAGGCCAATGTCAGCAAGAACAAGATAACCCTTCATGCGTTCACAGCAACAATTTATAAAGTAAATCAAAAATGAAGATATTCAACCGATTATTAATTTTTGCATGGGCCTTCATGGCAACGACAACCCATGCGACCGATAAACTCAGTCTGGCATCGCCTGACGGACAGATGCAGATGACCTTCATGCTGACCAATCAAGGTGAGCCTGTCTATGACCTTTCCTTCAAAGGGAAAGCGGTGATTAATCCCTCCAAGCTCGGACTGGAACTGAAAGCAAATTCTTATGAGGAATATACGGCACAAGGGGCTACCCGTACTGCCAGTACCAGTCAGACAAACTTGCAGAGTGGTTTCACTATTGCAGCCCAAGAGACCAGTACTTTCGATGAGACCTGGCAACCTGTCTGGGGCGAGACCCGCGACATCCGCAACCATTACAACGAACTGCTCGTTACACTGCATCAGGAAGCACAGCAGCGGGATATGAAAATCCGTTTCCGTCTCTATAATGATGGCCTCGGTTTCCGTTATGAGTTCCCGCTATCGCAGAACCTGAACTATTTCGTCATCAAGGAAGAGCACACTCAGTTTGCTATGACGGGCGACCATACCGCTTGGTGGATTCCTGGCGACTATGATACGCAGGAGTACGACTATATGGAAACGAAACTGTCGGAAATCCGCAGTCACATGAAGGAGGCTATCACGCCTAACGCCTCACAACATCCATTCTCTGATACAGGAGTTCAGACCTCTCTCCAGATGAAAACCGCCGACGGTCTTTATATCAATATCCACGAAGCCGCCTTGATAGACTATTCCTGCATGCATCTGAACCTTGACGATAAGACAATGGTCTTTGAATCCTGGCTGACACCTGATGCAAAGGGTGACAAGGGTTATCTTCAGGCACCCTGCACCTCTCCTTGGCGTACTGTCATGGTGAGCGATGACGCACGCGACATACTAGCGTCCAATCTTATTCTTAACCTCAATGAGCCTTGCAAGATTGAAGACACCAGTTGGATTAAGCCTGTGAAATATGTGGGTGTATGGTGGGAGATGATCAACGGCAAAAGCCAGTGGTCATACACCTTTGACCTGCCCTCCGTCCAACTCGACAATCTCGATTACTCAAAAACCAAACCTCACGGACTTCATGGTGCCAATAATGACAATGTACGGCGTTATATCGACTTTGCTGCCAAGCATGGTTTTGACCAGGTGCTGGTAGAGGGTTGGAACATCGGCTGGGAAGACTGGTTTGGTAAGTCAAAAGACTATGTTTTTGATTTCCAGACACCATACCCCGACTTCGACTTGAAGGGCTTGAACGACTATGCCCATTCCAAGGGCGTCAGCTTGCAGATGCACCATGAGACCTCGGCATCTACCCGCAACTACGAGCGCCATCTGGAGGCTGCCTATCAGCTGATGAACAAATATGGCTACACCGCTGTGAAGAGCGGCTATGTGGGCGACATCATTCCCCGTGGTGAATACCACTATGGACAGTGGATGAACAACCACTACCTCTATTGCATCAAGGAGGCCGCAAAGCATCATATCATGGTGAATGCCCATGAAGCAGTGCGCCCGACAGGACTATGCCGCACATGGCCCAACCTGATTGGCAACGAGGCCGCCCGTGGCACAGAGTATGAGGCCACCAACGGCAGCAAGCCTTTCCACACCACCATCCTCCCCTTCACCCGGTTGCAGGGCGGTCCGATGGACTACACTCCGGGCATCTTCGAGATGGACATGAACAAGAACAACCCTAACAACCCCAACCACGTGAACTCGACGCTGGCCCGTCAGTTGGCCCTTTACGTCACAATGTACAGTCCGTTGCAGATGGCCGCAGACATGATTGACAATTACGAGAAGCACATGGATGCTTTCCAGTTCATCAAGGATGTGGCTGTAGACTGGGATGACTCCAAATATCTGGAGGCTGAGCCTGGCCGCTATATCGTTGCCGCACGCAAGGCAAAGGGCACAAACAATTGGTTCGTGGGATGCACAGCCAGTGAGCACGGCCACACCTCAACGGTCAAGCTCGATTTCCTCGATCCAGGCAAGAAATACATTGCCACGGTATATGCCGATGCCAAGGATGCCCACTACAAAACCAATCCTCATGCCTATATCATTCGTCAGGGAGTGGTGACCAGCAAGTCACAACTCCAACTCACGGCAGTTCCCGGTGGTGGCTATGCCATCAGCATCATCGAGGCAGGAAAGGATAAACTGAAAGGGATGAAGAAACAGCCTGTCGTGTGTCAATAAGTTTTTCTCACATAGTTATATTTTTAGGTTAGTTGACAGGTATTTTCAAGAAGGCACGGGGCGGACTCCGTGCCTTCACTTAGTTCATAAAAAACGCACAATCCTAAATTCTTTCGTCGTTGCATCGACAGTGCTTCGTGTTTTTGGGATATCTATATTGTCAGCACTCACACACCAACATCGACACACAGATTGGTGACACGAAAATAGGAAGCAACCAACTGAACTATATATTCCAACAGGAACACTTGCACAATTGGTTCAGCCACGTCAGGGTGATAAATGTTTGATGAAGGAATGGACGTTTGTGGCAAGATAATACAGATAAAGGCAGGACGTCCGATCCTGCTGTCCTCCAGCTTGACGTGCAAAGCCAAATGTTGTGATATAAAAATGGCATAAATACACCGATATAGATTCATAAATATTTTGGACTAAATAGGCAGAAAGGTTGAACTAAATAGAATGGTCTGTTTGCTGAATACATCGTACCTTTGCAACGTCATTATGGGTACAGGTGTGCAAGTTCGAGCACATTTAGCACTGTTCTTGCACACTAAAAGCATAAACATCAAATAATAAATTTAAAAAGGTACGATTATGAGAAGCAAGATTGAAGACTACAATGCAGTGGTAGAGGCTGCAAGCAAGTTCACAAAGAGCGTTGCAGAGGGCAACAGCAAGTATGCAAAGGAACTGTTTACGGAGGATGCCTGCCTGTTCGGATTCCTGAACGGCAAGCTGGAGCGCGGCAGCATCGAGCAGTTCTATCACAATGTGGACACCGTGGGTGCCGGTGATGAGTTCAAGACCCGCATCGATGTGCTGGAGCTGGAAGAGACGCTGGCCGTCGTCCGTGTGTTGGAAGAGGGCTGGGGCGGCAGCATCGACTTCACCGATGTATTACTCTTGCTGAAGATTGACGGTGAGTGGAAATGCGTGGCAAAGGCATATAATCAGAATTCAAATACGATCAATAAGTAACTATGAACAAGCAAAGTGAGAAGGTGGCTGCTATCCTGAAAGCTGTGGAGCTCTATGCAGAGGCTGGCCGCAAAGGCAGCTGTGAAATTGGCAAGCAGGCATTTACCGAACAGGCCACCATGTCGTGGGTGGAGAACGGAAAGATTACCACCGTACCCATCACCGCACTTTATGACGGTCTGGAACAGACTGGTG
>CAMHEL010000179.1 GCA_946184125.1 uncultured Prevotellaceae bacterium
CACACGGATTTTCAGTCCGATGCTCTACCAACTGAGCTAAGGCACCATGTTCTTTCGTTTGCGGTTGCAAAGGTAAGCAGATTTTTCCAATTACAAAAGAGTTTTGTGAAAAAAACCGCTGTGTTAACATTTATTAACTGGGGAGGTAGACAGAGGGGAACAGAGGGAAACAGAGGATTCAACATTATGAAACGGAAGTTTAGAGATTCAGAGATTCACCACAGAGGCGCAGAGACACAGAGAAACACAGAGTTTTTGTCTTTTGGGAGGTAGACAGAGGAGAACAGAGGAAACTTCGTGGTGAGACGATGAATAGAGATTGAGAGATTCAACACAGTTTGGGGAGGTTGATAGAGGGGAACTGAAGCCACCTCGTTGTGAGACGGAGAATGGAGATTGAGAGATTCAACACAGTTTTGGGAGGTAGACAGAGGGAAACAGAGGATTCAACATTGTGAGACGGAGAATGGAGATTGAGAGATTCACCACAGAGGCGCAGAGACACAGAGAAACACAGAGCTTTTATCTTTTGGAGGTCGACAGAGGAGAACAGAGGACTCAACGTTGTGAGGAGGAGGTTTAGAGGTGTACTGAAGGAGACAAAGATTGAGAGATTCAACACGGTTTTGGGAGGTTGATAGAGGGGAACTGAAGCCACCTCGTGGTGAGACGGAGAATGGAGATTCAGAGATTCACCACAGTTTTTGGAGGTCGACAGAGGAGAACAGAGGATTCAACGTTGTGAGACAGAGGTTTAGAGATTGAGAGATTCACCACAGAGGCGCAGAGACACAGAGAAACACAGCGCTTTTGTCTTTTGGAGGATAAAAGAGGATGAAAAGAGGAAATAAAGAAGAAAATAAAGAGGATAAAAGAGGATAAAAATGAGGATAAAGGAGAATGAAAGAGAGGAGCTATCAAAAAAATCCTCTGCCATTCTCAATGGCAGAGGATTTTGATTTCCGTTAGTTGATGTGTGCTTTATTTCACGAGCACTTTCTGGCCTTTGACGACATAGACACCGGGCTGCATGTTGTTGATGTCGTTTGCGCGCACTTTCGTGGCAACGCGCTGTCCTGAGAGGTTGTAGACATCCACTTTTTCGTTTGCGGCAGCCACGCTGGTGATGCTGGTAGCCTCACCTTTAGCGAGGTGTACGGTGTTGAGGATGATGTCGTTGCCAGTCGAGACTTTAATGAAGCAACGTGTTGCATAGAAACCGCTGCTGTTGATGTCGTCGACCTTCACGAACTTGGCGTCGTTGTTGTCTTTAGCGAGGACGCCATAGCATCCTTTTCCGTCGAAGTGGCGCTGTGCTCCGGCCATGGTAACTGTTTCGCCGCTGCCTTTGACGTTGAAGGAAATGGACGGCTCATTGTTGTAGATGATGGCCTCTTTGGTGATGCGTCTGTTGGCATTTTCTCCTCCATAGTAGAGGATGTAGGGAACGTTAGCCTCGATGCCCTGGTCTTTGCAGTCCTGGAAACTGAGTGTGAGTTGGTTTCCGTTTCTCTCGACTCCTACGAGCTTCTCGAGTCTGCAGTCGGAGCCGTAGGCCTCATTGAGTTCGTTCTCGCTGACAGCGAATGGCAGGGCGATGGTGTTCCACCCGTGAAAGAGTGCCCGGCTGACCGTCACGTTGCATGCTTTTCCGTCGAAAGGCTCGACATTTGTTCCACCATAAGTGCTCAGGTTGAGCTGTTGCTGTGCGCTTGCCGTAAGGGCAACGACAGCCATCACTGCGATCATGTAAATTTTTCTCATATCCTTTATTATTTTAGGTAATGAATAATAGTTGGTTTGAATAGCTCACACTTTGGGCTCGACTAAAAGTCGAAAATTGCCTCGACATAAATTAATAGAACCCACCTTAAGTGTGGTAACTGTTGCAAAGATATAATTTTTGCCGATAAACTCCAAATTTTAGTGACATTTTTTAATCATTTTTTGGCTGCGGCATATCAGTTTGAACAAGTTTCTTGTGATTTGTTATTCCTTGAGCGGGTTCCATCCTTGCGCCACGAGATTGATTTCGGAGCCGTCGCGTGCGACGAGCATGTTCCCGAGCGTGCTGTTGGTGATGTGCCCAATGAGGTGTACGTCTTGCAGTTGGCTCACTTTGTCGTAGTCGCCTATGCTGACGGTGAAGAGCAGTTCGTAGTCTTCGCCTCCGTTGAGTGCGCATGTTGTGACGTTCATGTTGAGCTCCTCTGCCATGACCGCCGTTTGGTAGTCGATGGGCAGGTTTTTCTCGAAGACCCTGCATCCGCATCCGCTTTGCGAGCAGATGTGCATGAGTTCGCTGCTCAGTCCGTCGCTGATGTCCATCATTGCCGTTGGCCGGATGTTGGCTTGTCGCAGTGCAGCGATGATGTCTCCCCTTGCCTCAGGCATGATTTGTCTTTGAATGAGGTATTCCTTCCCTGCGAAGTCGGGTTGGAAGTGTGCGAGTTGCTGTAGGGTGGCTTTGTTTCCTGCTTGCTGAGCCTCTTTCACTTGTTGGTAATAGACCCTTTTCTCGCGTTCGAGGAGTTGGAGCCCCATGTAAGCAGCGCCGAGGTCGCCACTGACACAGATGAGGTCGGTGTCGTGTGCCCCGTTTCTGTAGACGCTGCCGTCGGTCTCCACATCTCCGATGCATGTGATGCTGATGGCGAGTCCTGTGAGCGATGGTGTGGTGTCGCCCCCGACGATGTCGACTCCCCATTTGTCGCATGCCTTTCGCAGTCCGCTGTAGAACATGTCGAGGTCTTCCACCTTGAAGCGCTTGCTCAGGGCGATGCTGACCACCATCTGCCGGGGAGTGCCATACATGGCGAAGATGTCGCTGATGTTGACCATGGCGGCTTTGTAGCCCAAATGCTGTAGGTCGATGTAGGTGAGGTCGAAATGAACCCCCTCCATGAGCATGTCGGTGGTGATGAGGACGTCGCGGCCTTCGTAGCGTGCCACGGCACAATCGTCGCCCACACCTTTGATGGTCGGGGGAGTGTGTATGTTCAGGTCTTCGGTGAGGTGGCGGATGAGGCCAAACTCACCAAGTTGAGATATTTCCATTTTTTTTGGAGTTTTTGAGGAGTTTAGGAGTTTTTTGAGGGAGTTTAGAGTTTAGGAGTTTGGGAGTTTAGACGTATGCTTTGTGGCTCACGGTTCATACCTTTCGGCTGCGGCGAAACCGCAGCATACGGAGAACGCAAAGCTTAATTGTTCGGCGCAGCTGAAATCAATTTTCAATTTTCAATTTTCAATTTTCAATCGGCGCAGCCGGAATTAATTTTCAATTTTCAATCTTCAATTTTCAATTTTCAATTTTTATTGCTTCTTATGATCATTTCCCTCATGAGTTCGGTCATGATGGGCTGTGCTTTGTTTGCTGCCTGCTGCACCTCCTCGTGGCTTACCTCCACGGCTTCTTCGAATCCTCCGAGGTCGGTGATGATGCTCAATCCGAAGGTGCGTATTCCACAGTGGTGTGCGACGATGACCTCGGGCACGGTGCTCATGCCAACGGCATCGCCTCCGAGTATGCGGTACATGCGGTATTCGGTGGGCGTCTCGAATGTTGGTCCCTGTACGCCCACATAGACGCCATGCTGCAGTTTGATGCCCCTCTCTGCTGCTATGGCGTCGGCCATTGCCACGAGGCTGAGGTCGTAGGGCTCATGCATGTCGGGGAAGCGCGGGCCGGTGGGGAAGTTGGGGCCGTTTAGCGGGTGCTCGGGGAAGAAGTTGATGTGGTCGGTGATGACCATGATGTCGCCGATGCTGAACTTCGGGTTCATGCCTCCCGATGCGTTCGACACGAAGAGGGTGGTGATGCCCAGTTCATACATGATACGCACGGGGAAGGTGACCTCCTTCATGGAGTAGCCCTCGTAGAAGTGGAAGCGCCCCTGCATGGCCATGATGTCGATGCCGCCGAGTTTTCCGAAAATCAGTTTTCCGGCATGTCCTTCCACCGTGGACACGGGGAAGTTGGGTATGCTGGCATAGGGGAACTCATAACAGTCGGTAATCTCGTTGGCCAGTTGTCCGAGGCCAGTGCCGAGCACTATGCAGGTTTTTGGGCTGGTGGTCATCCTGTCTTTGAGCCAGGAAGCCGTTTCTTTGATTTTCTGGTACATAATATTAGGTGTGTTTTGGGGTTGTTTGGAATGTATTGACGAATTGGAGCACGTCGTGGTCGAAGTCATCGCCGTCGAGGAAGCGTACTCGTATGGGCAGTCGGTAGAGGTTGTCGCGCACTTTTCTGCTTAGGCCTTGTACGCTGGCGAGCCGTGCGGCGTCTTTCTCGGTAGTCATCACGATGGCTGGCGGTGGCAGAGCCTCGAAGGTGCTGTTGATGTTGCTGATGTCGTCGTCGGTGAAGTGGTGATGGTCGCCGTATGCGGAATGCACCACCTGCCGTGCCATGCCGGCGAGCCAGTCGTATAGCGGTTTTGGGTGGGCGATGCCCGTGACGAGCAGCACGTTCGTGTCGCGGGCGAGAGGTGCCCGTGTGTTGCCGTTGCTGTCGCTGACAGGTTCCTCGTAGTCGATGGTGGAGAAATGCAGCCTCTGTTGAGGCAGCAACGATAGGCTTTGCCTGATGGTCTCCATGTCGTCGCTGCTCATTTTGGGCGGGCATTTGGTCACCACGATGATGTTGGCCCTCCTCATGGCCCTCATCGGCTCGCGCAGTCTGCCAGCGGGCAGCAGCCAGTCGCCTCCGAGCCTGTTGTGCTCGAGCAGGAGGATGCTCAACCCCGGTGTCAGTCGTCGGTGCTGGAACGCATCGTCGAGGAGTACGACTTGCGGTTTGACGGTGGCGTTCAGCTGCTGTATGCCGTGGCATCGGTCGGCATCGACCGCGATGTCGATATTGGCGAACTTGCGCTTCATCTGGAAAGGCTCATCGCCGATGTCGAGTGCGGTGGTGCTGTCGTTGGCCAGCAGATAGCCGTGCGACTTCCGCTTGTAGCCCCGGCTGAGAACCGCCACGTGCCACTGCTGGCTGAGCAGCCTGATGAGATGCTCGGTGTGTGGTGTCTTTCCCGTTCCGCCCACGGCGATGTTTCCCACGGTGATGACGGGTATGTCGAAGCGGTGAGAGGCCAGCACGCCGCAGTCGTAGAGCAGGTTGCGTGTGCCCACTCCCAGTCCGTAGAGCCAGCTCAGTGGTAGCAGCCACTGGTGCGTGTCCATCGCTACGAGGGTGTTACCGCAGTTTCAGCACGAATGGCAGTCGTGCCTGGATGGCGTTCTGGTGGCTGAGGTCGCGCATGAAGAGCAGCGGCTCATAGTATTCGCCCAGTGTGGCGCGCAGGCTCTCGTCGAGGTAGTTGCCGTGGCTCTCGCCGACACTGGAGAACAGCTGTTCCCAGACGTCGGGCAGTGCGGGGTAGGGTTCTGCGTGGTAAGAGTCGACTTTTGCGAGTTTTGCAGCTTTTGCGACGGCATCGTCGAGGCTACCCAGCTGGTCGACGAGTTTGTGCTTGATGGCATCCTGTCCGAGCCACACATGCCCCTGCGCCACTTTCTCCACGTCGTCGATAGATAGCTTACGCCCGTCGGCGACGCGTTTGCGGAAGAGTTCGTAGCCACGGTTGATATATTTCTGCAGATAGCTTTTCTCCTCCTCATTGAATGGTCTTGCCATGGCTCCGAAAGTGGAGAATTTATTGGTTTTCACCTCATCGAATTTCACGCCGAGTTTATCTTTGAGCAGTCCGCTGAAGTCGGGGAACATGCCGAAGATGCCGATGCTGCCGGTGAGCGTTGTCGGCTCAGCGACAATCCAGTTGCTGTTGCAGCTGATGTAATATCCTCCTGATGCAGCCATGCCGCCCATCGAGACCACGACGGGCTTTTTCTTCTTCAGGTTCTCCATGGAGCGCCAGATTTGCTCAGAAGCGAAAGCACTTCCACCCCCGCTGTTGACACGTAGCACCACGGCCTTCACGTTGTCGTCTTTAGCCAGTTTGTCGAGGTCGGCGCACACCACTTTCGCATCGATGACCGCCTCGCTGCCGATGCTGGTAGGCGAACTGACACGTGCATCGACGATGTTTCCGTAGGCATAATAGACGGCAATCTCCTCACCATCACTGTCGCGGTCTTTCACGTTGACCATGTCGGCGAGTGTGAGTTGGTTGATGTTGTCGTCTTCATCAATCTTGAGTTGTTTTTTCACCACTTCCTTCACCTGGTCGGTATAGAGAATGCCATCAACCAAGTGCTTGTCCATCAGTTCCTTCGTAGAGCTTAGTGCGATGAAGTTGTCGGCATAAGCATTGAGCGAATCGACAGAAATCTTTCTGCTTGCCGAGACCTCCTTGAGCACGTTATCCCAGATGCCATTGATGTAGGCCGTCACCTGTTCGCGGTTGGCGTCGCTCATGTGGTCGGAAGTGAAAGTCTCGGGAGCGCTCTTGTAGCTACCCACTTTGACCAGTTCCACCTTGACTCCGAATTTCTGCATGAAGTCTTTGAGGTAGTAAGGCGAGGAGCCAATGCCGGTCCATTCGATCATTCCCTCGGGGTTGATATATACTTTGTCGGCAACAGATGCGAGATAGTAAGCCCCCTGTGTGTAATTGTCGGCATAAGCGATAATCCACTTCCCGCTCTTTCGGAAATCGCTGAGTGCCCTTCTGATGGCCTGCACCGATGCGTAGGAGTCGGGGCTGAACATTCCCGCCTCGATATAGATGCCTTTGATGTCTTCTTCGTTCTTTGCTTTCTTGATGGCGTTGAGCACATCGTCGAGTCCCATTTCGCCGCTGCCTCCACCTCCGATGAGCGACATGAGGCTGACGCTGCTGGAGCGTTCTGCCAGTGCGCCCGAGAGGTTAAGCACCATGACACTGTTTTTGTCGACCGACTTCACATTGCTGCTTGAGGCTACCATACCCACCATGCACATCATGAAGATGAAGCCCATGATCAGGCCGCATACGATGATGCCCACAACGGTGGCAAGTACCATTTTGAAAAAATCTTTCATGTCTTTTTCTAATTGATAATGATATGTTGATAAAATTTCTGCAAATATAGGTAAAAATCCTGTATGAAGTGTTTTTTTGGACGTTTTTTTTGATTTCTTTAGAGCAAAGAGAGGTTCGTTGAATTTTGACCACCTACTTATCATTACATTTTCATTCTTTCTCCGTCTTTATTAAGATAGGTTCTGCAGATTATTGCCACGTGATATCACATTTCAGACAAATAATCGTGGAATCCTGTCTTGAGAAAACTGAATTACCAGAACACACTCTTATCAACCAATCGACCTAAAAAATGAAGAAAACAATTGTTCTCGGCTGTTTGCTGTTGGTATTCTCGACGGCATTCGCACAATATCCTCAGTACACCGACGAGGCGAAGCAACTGATTGACTCGCTTGAGAAGCAGTGGAAGGCCCACAGCGACTCCGCCTGGGCGAAAGCCTTCCCCATCGTGGTGGAAGAAGCGAAGCAGGGCCGCCCCTACGTGCCCTGGGCATCGCGTCCTTACGACCTCCGCCAGGCCAAAATCCCCGCCTTCCCCGGTGCCGAGGGCGGCGGGATGTACACCTTCGGCGGTCGGGGCGGCAAGGTGCTGACAGTCACCACCCTTGCCGACGACGGTCCCGGCTCCTTCCGCTGGGCCTGCGAGCAGGGCGGCGCCCGAATCGTCGTGTTCAACGTCTCGGGCATCATACGCCTCAAGTCGCCCATCTATGTGAGGGCACCCTATATCACCATCGCAGGTCAGACCGCCCCCGGCGAGGGCGTGATTATCGCCGGAGAGTCGTTCCAGGTCGATACCCACGACGTCATCGTTAGGCACATGCGCTTCCGCCGCGGCGAGACCTCGGTATGGCACCGTGAGGATTCCTTCGGCGGCAACCCCGTGGGAAACATCATGATAGACCACTGCTCGTGTGAGTGGGGACTCGACGAGAACATCTCTTTCTACCGCCACATGTTCGACCTCGGCGACGGGAAGGACAAGCGGAAGGAACCCACCGTCAACGTGACCATCCAGAACACCATCTCTGCCAAGGCCCTCGACACCTGGAACCACTCCTTCGGTTCGACCATCGGAGGCGAGAACACCACCTTCATGCGCAACCTCTGGGCCGACAACACCGGGCGCAACCCTTCGATAGGGTGGGGCGGCGTGTTCAACTTCATCAACAACATCGTCTATAACTGGGTGCACCGCACCGCCGATGGAGGCGAGTACACCACCATGTCGAACTTCATCAACAACTATTACAAGCCCGGTCCGCTCACGCCCAAGGATACTGCCGTGGGGCACCGCATCATCAAGAGCGAGAGCAGAAGCGTCAACCTCTTCCCCTTCAAGCAGTTCGGAAGGATTTACGCCATGGGCAACATCATGGAAGGCTATCCCGACATCACCCGCGACAACTGGGCGGGAGGCATACAGACCGCCGACAAAGATGGTGAGATGGATGCCACCGAACTGGCGCTGATGCGCTCTGATGAGCCTTTTGAGATGCCCTTCGTCACCATCATGGGCGCAGAGAGGGCTTACGAATGGGTGCTGCAGAACGTGGGAGCCACCGTGCCCTGCCGCGACATCGTCGACCAGCGCATCACTGAGGAGGTGAGGACCGGTGTGGCCTATTATGTGCCCAACTACGAAAAGAAGGTGAAGGACATGCCTTACGGCGACACTTGGGGGCTCCACACCAAGTCGCAGGACAGCGACGGACTTTTCAAATACCGCCGGTTGCCCAAGGATTCCTATAAGCAGGGCATCATCACCGACCCGCGGCAGATGGGCGGCTACCCCGAGTACGCCGCATGGACACCAAGGACTGACAGCGATGGCGACGGCATGCCCGATGAGTGGGAAAAGAACAACGGGCTCAACCCCAACGACCCCTCGGATGCAAACAAAGACTGTACCGGAGACGGATACACCAATATCGAGAAATACATCAACGCCATCCCCACCAATGCCAAAATAGACTGGCGCAACCTCAACAACAACTACGACACCCTCGCCGAGAAGGGGAAAGTTTTTTAGGAATTAGGAATGAGGAATTAGGAATGAGGAATTAGGAATGAGGAATTAGGAAT
>CAMHEL010000180.1 GCA_946184125.1 uncultured Prevotellaceae bacterium
CCGTCATCAATCCCACTTATACTACTTATTATTCATTGACTTGGACGAGCAGCAATACCTCAGTGGCAACGGTCGATAACGCAGGCAATGTGTCAGCAGTCGGAGCCGGCTCTGCCACCATCACCTGCAAGCTTAACATGTCGAACCCCAGCAGCGGCACCGACCCCTACGAGAAAACCGCCACTTGTGCCGTCACCGTCACAAGGCCCGCTACGGCTGTCTCGCTCAACTACACTTCTGCCACCATCGGTGACTCCAACACCCTGCAGTTGACCGCTACGGTGACACCAAGCAGTGCGGCAAGTCAAGGAGTGACCTGGAAGAGCAGCAAGACCAGTGTGGCGACGGTCAACTCCAACGGCCTCGTCACCGCCAAGGGAAAAGGCACCGCCACCATTACCTGCACGGCAAACGATGGCAGCGGGGCTAAAGCCACCTGTACGGTAACTGTCAATAACGTATATCCCAAGAGCCTCTCGTTGTCAAGCACTACCCTGGCATTGGAGGAAGGCCAGGCTTCACAACTCCAGGCCGTCATCAATCCTACCTATACCACTTATTATTCATTGACTTGGACGAGCAGCAACACCGCAGTGGCAACAGTTGATAACGCAGGCAATGTGACCGCCGTCGGAGCTGGTACTGCTACTATCACCTGTAAGCTCAACATGTCGAATCCCAGCAATGGTACCGACCCCTATGAGAAGACTGCCACTTGTGCCGTCACCGTCACGAAACCAGAACCACAAATCCTGACTATCGATTTCGCTGATGCCGAAGTCAAACGCATTTGTGTCGCTAATTGGGATACCGACGGGGATGGCGAGCTGTCGTATGAAGAGGCTGCGGCTGTGACAGACTTGGGGACTGTATTCGAGGCAAACAGTACCATCAAGCATTTTGATGAATTACAATACTTCACGGGGTTGAATGGTATTGATTATCATTCATTTCCGCAGTGTACCAAATTAGAGAATGTCACTCTTCCTGTTCAACTGAAGAGTATTGATGGTTCTGCTTTTTGGAATTGTAGGAATCTAACCTCCATCGACATCCCTCAGAATGTAACAATTATTGGCAACAGTGCTTTTGCGAGTTGTTCCAGTTTGTCTTCCATTACTGTCAATGAAAACAATACCCATTTTGATAGCCGTGGAAATTGCAATGCGATTATAGCCACTTCAACGAACAATCTTATCGCAGGCTGCAAAAACACGGTCATACCCAATGACGTTGTGAGCCTCGATGAATATGCTTTTTATGGCTGCAAAGGATTGGTTTCTTTAAACATACCCAAAAGTGTGATAAGTATTGGAACTCAAACTTTTAGAGGCTGTGATAACCTTGATTACATCGTGGTGGAGAGTGGCAACCCTGTCTATGATGACCGTGGAAACTGCAATGCCATCATTGAGATCGCATCCAATAAACTTATCGTAGGTAGCAACAATACGGTGATTCCTGATGATGTTTCAAGCATTGGCGATTATGCTTTAGAAAGTAAAAGTTTGGTGCTTTCCACCGTTCCAACCACAGTAGCAGCTATAGGTGTAAATTCATTCTCAGGATGCAATGGCATTACATCGATGGTGATTCCTGGCAATGTGAAGAGTTTGGCTTATTGTGCATTTATGAGATGTATCAATATGACAACTTTGACTATTCTCGATGGTTTGGAGACCATTGGCAATAGTGCCTTCTTCGATTGCCGAGCTTTGGTATCAGTGGATATTCCAAACAGCGTGTCAACCATAGGTTCTCGTGCATTTGAATGTAGTAGTCTTACCTCTGTTACTATCAATATCCGGCAACCACTGTCCATCGATGCAAACACCTTCACCAACCGCGCCAATGCCACGCTTTATGTCCCTGTTGGTTGTGAAGCCGCCTATCGAGCTGCTCCCTATTGGAGTGAGTTCAAGGAAATCGTTGAATTGGAAAGCTTAGCCATCGATTTCGCTGATGCAGAGGTCAAACGCATTTGTGTTGCTAATTGGGATACCGACGGGGATGGCGAGCTGTCGTATGAAGAGGCTGCGGCTGTGACAGACTTGGGGTCAGTGTTTAAACAAAACAATCTCATTAATAGTTTTGACGAACTGAAATACTTCACCGGGCTGACCGAAATAGGGGATTATGCTTTTTATGATTGCAAAAATTTGACCACTATCACACTTCCCAGCCAAGTTGATAACATTGGAACTTTTGCCTTTTACTCATGCAATTTTTCCTCCATAATTATCCCTGATCATGTGGTTGGTATTGGTTTGTCGGCTTTCTCCTATTGTAAAAGATTGACAAGTTTTCACTTGCCCAAAAACGTGTCTCAATTAAATGGACGAACACCATTCCCTGGATGTGGAAACCTTACATCCATTACGGTAGATAATGACAATCCCTATTATGACAGTCGCGACAATTGCAATGCCATTATTGAAACTTCCACCAACACTCTGCTGTCAGCCAGCAAGAACACAGTCATTCCCAATAGTGTAACTCGAATCGGAGATTGGGCATTTTCATATATTACCAGTATTGAAAATCTAATTATTCCAGATGGTGTCACTCATATTGGTAGTTACGCATTCTGCTATTGTAGTGGCATAATGTCTGTCTATATTCCTCAAAGTGTATCTTCCTTTGGTTCATATCCTTTTAGCAATTGTTATGCCATAACCTCCATCACAGTGGATGCTGATAATCCTACTTTTGATTCTCGCGATAATTGTAATGCCATCATCCGAACCCAGGAGAACAAAATGATTGTAGGATGTAAGACCACATTGATACCTTCGAGTGTGAAATGTATTGCTGGTAGTTTTACACAGACCGCACTAGAAGTTATCATTCCTGAGGGTGTTGAGCAGATTGAAGATTGGGCCTTTGTTCGTGCATCTGCCCTTCAAAGCATTGTGATCCCAAGCTCAGTAATCAGTTTTGTAAATATCACGTTTAGTGAATGTCCCAATCTGGTGAGCGTAACGATGAAATCTAAAACACCCATTCAGCTTTATAATAATAATTTCTCCAACCGCGCCAATGCCACGCTCTATGTCCCGTATGGCTGCAAGGCTGCCTACGAAGCTGCTCCCTATTGGAGTGAGTTCAAGGAAATCGTTGAGATGGAGAACGAGAATCCCTACACCGACCTCGCTGCCTACGATAACGTGATTTATGTCGATGAAGCGACGGTGAAGGACGGCGCAGAGGCCACCCTTTCGGTGATGATGAACAACACCCTCGGCGTGCGCGGCTTCCAGTTCGACATCGTGCTGCCTGAGGGCGTGACCGCCGTTACCGACGAGGACGGTTTGCCGCTTGTGTCGCTCAGCACCGAGCGCACCACAGCGAAGAAAATGAACTTCTTCGATGCCAATATCCAGGCCGACGGCACCGTCCGTGTGCTCTGCAACTCCAGCAGTGGCTACACCTTCGACGGCACTTCGGGCGAGGTGTGTACCATCGCCGTCAACGTGGCAGAAGGCTTGGAGCCAGGTGAATATCCCATGACCCTGAAAGGCATCATCCTCACCGATGTCAACGCCAACCGCTATGCCATCGACGACGACATCATCACTTGTCTCACAGTGGAGAATGTCGCTCCCGGTGATGCCAATGGCGACGGAGTGATAGATGTGGCCGACATCGCATTGGTGGCCAACTACATCCTTGGACGTAATGCCAATGGCTTTGTCATGAGGACTGCAGATGTCAACAGCGACAGTTTCATCGACATTGCGGATATTGCTTACATCGCCAACATCATCCTTCACGGTAAGGCCATGGCTCCAGCAAAGGTCCGCGCATCGGAATTTGTCGGTGACGTGCGGATGGAGTCGGAGCCCCTTACCATCAGTGCTGGTGCAACAGCAGAAATGACCATTAGCCTCAGCAACCCCATGGAGGACATCTCCTCTTGGCAGACCGATCTCTCCTTGCCTGAAGGCATCGTGGTGGAGGATATTCGTCTAGTCAGTGACCGCCGCACCGACCAGACTATCGATTGGGAACAGATGACCAACGGCACAACACGCCTCCTTTGCCTCTCAACCAGCAACCGGCCCTTGAAAGGCAACGAGGGCACTGTGGCCATCGTCACACTGCGTGCAGAAAACGAGGTCATGCCCGGTATCTATGACATCACACTCAGCAATACCGTCCTTACTACCGGAAACAACCGCATCGTGGCACAAGAAAACAGTAACCTACTTACGGTCGTTGCTCCTACGGGCATCGATTATGCCACAGATGGAGGTGTCGAAGGAAAGGATTACTATAACATTGGTGGCTTGCGTGTGAAACAGCCGCAGCGAGGTGTCACCATCGTCCGTGAGACCAATGGTCAGGTCAAAAAAGTAAGTAGAAAATAAACACAATAACGTTGAAAAATAGATTGATTAGTTACTAAAAACCGAACAATTATGATAAGACAGAAATTATTAGTGATATTTTTTCTAATGCTCCTGCCTCTCGGTGCAAATGCGCAATGGATATGGTCTAAATATCTCGTTGGGATTTACGACGTGCCGGGGCATGACGTGATTGGGCTTATTCCTGTGTGCATAGATTATGAATACGATGATTGGGAGCAGGAAGGTTCAGAAAACTATAACAATTATACATGTTGGGTGACGGGCAAGTATGAGAATTATGAAAATTTGGATGAATATGGTTTTCCCCAATTGGAGCAATGGACGCATAGCGGCGATGTATATATTCCTTCCAAGATAAATATACAATACGATGAGAACAATCCCGAGTTCATAGTTAGTACCCCTTTCTATATGAATGAGACCTATACCATAACAGGTATTGGTTCTGAGGCTTTCTTAGATTGTACAGGGCTGACCAGTGTCAACATGCCTACGAGTATAACAACCATTGGGTGGAATGCTTTCAGTGGATGTACAGGATTGACTTCCATCACAATTCCTAATGGCGTAACGATGATTGGAGACCAAGCTTTTGATGGTTGTTCCAATCTTAATGAGGTTATTGTCAATTGTTCCGAACCACCCACTATCTGCAGCAACACCTTTCCCAACAGGAAAAATACCAAACTATATGTGCCGAATGGTTGCAAGCCCGCATACGCGGCTGCTCCCTATTGGAAAGAATTCAGAAAAATTGTTGAGATTGGAGGACCAGAAGACTATGTGTGGTTATCCTCCGATAGCACCACGCTCACATTCTGCTACGACTCACAAAGAGCAGAGAGGATTGGCACCACTTTTGATCTCAACGCTTTAAGAGAGAACCCTGGCAAGTATGAATTATTGAGTGTGGTGCCTGAATGGGCAAATGAGGAGATTGCACCAAAAGTCACCCAAGTGACGTTTAATTCCTCTTTTGCCATATTCCGTCCGAAGACCACCAACAGATGGTTTTATGAAATGACCAATTTGAATACCATCACTGGCATTCAATATCTGAACACAGAGAATGTAGCCGACATGTACAACATGTTCGGAGGTTGTAAATCCCTCTCCATTCTTGATGTCACTGGTTTTGACACAAAAAATGTGGAAGACATGTCTGCTATGTTTTATGACTGCATCAACCTAACAGTACTTGACGTGAGTGGATTCAATACGAGTAAAGTAAAAAGAATGAGCTCAATGTTTTCTTCATGCAGCAAGCTCACACAGATTGACGTCGGGGGATTCGATACCGAAAAAGTAGGGACGATGGACGGAATGTTTAGATACTGTAATAACCTCACACATATTGATGTGGATAAGTTCAATACCACCGCATTAAGTTCGATGGGCTATATGTTTTTGGGGTGCAGCAAATTGACACGTCTTGACTTAAGTAATTTTGACCTCGATCATGGAGATTATGCATATTGGGTTAGCGGTGCGGAACTAGCTGGATGTACAAGCTTGAAAGAATTGAAGCTTTCATTATCTGTGATGAACAAAATAGTGAGTTGTGGGAAAGTGGGTACTCCCGATAATCCCTGTCTTCTTTATGCGCCCGACGGCTACGACTTTGGTGACATCGACACCTCAAACTGTTTCCAGTGGAAGAATGGCTATTTCAAACTTGGAAAATACACCGACCTCGCTGCTTACGACAACGTGATTTATATCGATGAGGCGACGGTGAAGAACGGCGCTGAGGCCACCCTCTCTGTGATGATGAACAACACCCTCGGCGTGCGCGGCTTCCAGTTCGACATCGTGTTGCCTGAGGGCGTGACCGCCGTTACCGATGAGGACGGCCTGCCGCTTGTGTCGCTCAGCACCGAGCGTACTACAGCGAAGAAAATGAACTTCTTCGACAGCGCTGTTCTTTCCGATGGCACCATCCGCGTGCTCTGCAACTCCAATGGTGGCTACACCTTCGACGGCACGTCGGGCGAGGTGTGTACCATCGCCGTCAACGTGGCAGATGGTCTTGCCGCCGGTCTATACTCCACGACAGTCAGGGGTATTGTCCTCACCGATGTGGAAGCCATCCGCTATCCCATTGATGGTGACATCGTCACCCGCCTTAATGTAGAGGACTTCTATGACGGTGACGCCAACGAAGACGGCACGGTGGATGTGGCCGACCTCGCCATCACAGCCAACTATATCCTCGGGCGCGACACTAATAATTTCTTGTTGAAAGCCGCCGACATCAACAACGATGGGGCCGTGGATGTCTCCGACCTCGCTGCCATCGCCAACATCATCCTCCACGGCAAGGCATCAGCTCCCGCGAGGATAAAGACCACTGAGGCAAGAAATGACGTGCGAATGGAGGCGGCACCACTCACCATCAGTGCAGGTGCGACTGCTGCGATGACCATCTCTCTGAGCAATCCCATGGAGGGCATCACGTCGTGGCAGACCGACCTCTCCCTGCCCGAGGGCGTCATGGTGGAGAAAATCCGAATGGCTGATGCTCGCCGTGCCGACCACACTATCGACTGGCAACTGATGGCTGATGGCACGACACGCATCCTCTGCATATCGACGAGCAATAGACCATTGAAAGGAACAGAAGGCACAGTGGCCATTGTCACGCTACGAGCTGAGAATGACATCATGCCTGGCATTTACGATGTCGCACTGGGCAATGCCATCCTCACTGGCGGTAGCAACCGACTGGAAACTCCAGAAGCCACGTCATTCATCACCGTTGCTGCTCCCACGGGTATAAACTTTACTGTTGATGACCAAGTCAGGGACAGTGAATACTTCACTACTGGTGGCGCACGCCTCAGTCAACCACAGCGTGGTATCACCATCATCAGAGATGCCAATGGGCAGGTGAGAAAACAAAGCAGGAAATAAACAAATTACCATAATGACAATCAACACCTTATTCAAAAGTCTACTGCTGTGCATCCTTCCACTTACCGCCATGGCACAGCAAACCGATGTCACACAATTGACCGATGCCGTCTATGTGGATGGCGTGACCGCACAACCCGGCAGCACGGTAACGCTTTCCGTGCAGGTAAAAAACACCACTCTTGAGGTTAGGGGCTTTCAGTTCGACCTCTATTTGCCCACTGGGGTGAGCGTTGCCACCGACGAGAGCGGCTTTCCACTTGTGGAACTCAGTGAGGAGCGCACCAATTCGAGGAAAATGAACTTCTTCGACAGCTCCATTCAGTCTGATGGGTCGTTGCGTGTGCTTGCCTACTCGTCGAATATCTATACGCTTACAGGCACATCGGGCGAGGTCTGCACCATCACCCTCAAAGTGGCAGACAATGCCGCCGCTGGTTCCCGTCCGCTACAGTTCAAAAATGTCGTCATCACCGACCCTGATGCCGTGCGCTATCCCATCAGCGACACCACTGCCATGATGACGATTTCGCAAGCCCAAAGCGGTATCTGGGGAGACCTCAACTATGACGGACAGGTGAGTATCGCCGATGTGATGCTGCTTATCAATCACATCGTAGGTAATTAGGCTCATTTCGGAACGATTCCCAAGGGAGAATGCCATGAGGAGACACCATACTCTGGTGCCTCCTCAAGCAGTGTGATTAGCTCTGAGGGCTCATCCTCTTGTTCTCAGCGATAATGAAATGTCGTGATAACATAATAACGAGTTTTTTTTATGCCTCGGCACTCGGCGTTGTTTGTGCACGGGATGGCGGTGGGGCGCAGGTCTGTGCAAAAATAATGCCACAAGCGATTTTGTAAAAAATAAGAAAACAGGAAAATGTCTTCGATTAAAGAAATAGTTGAATCAGAAGCAAGAAGTCTGACGGATGATGCGAAAGTGAAATAAGTTATTAAGCACCTAAGGGTGCTGGCAAAAAGGCACCCTTTACTTTATTTGAATCCCAACATATTTGGAAAAATCGAAGGAAATGCTTATCTTCGCAGCGTCAATCCAAAACGATCATGCCATGACACCTGTAAAGCTTCTTCCCTACGGCATCTCTGACTTCAAGCAACTGAGGCGCGAGAACCTCTATTTCGTCGATAAGACGATGTATCTTCCTTTGATGGAGGACACAGACCACTTCCTCTTCCTCATACGCCCACGCCGCTTCGGCAAGAGTATCTTCTTGAGCATGCTCCGCGCCTACTATGATATCAATGAGCGTGATCATTTCCACCAACTCTTCGAGGGGTTGTGGATTGCCGGCCACCCCACACGTGAGCAGGGGAATTTCCAAGTCCTTTATCTCGACTTCTCGATGATCGGCGGCACGTCGGACGTGCTGGAGCGCAGCTTCGACAGTTATTGCGGCATGACGCTCGATGCCTTCGCCGTTCAGTATGCCCAATACTATGCCGCCGATTTCGTGGAGACGGTGAAGGGGTATGACACAGCCCGGATGAAACTCAACTACATCAATATACAGGCGAAGATGTACGGCTATCCGCTCTACCTGATTATCGACGAGTACGACAACTTCACCAACACGGTGCTCAACGAGGAGGGCGAGGCCATCTACCACGGCCTGACACACGCCTCGGGTTTCTACCGCGAGACCTTCAAGCAATTCAAGCCTACCTTCTCGCGCA
>CAMHEL010000181.1 GCA_946184125.1 uncultured Prevotellaceae bacterium
CCTTGATGGGAGGGGAGTGCCTAACGGCTCTCGGCAAAGAATTCGGACTTTTTAATGTGGGCTCATATATAAAAGAGAATTTGCAAGAATTGTATGTCGCAAGCGACGGAATTTTGCCTTTATTATGCAGAATGGCCGTCTTCCGAACTTATCCGTAGGATATCTTGCTTGTCAAATGCCGCCCCACCGTATCCATCGTTCTAACTTATTTTTTCTTCCTTTTTGAGACACCGCAAGGTGTTTTTTCGCTCTTTACCAAGGGTATATTGTTTTTTTTCTTTTTAAACCTTTTTCTTAAGCGTCAGCGGTTTTTAATCTTCTTCGTGGGAAACAATTGGCATGAACATCACTGGCTTGCATTTGGCCAAACAAACAAGGGTCAATCAAGGGGACAGGGCCTTGACGGAATTCTCAAATTCCATCAAAAACCTGTCCCCTAGATTGACCGACCGAATAATTGCGAAAGAAATCGTGTAATTATGAATTATGCATTATGAATTATGAATTGTCAGTTGGCGTCAGCGGTTTTTAATCTTCTTCCTGGAAAATGTGGGCATCACAAAAGGTGCAAAAGATTGAATTTCAAAGGCTTTTGCCCCGTCGGGGCGATTGATTTGTGCTTGTATTAAACCCCAGGGCGTTGCCCTGGGCTGAGAGCAGGTTGCCCCGTTGGGGCGCCGTTGGTGCGGAGGGATTATTTTCGTAAGATTTTTTACTATTGAAAATTGATAACGGCTGCACCGGTTAAACAAAACACAAGTTTTTCTATCACGAATTAGAGAGACTTGTCGAAGACCCACTGACCGAAGGGAGGTAATTTGGGAATTATAGGCAACAAAAAAAGAGAATTTTCAAGAATTGTATGTCGCAAGCGAAGGAATTTTGCCTTGCTCATGCAGAATGGACAACAAACAAGATGACAAACAGAGGTGCGGAGGAAATCCCTCTGTGTCAGCATTTTCGAACTCAGCGTGTAGAGCAACCATGCATGGCGTCTCAGAAAATTCACCCCGAAAGTTCACTCAGAAAGTCCACTCAGAAAGTCCACTCCGAAAGTCCACTCTGAAAATTGGGCATACTGGTCGGGAGACGCCATATATGGGCGTCTCTACACGATGAGTTCGGACATTATTGTCGCAGAAAAATGATGGGCAAAAAGGGGTGCAAAACGTAAGGGCACAAAAAAAGGAGTACCGCTGTACTCCAACCTTTGTTAACCTTAAATCTAATACTATGAAAAACACGATGCAAAGATAAGGCATTATTTGTATTCCTCCAAATTTTTTCGCAGGAAAAAGTGTAAAAAACACAATTACTTGATATAAATCAAGGACGATGACTCTTACAAGATTTAATCATGCATGATGGCTCATAACGGCATAAATCATGCATGATGGCTCTTACAAGATTAAATCATGCATGGTGACTCTTACAAGCATAGACAAGGGTGGTGAGTCATACCAGCAGCTGTCGTGATTTCATTTCGAGGTATTTGTTGATGACCTCCACGGAGAGTTGTTTGGGTGTGACAAGGAGGCTGAAGATGCCGTTTTGCCTCAGAGTGTGTGTGATAAGCCTTCTTTCATAGACCAGTTTCTCGGCAATGACATGCTGGTAGTATTCCTCGCCAGTGTTCGATGGCGTGCTGGTGTACTGCTCGAGTTCCACATCCTGGAAGAAGACGACGAGCAGGCGGTGACGCTGGTTGATTTGCCTCAGATAGGGCAGTTGCCTCTTCAAACTTTCGAAGTCGGTGAAGTTGGTGTAAAGCATCATGAAGCTCCTTCGTGGCACCAGTCTGTTGAGCATAGGGCAGAGCATGGAATAGTCGGATTCGCCGAAAGTGGTCTTCTGGTTGTAGAGTTGTTCGAGGATGCGCTGCATCTGTGTGGAATGTCGCTCAGCGGGCACAAAGGAGCCGAAGGTATTGGCGAAGGTGACGAGTCCGGCCTTGTCCTGTTTGTTGATGATGACATGCGAGAGTACGAGAGTGGCATTGATGGCATAGTCGAGGAAAGTCATCCCCTCGAAGGCCTGTTGCATGAGCCTTCCCTTATCGATGACGGAGAACACCTGCTGTGCCCGCTCATCCTGATAGGCATTGACCATGAGGTGCGAACGTCGTGCTGATGCTTTCCAGTTGATGGTGCGGTAGTCATCGCCCTGCACATAGTCGCGTATCTGCTCAAACTCTGTATTGTGGCCTATTCTTCTCACTTTTTTAACACCTATCTCGACGAGGTTGTTGGTGGCAGCCATGAGTTCGAATTTCCTGAGGAAGAGGAATGAGGGATATACTTTGGCTGTGAACGGTCCGTCGCATGCAAACCGTCTCCTGACGAGTCGCATCGGCGTGGCGGCGAAAACCAGCAGCCTGCCGAACTCATATTCCCCTCGTGTCACCGGTCTGAGTTTGTATTTCAGTTGGGTTGTCCCCCCGGCAGGGATAATGCCATTTATCCCGAAGTTCCTCCACTGCAGCTGCTTGGGCAGTTCGTCGACGACGAGCAGGTGTAATGTCATTGCCGTTTGGCTTTCCACGTTGACTTTCACCTCGTTGTCGTCGCCCATGGAGAGTTTCTCGGGGCACTTTCTTGATGCGGTGAGCTGCACATGGGTATAGAGCATCACCACGTCGATGGCGACAGCCAGCGCGAGGAAGATGAGCAGCACCTTTCCTATGGTGAAGAGCGGCGTGAAGAGCACGCCTCCTGCGATCACCATGGCGATCATGCCGACAATGATATAGAATCGGGAAGTGAGGAACATGACGATTTTGTTATTGGCGTGTCATTCAATCTATTTGGGCACCTCGACTTGGTCGAAGAACGACTGCACGATGGCTGCCGCGGTGTATCCCTCCATCTCAGCATCGGCGGTGAGGATGAGTCGGTGCTGTAGCACAGAAGGAGCGACGAACTTGATGTCGTCGGGTATGACGTAGTCGCGCCCCTGCAGCAGTGCATATCCCTTAGCTGCCTTGAGTATAGCGACGGCAGCCCTTGGCGATGCGCCGAGATACACGGCCCGGCTGGAGCGTGTGAGCTGCACGACATCTACGATATATCTCAGCAGGCTGTCGTCGACAACCACTTTCTCTATCAGAGCCCTGAACTGCGCCAGTTCACTGGCGGAGATGACGGCCTGGATATCGTCGAGGCGTGTGAGTCGTATGTTGTCGTGGTGCCTCTTGAGTATGAGCATCTCGTTTTCGGCATTGGGATAGCCCATGACGACCTTCATGAGGAAGCGGTCGAGCTGTGCCTCGGGCAGTTTATAGGTCCCCTCCTGCTCCACGGGGTTCTGTGTGGCTACGACGAAGAAGAGGTCGCCCATGGGATAGGTTGTGCCATCGACAGTAGCCTGTCGCTCCTCCATCACCTCGAAGAGGGCGGCTTGCGTCTTTGCCGGCGCCCTGTTGATTTCATCGACGAGGATGAAGTCGGCGAAGATGGGGCCTTTGTGGAACTCAAATTCCGAGTCGCGCATGTTGAACACGGAGGTGCCGAGCACGTCAGACGGCATGAGGTCGGGTGTGAACTGCAGTCGGCTGAATTGAGCGTCGACGAGTTTTGCCATGAGCCTTGCCAGTAGCGTCTTGGCCACTCCGGGCACGCCCTCGAGTAGCACGTGTCCATCGGCGATGAGCGCGGTGAGCAGTAGGTCGATGGCCTCGTTCTGCCCCACCACGACAGTGGCAATCTGCTGTCGCACGGTCATCATTTTCGCTGCGAATGCCGTGAGGTCGAGGCGTTGTTGGTTGTTTTCTTCCATTGCGTTGGGGTTTTATAGGTGTTTTATGATTTCGTTGATGTTGTCGATCATGTCATACAGTTCGTTGTCGCCCACCTTATCGCCATATTCTCTCCCGGCAAGGTTCCTGAGTTGTATGACTGTCTGGCTGATGTGCTGCTCGTCGAGCCCTGTCTTCCTTGAGAGTTTTTTGAAGTTCTCATCATCGAGTGTGGTGTCGCCGATATCGATGAGCAGGCTTCGCCTCAGTTCCTCGCGGAAATAGACATATTTCTTTCTCGCCAGGTCGTTGTTGTCGTGGCGGCGGTAATAGATGGTTCCGAGCAGTTTGACGAAGTCGATGTTCCGGTTTCGTGGGCGCTCCACAAGGGGAATGACCCGCTGTCGCCTCCGAGCGGTGAAGAACATGAAGAGTATGATGGCAAAGAATACCGTGTAAAGAGCCCATCGCAGTGGTGGTCTTTCGAGCATGAAAGCCAGGGGCGACTCCGTGTAATTATTATTGTCTTCGTAATACGACCGATGAGAATTCGACCGATGAAATTTATTCGAGGGCACTCTGACGACAGGCATATCGGCGATTTGTGCCATCTGGCTTTGCTGGAACTTCTGTATGCCGTGATAGAATAGTCCGTAGTTGGTCATCAGCAGAGGGCATGATATTTGATAGACCATTCCCTCCCCCACCTTTTTTTTGACAGCAATAGGCATTGGAGTGATGTCGTAGGTATCTTCGATTTTTCCACTGAACGTAGCCGTGATGGTGGTTTTCAAATTCTTAGGTGGGATATAACTCGTGAGAAAAGTACTGGGCACATTGATGGTGCCATTTTGTTCCATTTTGATGGGCACGAGGTTTCGCTCCCCTTTTAAAGTCTCCTTTAAGGCATCCAAATCGAAGGAAGAAAAGGATTCACTCTCGGAGAGCCACTTACAATCTTTTCCATCGTCGTCTTCATCATCTACATTATAATCATAGGCATTATTGGCGACAATCATCAGTTTGTTTCCTTTGCGCACCAGACTGTCGAGTCGCAATAGGATATCGCTGTCGAAAAAGATGGTATAATCCATGACTAACATGGCGAAAGGCTCTTCCCTATGGAAAAGCTCCTCCAGGTCGTCATAATACACCTCATAGCCATTGGGCATGGTGGCCTTTGCCATTTTCTCGAAGAGTTTGCATCCCAAGGGGTTGTCATCGTCCGACCTCATGGAATCATATGCGTTCCATTCGAAATGAGGCCCCGAGCAATTTGAGACGACCAAGAATATGACGAACAGACCGAGGATAGCCCCTGCCAGAACCTTTCTATTCATGCCTGTCCTCCTTTCTGCACTTGTGACTGAAGCCGACACATTTCGTCGTACAAAGCGCTGTCGGCGTGGAAGCGCCCATATCTTACTCTCAAGAAGTGCCGCGTCATGGTGCTGAATGCCGGCATGAGCATCTCGGAGGCATAGTCGGTGGGTGTTTTATAGATTCGCCAGGTGATGCGCCCCTCTTCGTCGAGATATTTCAGCGTACGCAGATAGATGAGTCTGACGAGGGAGGTGAAGTCGCTATTTTTCAAAGCCTCGGCGATTTCTTTGTCGTATTCGATGCCGAATGGGTTGTCGGGGTTGTCCACGTCAGCGGTCTTTGCCCTATATCCTACTTCCAGCAGTCCATTGCGGTAAAGCTGGTATATGATATAAGCCATCACCACCACCCCTAAGATGGCATACACCTCCCACGGCAGCGAGGATAAGAAATCTACGAAGCGGTCGATGAAGGAAAAGGTGGGGCTGCTGTACTCTATCGAAGGTATATGCTCTATCGTATCAACCGCCTCCTTTTCCTTTTCGAACAGCGAGCCCACATAGTCGTGCCCCCCGAAAAGCTGGGCGGCAAGTGAGTCGTTGTTCATGACCGATGTTGTAGAAGTGGATAGTGGCATGGTCGGTATTTCAAAGGTTTTCAAACATTTCGATATCGGTATCAAGCGAGGCTTCGTCGACACGCTCGGTAGCGGTGCCATACTGGAATGCCGCCCCCATGAGCACCATCGACATGGTGACGAGTATCCCAAAGCAAATGGGTGCAATGGTGAAGATGGGCACAATGATACTGGGGAAAGGCAACTGGTCGACGGAGAACGCCATGGTGGTGAATAGCCAATTGAACAGCAAGGCTGGAACCTGTACGACCGCTGTCATCATCATCCCCACAATAGCTGTGACAAAGATGGTGACTGCCATCTGAAACCAACCAGAGTATCCCAGCTTGAAAGATCTCTTCACCGAACTACCCACCTCTTCGTACTCGAAAAGGTAGACGGAGGGTAAATGTGCGAGAGGCACCATGACGAAGAGCAGCATGATAAGGAATAAGATGCCCCCAAGAATCCCACCCAGGGTGACGAGCACTGCCAACAAGATGACGAACCACCAAGTGCGCCGTGCGACAGAGAGATAATAGGGCAACATCTGCCGCTGAGTGAAGGTGTTGAGGTCACTGCCTTGTTCCCTATATGCGATGAGAAGGCTGTAGCAATGAATGAAAGCCAGCCAGCCCCCCAAGAGCAAAAAGAATATGGTGGTGAATCCTCCACGAAGCACATTTCCAAAATTATAGAAGTCAAACAAGGAGTAGGTATCGCCATCCGTATCACTTTTGAATAACAAGCTGAAAACGATGCATGCCCCTGCCATCAGCGCGATGGCCGAGCGGAGCCAGATGCGCCGGTTGATGCGCATGAAGTCGAAGGTGGCCTCGATGCATTCCGACACGGAGCGGTCGATGAAGAGCGACATTTTCTCATCAGGATAACTCATCACGATGCCGTTTTATGGGTAAGAGAACATAATAGAAGATGATGAAGGTGGCGGAGAGCAGGATGACCAAGAATCTCAGCAAGTCGCCTACGCCGGTGTATCGTGTGAAAAATCCCTCGATAAAGGCAGCCAGGATGATGATGGGCACGATGGAAACGAACACCTTTATGCTATGCCTTGCAGCGAGGAGGAATGATTCGGTGCGCCCCCTTGTACCCGGGAAGAGCCATCCGTTGCCCATAGTGATGCCAGCCCCTCCTGCGATGACGATGGCCGATAGCTCGAGTGTGCCATGCAGCATGATGGCGAGGATAGACTCGACGAACAGTCCCCTGACGATGAAGAAGGTGACGAAGGCTCCCACCATGATGCCGTTGTTCATCAGGAAATAAGCCGTACCGAAACAGGTGAAAACGCCCATGAGGTAGCTGATAGTGGCTACGAAGAGGTTATTGACGGTGATGCCAAAAAAAGAGCTGAATTGCGACCCCGTGCCATAGACCGCCATAGGCTGTCCTTCCGCAATATTTTGGAGCGTCTCGTCCACATAACTGTCGCCAAGAATGAGTCTCAGGAAATCCGGGTCGCCAAGAGCGGAGACAACCCCCACGATGATAAATGCGCTGAAGACGATGAGCGAGATGATCATTCCCCACCGTGCGCCATAGACAGCCAACGGCACCTCATGCGTCCAGAATCGTACTATTGCCGCCCATGTGGTGTGCCGGTGCTGGTAAAGCCTCCGATGGAATTTGAGTGCGAGGTCGTTGAGATAAGTCGTGATAGGCGACGAGGGGTATTGGGTCTGTGCGAAAGCCAAGTCGGACGTTACCTCATTGTAGGCTTCCACCAATTCGTCGGTCGTGGTGAACAGGGTGTCGTCGTACATGCCCTCCATCCTCTCCCACTTATCTTTATTTCGTCGTATAAAGACGGCCTCTTGCATAATATGATGAGTTTTTCTTCTGTTGCGTTGCAAAATTAAAGTTTTTTCTTTATTTTTGCAAGCAGAATGGCATAAAAATAAATTATCTATTCCACATTACAAACTGTTCCTACCATGGCTCAGACCAGCATCATCACCGGCCAATATGTGTGCATCAGGCAGACAGCCGCCACCGTGCTTCAACGCATGCTGGCATGTCTGTTGGACGCAATCATCCTTTTTTTCGGGAGTTTAATACTTTTCTTTTTGACCATGCCTTTGACTGAACAAACATCTCCGACAGCGACCTATGTCATGGCGACATTTGACGCCGTTGTCCTGCTCTGCTATCCTCTTATCATGGAACTGTTATGCGACGGTCAGACCATCGGCAAACTTCTCTTGGGCATCAAAGTGATTTGCCTTGACGGCTCAAAGCCTTCCACAATGGCCACAGTGCTCCGCTTCCTCTTTTTATATATCGATTTGTTCTTCTTCGGCGTGGGGTTAGCCTCCATCATTTTCACCCGCAACAGCCAGCGACTGGGTGACTTGGCAGCCGGCACCACTGTGGTGAAACTCGGCAGGAAAAAACGCCCCTTCGTGCTCTACTCCCTAAAGTTCACCAATAAGGATTACACCCCCTCCTACCCAGAAGTCGTCCGCCTTTCGATGCGCCAGATGGAGACGATCCAGCACACGTTGTATTCCGAGAACATCAATAAGCAAAATGACCGCATGATACAGCTCTCCTTAAAAGTAGAAAAGGTTCTCGGCATCAGGTCACGCGAGCTCTCCTACGATGACTTCCTCACCACTATTTACAACGATTTCCTTTATTATTCTGTGCAAAGTAAATTGTAAACTTGCTTGAGTTATGCCGAGCGAGAGTGATTTATCCAAATCGTCATAAGTTTTTGATGCTCAGGCTTATGCCCTTTCAGGGCGAGAAGTTGGCACGCGAATAAGAACCCAGGGCGTTGCCCTGGGCTGAGAGCGTGTTGGCCCTTCAGGCCGCCGTAGCGCTCAGAGGAATACTTGGAGGGAGAGCCCGCGAAATAAATAAGATCGACATATCATCTTTGTCACGTTTAGTTTTTCTATCACGAATTTGAGAATTATATGGTTATCAGAGAGAGGTTTACGCCAATTGGTTAACTGAGAGAGGTTCACGCCAAATGGTTATCAGAGAGATTTTCACGCCAAATGGTTAACAGAGTAAGGTTCACGCCAAATGGTTAACTGAGAGAGGATAAAAAAACGCTTCGCTTAAGAAAAAGGTATAAAAAGTATAAAAAGCTGATGGCTCACATGTCAAAACGCTCATGCTTATGAAAAAACACCTTACGGTGTCTCAAAAAGGAGGAAAAAGATAGTCACCACGAACTATAGTTTTTTCTATCACGAATTTGAGAATTAGCCTACGATGACGTAAAATTTAGCACTACATATTCATGTTTTTTGAAATCTTTCAT
>CAMHEL010000182.1 GCA_946184125.1 uncultured Prevotellaceae bacterium
TTTGGGAGTTTAGACATTAGCTTGATGGTTCATGGTTGCGATGACATCGCAACAGACAGAACGGGATTTCAAATTAAGGTGGGTTCTATTAATTTTATAGAACCCACCTTAAAGATGCATAAGGGCAATATGGACTAATGCCTACCTAAGGTCTAAAGTCTAAGGTCTAAAGTCTAAAGCCTAAAGCGAAGCACTATTCGAAGACGAAGTCCTCGAGCGTGCAGAGCGAAGTTTCCTTTGTGGGTGAAGAGAAGGTGAAGAAGATGGCGTGCTTTCCTGTCAATTCGCCAAGAGACGGCAGTTCCACCTTCATCTCGGTGCTGTTCTTGGGCATGTCAGCTTTCAGTGCTATTTCTCCGAGGACCTTTCCCCCCTTCGATGGCCATGGGCTGTCGGCCAAGATTTGAATGGTTCCGTCAACCCCTTCGGGTATCAGTCTCAGCGACAGCAGGCCCTTCTTGCCTTTCGTGCCGGTGAAGTTGAAATACTTATACCCCACTATCGACCCATCGGTGTTGTTGACCACCAGATTGGTGTTGTTGCGCAAATCGTAAGGTGCCTTTTCGTTGTCATCGGTGCCATAGCCCGAAGCCACATACGAGCCATAGAACTTATTGTTAGGCCACTCGTGCTCAGCCACTTTCGGGCCCGTGTACCAACAAGCTATGCCTGCGGAATGCCGCTCTGTGGGGTCGAGTCCTTGCAGTGAGAATCCCTCTGAGTTGTATTCTCCCTCAGAGATTTCCACCTTGCCATTAGGTCCTTCCTCCACCTTCACTTCGATGGGTGTCACCATGGCCTGACGCGCATACTCATCGGTGCCAGTCTGTCGGTGGTAGAACACATACCACTGTCCGTTAATCTCACAGATGCTGCCATGGGTGTTGCCATCGATGGTGGCAGTGGCAATGGGATTGCCTTTCTCGTCGGTCCCACGCGCCCTTCCGTCGATGATGGTACCGCCATAGGTGAAGGGACCGAGAGGTTTGTCGCTGTAGGCGTATGCCAGCGTATAGTTGGAAGAAGGCAAGCCGAACTCGCCATCGGCAGTGAAGCGGCTGTAGATGAACACATATTTATCCTTAATCTTTCGGATGGAGGAGGCTTCGAAGAACCTGAACACGCCAGGAGCGTATCGCCCGGGTATCATGTCCTCCACGATGTCAGTTCCCGGTTTTACCGTTGCCATGGTGCTGGGGTCGAGTTCAGCGGCATACGACCTTTCAAATCCCCAGTAGCCATAGATGCGTCCGTCATCATCAACGAAGACGGCGGGGTCGAACCTCAGGACACCATCGGTCTGATTGGGGTCTTCCTTGCTCCAGTTGACCACTTCGAACGGTCCATCAGGCCGTGTGCTTTTTGCCACCATGCCATTGCGACCTCCCGCCTGGTTGTTGGGATAGAGGTAATAGGTCTTGGTCCCGTCGGGTGCTACCACCAGCGTCACATCTGGAGCATAGAGCACATCGGCCTTTCCAGCAGAATCCAACGGTTCTCCGTTGGCATTCTTATCCACGCGGAAAATCTCGCCGTCGTAGCGCCAATGGATGAGGTCGTCGACGGAAGCCGACCAAACCACTTGTTCCCGTCCACAATAGCCAGAGACCATGCTGTCGTGGGACCCATAAATATACACCCTTTGTTTCCCTGGATTGTCGGGGTCTTCAAAGACGTAGGGCTCTCCATCGGGGATGTGCTCCCACAACGGTAGATAGGGATTGCCTGGCGTGGCAAGCACGGGCTGCTCCTCTTCGGCCGTCACCGAACAGGAGGTTGGCAAAGACAGGCAACAAGCAGCCGTCAACATCAATGTCATCGGGCCATAAAACAATTTTGTTGTTCTCATGTCGTATCAATTGTTGGTGAATAAAAAAGGCATTTTTAGAAGTATCAAAATCTGATTTTCCCATCATAGTTGAAGATAGGCTCCTGGGTTGGCACCTCCTCATCGTAGAACTGCACAGCGCTGTCGTTAAGTTTGGGATGCTGCTGTCCGAGCAGCCTGATGATTTCAGCACCCGCCCAAATGACGGGTCCATACCCATGTGCTGCCATGACATGTACGGGCCGGTAACCATAGAAGGCAGCATCGAAGCCCATGCCGGTCCCCACGCATACGTTCTCCACCTGTCCCTTGTCGTTGACGGCGGCATCGACGGCATGCCATGCGAGCAATGCCACCGGTCCGTAAGCTTTGGCGTCAATCCATCCTTGGTTGATGGCATGTGCGAAGCAATAGGCATAGATGGCAGTGGCAGACGTCTCGAGATAGGTGTCGTCGCGGTCGAGCAGTTGATGCCAGTACCCATCATGATGCTGGAGAGCCGCCAGTCCTGCCATATGTTCACGAAGGAGGCTGAGAATTTTCTGCCGGTCGGGATGGTCTTGAGGCAGCACGTCAAGCACCTCACACATCGTGAGTATCGCCCATCCGTTTGCCCGTCCCCAGTGGAAAGCAGGATGCGGCTGCATGGCCTCCACCCACCCATGCCGGAAGAGCCCTTTCTCCCTGACAAACATACGTTCGGCGAAGAGCAGCACCTGGTGTGCCGCCTCATCGTAGTACTTTCTCTCGCCCGTCAAGCGCCCCAGGTAGGCGATGGCCGGCACGCCCATGAACATATCGTCGAGCCACACCGTGTTTTTCTGAGGACGGAGCCGAGCGAAGATACCGTCGGCGAGCCGATATTCCTTGTTGAGGATATAATCCATATAATTGTCGATGAGAGGCCGTAAGGGCAGCGTCGGCTCATCGAGCATAGCCTTTATCATCGAGCAGCACACGGCTCCCGCATCATCGAGCGCATGTGGGTCGACCACCCGTCGCACGTTGACATCGATTTTCTTGCCTTTCTCGTGCATTTTCCTGAAATAAGGGGCGATATCGGCAAGAAGCCTATGACGCTCAGCCACATAGTCATGGTAGGCTTTGTCGCCAGTAGCATTGTAAGCAGCGAGGACGCCCGAATACGTCACGCCCCACTCATAGCTGGTGAGTCTGAATCCCCCCTGTTTGAGGCCAGTGTGTTCGTTGATATCAGTTAGTTTGGTCACCTCTCGCCCGCTCTTTTGGTCAACGAGTACCGCGGGCGTTTCACTACTGATATATCGGAGCACTTTATCCATGGTCTGTTTCACTTCTGTGGTGGAAGGAATACCGTATCCATGTCGATAAGCAGGTTTCATCAGGTGAAGCGGCGTATTGTTGTCGTTCACTGGTTGTGTTTGTGCGCTCGCAGGCATAGCGCCACAAATCAAGGCGAATAAATATAACAGTTTGGTTTTCATATAATTACTCTTGATAAGCAAAAATTTTAGGTAAGGTTTTCGTTCATTTGTTTCTGGTGTTGCCCATTTCATCTTACAAAATTAATCAAAAAAATGGAGTGACCAACATTTCACTCCATTTATTTGCGTATCCGAGAAATCGACGGTTGTATTCACCCATTTTCCCTCACCTTGATGATACCATTGTCGGCATACACCATCAAGGGTCTTTCCCTCCTTGCCTCTCCCGAGAGTATGGCCATGCTGATGTTATCAACCACATGTTGGCAGATGGCACGTTTCACGGGTCGTGCGCCATATTCAGGATAGTAGCCGAGAGTGGTGATCTGTTCGACGGCGCTGTTGTCGAATTGCACCTGTATGCCGTTGTTGGCCATTTTTTCTTGCAGTTGGCGCAGTTGCATATCGACAATGCGTCTGATGTCGCTGCGTGTGAGAGGCAGAAACATGACGATATCGTCGATACGGTTGATGAACTCAGCAGCGACGCGTCTTTTCAGCAGAGCTGTCACATGTTCAGTGGTCTGCTCTATCCGCTGCTGTGAGATGTCCTGTCCGACAAGGTCTTGCAAAATCTCGCTCTGTCCCAGATTGGATGTCATGACGATGATGGTGTTTTTGAAGTCCACCACCCTCCCCTGTCCATCCGTCATTCTCCCGTCGTCGAGCACCTGCAGGAGGGTTTCGAACACCTTCGGGTGCGCCTTTTCGATCTCGTCGAAGAGCACCACGGAGAACGGTTTTCTTCTGACCGCCTCGGTGAGTTGTCCTCCCTGGTCATATCCCACATAACCTGGAGGAGCGCCGAAAAGTCTGCTTACGGAATGTTCCTGTTGGTACTCGCTCATGTCGATTCTCACCATCATGTCTGCGCTGTCGAAGAGCAGAAGAGCGAGCGCCTTGCACAATTCAGTCTTTCCCACCCCTGTTGTTCCGAGGAAGAGGAAAGAGCCTATGGGCCTCCCGGCATCACCCAGTCCCATTCTGTTGCGTCGGATGGCCTTTGCCACGGCGCTGATGGCCTTGTCCTGTCCGACCACATGCTGATGTAGCGTATCCTCCATTCTTAGGAGTTTCTGTTGCTCATTCTGAGTCATGGCTGTCATGGGTATACCGGTCCAAGCCGTGACCACCCTCATGATGTCTTTCTCGTCGAGTGCTGTTTTGAGCATGGTTCCACCCTCCTGGTCCAATTCATTTGAGAGCACCTCGATGCGTTCCCTCAGCGCCTGTTCTCTCCGTTTCAGTTCCACCACATCACCATAGCGTCCTTGTTGTTCGGCCATTTCTCTATTAGCAGTCAACTGCTGCAGTTGTTCACTCATGTGCTGGACAGTTGCGAGCAGTCTTCTTTCGTTCTGCCATTTCGCGCATAGCGTCCTTTCCCTCTCGCTGAGGTCAGCTATTTCGCTTTCGAGGTTGGCGATGATGGTTTTCGCCCCGTTGCTGTCGTCCTGTATCAGCGATTCGCGCTCTATCTCCTTGTTGCGTATCATAGCTCGCAAGGCCTCAAGTTCCTGTGGTGCTGATGAGCGGTCGAGCCGCATGGCTGATGCAGCCTCATCGAGCAAGTCGATGGCCTTGTCGGGCAGGAAACGGTCGGCGATGTATCGGTGTGAGAGTTTTACCGATGCCACAAGTGCCTCGTCGAGTATTTTTATGCCGTGGTGGTTTTCAAACCGTTGTTTGATACCCCTCATGATGGCAATGGCCGATTCCACGTCAGGCTCCTCAATGTTCACCTTTTGGAATCTTCTCTCAAATGCTTTGTCTTTCTCCACATACATACGGTATTCGTCGGGTGTGGTAGCTCCAATGACTTTCAGCGCCCCTCTTGCGAGCGCCGGTTTTAGAATGTTTGCAGCATCCATGGCCCCCGCCGATTTTCCGGCCCCAATGATGAGATGCATCTCGTCAATAAAGAGTACGATGGACGGATCGTTGGAAGCATCTTCGATGACTTTTTTTAGTCTTTCTTCAAACTCCCCCTGCATCTGTGCGCCAGCGATAAGTGCCGCCATGTCGAGTGCGAACAGTCGTAAATGCCGCATCTCGTCGGGCCTTCTCCCCTTGCTATTTTCACAGCCAGTCCCTCGATAATGGCAGTCTTCCCCGTCCCTGGTTGTCCCACGAGCACGGGATTGTTTTTTGTTTTCCTGGTGATGATTTGCAGCACCCTCCTTATTTCAGCATCCCTTCCGATGACAGGTTCTATGTTTCCTTCCTCTGCTCTCTCCACCATGTCGGTGGCATAGGTGAGCAGATGGCTGAGGTTTCTTGCTCCTTCTTCCTGACCGTCTTCTGCGTCATCGGCTTGTCCTCCGTGACGGAAAGCCATCACCGCCGCTTTCATTTTCGCAGGTGTGATGCCATGGGCCCTCATGATGTCGCCTACAGGATTTTGCACCTCTGCGAAGGCCCAGAAGATGTGTTCGAGTGCAACGATGCCACCTCTTTGCTGTGTGGCAAGTTCGATGGCTTTTGCCATCACATGCTCAAGCGTCGGCGAGAAATGCGGTTCATCGTTGTCGGCGTGTCGCAGTGTCTGCATGCTGATGCTCACATCGCGGAAGAATGCGTTGCGGTCGACGCCGACATGTCCGAGCAGGAAGGGCACCATATCAGCCCCTTCGCGCATCACAGCCACCATCATCACCTGTGGTTCCACTGCAGCATAGTGGCATTGTTTTGTCAGCGCCAATGCATTGTTGAGAGCCTGTCGCGACTTGTTGGTCAACTGGGAGTAATCAAGATTCATAGTTTGGGTTAGTTGGTTAGTTTAAGGTATGTAGATAGCAAGTCATCAGACTAAGTGATGAGGTAATCGTCTTTCAAGGGTTCGAACCATCTGTACCAGTCTTTCCCCTCTTCCTTGAGTCCTACGAGCCATGCATTGACTTCATCGATAACGAGTTGACTTAGAGGCAGATTGGTTCTTAGCATGATAGAGTTGGGAAACATCTGTTCTGCCCTCATCGCCCTGTTGGTATCATCATGGTTGTTGTCCACATCGAGGTAATATTTGTACAGGTCCCATGCCCCGAAGAGATGCAGCATCTCGTGTGCGATGGTCGCTGGAGTAGCGAGTGTGTTTTCGGCAGGTCTCAGCAGGCAGCACGCCTCAAGAGAGTCAATTGTTGGTCTTCGGTTGCTGGAAGCCGCAGCCTGACAAGCATAACTCCGTCCTTGTGTGTTGGCAAAGACAAGCACCATGCTTTGGTTGCATCCCGCATTTTGCCTTGCCCAATGCATGACTTCCTTCCCGTCCTTCCATCCGACACGTTTCAGCATCTCATTCCAATAGGTTCGGGCCCGTGATGACGAAGAAGAGGTGGGTATGTTGGACATGAACAGGTTTCCGTCAGTTCCATGAGAGTAATTATGGAATTGAACGTTTTTCCCGTACCTCAATGCCTGCTGCATGAGCCATTGCTCAGCCTCGATAACAGAATCGTTGAGCCGATGTATTTCATCCTTCCTCCACGGTATGGAGGAACCAATGAATAATGAGAGGACAAACACGCGTCCATTGAGTTGTTTTGCACTTCCCACCCCTATTGTTCTCTCGGAAGTATCGTTGGCGTCTTTGTCTCTCACTCTCAGTTTGATGCTCATAAGAAGAATAGCCTACAGGGATGATGAGTGCTTTCGGCGACACTGCCGCTCATGTCTGTAAGCAATAGAAAGGAGTACTGATAAAGATGAAATCTATCTTTTTTACCCCAAATTGTTGTGAAAAAAGATATCGGTCTGTCACCATCCGGCCCAAGTCTGTCTCCACATTTGCCTTGCCATCTCGTCCCATTTCAAGACCGTTGCCCCGAAGAAATCTGCGGTGTATCCATTCAGCACCTCTTTGGCTTTTTCTGGGTCGGTATCGTTCAGCGCCTTCCAAGTCTGCTCCACGAAAGGCAGTTCCCGTTTTCCTTTCTCGATGAAGTAGTCGCGGGCGGGTTCCAGGGTCTTCCTATACGTTCCCCACCTCAGTGTTGCCAGTCTGTTTGTTTTTCTGAAATGCCATAGAGCGGCATCATCGCGCTCGCTATGCTGTCCACAGATGGAAAGCATGACAGGCAACTGAGTCGTTCCGCAGAAAATGGGGAACCGTGGGCTCTCTCCCGGGTTGTCGAGACACAGCCATGCCACTCCCCCCACCTCATCGGGAAGCCACGAGCGCAACTGTATGACCGTGCTATAGGCACACCATGGCACGCTTACGGTGCGTATATTCTTCATCAGTGAGTCGCCCATGGCATAATACATATTGATTTCATCGGGTCGCATCCACGGGTTCGACACAGGCGACACGATGCTGTCGGGCTCGTTCTCCACCAGATTACCATCTTCGTCCTTTCGGTTGGGATTCACAATCTTATGCCGTCCGCTAAGGTTCTTTTCCGTTCCCTCGAAATAGCTCCCGAGTAGTTGCATCACCTGCTCCGGACTCACTTTCTTGTCGGGGCGCACACTCAAAGGCAGGTTGGTCACTGTGTCGCATAGATGCATCGACGGGGCAAGGGCATCGAGGATGAAATGTTCCCTGACGCTGTAGTTTTTCACCTCATTGAAATAATTGCCGCCACTATATGCTTTCCAGAAGCAGAAAGGGCTCTTCCCGTCCCACCATTTTTTCTTTTTCGCGAGTTCGAACACGTTATCGGATGCCATGTAATGGTCGGGGTCGTCCAAGTCAATATTCGAGATTCGGCTCACATTTGCCGAGACGCTCACCTCATCGTCGGGAATGCGTACAGCCGCCCACACGCCCCCGATGTTTTTGTTGCCTTCGCCGAAGATTTCAAAAATCCACACCTCATTTTTATCGGCTATAGTGAGGCATTCGCCGCTGTCGCCATAGCCATACTGTTTGACGAGTTCTCCCATGAGCCGTATGGCATCCCTTGCAGTCGCACATCGCTCGAGAGCAATGCGCTCCAGTTCCTCAATCATGAACAGTCCTTTCTTATTCTGCAGTTCTTTCCGCCCCGTGATGGTCGTCTCGCCGATAGCCAACTGTTTCTCGTTGAGGCATGGATAGGCTGTATCGAGATAGCGGTAAGTGTGTGCCACCTGTGGTATGCTGCCCCGCACATACATTTTCGTGCTGTCGGAAGCACTCTGTGTGTGCATTCGCCCCTCATAGATTTTCACCACTTCGTCTTTCTCATGGTCTTTTTCCGGGACGACCTGCATCCAAGTTCGGTACCATGAATCACAGGTGTGCGACGTGATGACCGACCCGTCTGTCGATGCCGACTTTCCCACCATGATGCTGGTGCATGACATTCGCGACATTCCTTCCCGTGTCATCTCATCAGGCTGTGCTAAGCTATGGAAAGGTATCAAAAGGGCTGCAATGAGTAATGCAATATTTTTCTTGTTATTCGAAGGTTTCATCTGATTGTTTTTCAATTGTTTATGCCAAGTAATAAATAACTTAAAGAATGATGTCATCATTCACCTTACAAAAATACGAATTATCTTTGAGGGCAGCAAATTTTACGTCTTTTTTTGTGATAAGTATGTAATCAAAATTATCTGTGACTATCATTCTTGTAAATGTTGTATAGAATCTCTTCAGCGAATCTTACGCTCAGGTGGATTTGCGAGCCTATAAACATTTTTAATGCGATTATCGGATTGAAAATCCTGATACTCAATGCGTCGGGATTG
>CAMHEL010000183.1 GCA_946184125.1 uncultured Prevotellaceae bacterium
AACTCTTTTTCTCTCTCCCTCCAAGATATAAAAGCTCTGTGTTCCTCTGTGTCTCTGTGCCTCTGTGTTGAAAATCTCTCCATCTCTGTTCCCTCCCAAAGCTGAGATTTTTCTTCCCCTTTCTCTATTATGTCTTCCTTCTATCTCCTCTGTTTCCTCTCAAAGATAAAGCCTCTCTGTGTAGTTCTGTGTCTCTGTGCCTCTGTGCTGAAAATCTCTCAATCTCTGTCCCCTCTGTCCCTCCCAGAACTGTGTTGAAAATCTCTCCATCTCTGTCCCCTCTGTTTATCTCAGAATCTCGCATAGGTAACGTCTAAACTCCTAAACTCCTAAACTCCCTCAAAAACTCCAAAACTCCTAAACTCCCTCAAAAACTCCCAAACTCTCAACAAATCTCCCTCCAAATAATCTTTTTCCTCTCAACTTGCTTATCATCTCGCATTTTTATCTAAATTTGCACATTATATACCTTATAACTTGATAACTTGATAACTTGATAACTTGACAACTCTATGGCTAAGAAGAAAATCGTGAAGGAGAAATCTATCGAAGACCGGATTTGGGAATCTGCCAACAAACTTCGTGGAAATCTCACAGCATCAGAATATCAGAACGTCGTGCTGGGCTTGATTTTCCTGAAATATATTTCCGACTGTTTCGACAAACGCTACCAAGAACTTGTTGATGAGGGCGAGGGCTTCGAGGAAGACCGCGACGAATACACCGCAGAGCATGTGTTCTGGGTGCCTCAGGAGGCCCGGTGGAGAAACATCGCCGACCATGCGCTCGACCCGAGGATTGGTCTGATTATCGACGACGCCCTCGAAGAAATCGAGAAAGAGAACCCCAGACTGCGGCATGTGCTGCCGCGCAACTATGCCCGTCCGGAAATCGACAAGACCCGCCTGGGCGAGGTGGTGCAGATTTTCGACAACGTGGACATGTATGCCCAGGGCGAGGGCATCGACCTCTTCGGCCGTGTCTACGAATACTGCCTGATGAAATTCGCTGCCGAGACGCAGCAGTCGTATGGCGAGTTCTACACCCCGTCGTGCATCGTGCGCACCATCGTCGAGGTGCTGCAGCCCTACGAGGGCCGTGTCTACGACCCGGCCTGTGGCTCGGGCGGCATGTTCGTGCAGAGCGCGAAGTTCGTGGAGCACCACCAAGGCAACCTGCGCAAGGTGCTGCTCTACGGACAGGAATACAACGCCAACACATGGAAGATGGCGCACATGAACCTCGCCATCCGCGGTCTGGAGGCCGACCTCGGCGACAGTTGGGGCGACTCCTTCGGCGACGACAAGCACCGCACACAGAAGTTCGACTTCATCATGGCCAACCCACCGTTCAACATGAGTGAGTGGGGCGCCAAGCGTCTGGCCGACGACGTGCGGTGGAAATATGGCGTGCCGCCCGAGGGCAACGCCAACTACGCATGGATACAGCACATGATACACCACCTCTCGCCCACGGGCCGCATCGGCCTGGTGCTCGCCAACGGTTCGCTCTCCACCAACACCGGTGGTGAGGGCGACATCCGCCGCCGACTGATAGAGGCCGACCTCGTGGAGGGGATTATCGCCATGCCCGGCCAACTCTTTTATAACGTCACCATACCCGTCTGCGTGTGGTTCTTCAACCGCAGGAAGAAGAACCCCGGCAAGGTGCTCTTCATCGACGCCCGCGAGATGGGCATGATGGTTGACCGCACCCACCGCGAACTCACCGACGACCAGAACAGGTACGATGCGGTGAAGAAGGAGAACAAGCCATGGGCCGACCTGCCCGCCGAGGAGTGCGACATCCAGCGCATCGCCGCCACCTTCCGTGCCTACGAGAACGGCACGCTCGACGACGTGAAAGGCTTCTGCGCCGTCTGCTCGCTCGACGACATCGCCAAACAGGATTTCGTCCTCACACCGGGACGCTATGTGGGCATCGCCGAGGCAGAGGACGACGGCATCCCCTTCGAGGAAAAAATGAAGACGCTCACCGATGAACTCTCTTCCTTGTTCGCCGAAGACCTCCGTCTGCAGAACGAGATTCGTGAACAACTGGCTAAAATAGGATTTGACTTGAAGTAAATGCCCATTTATGAGAGGGAAAAAGGATATTACGAGAAAAGAAGAACAGCTGAATAATGTGCTGTTTCAGGATGTCTGTTCTATCATTGAACGGGGACGCCAACAGGCTTATGCTAATGTGGGGCAGATTGCCATTGCCACATATTGGAATATTGGCAGACGTATAGTAGAAGAAGAGCAAAACGGAGAGAAAAGAGCTGCGTATGGAACAGGTCTTATGAAAACCCTTTCGGAGAGGCTGATTACTATTTATGGTAGATGCTACAGCAAACGTAACCTTGACTATTATAAGAAATTTTACTTGCTTTTTCCTAATGAAGAGATTGTGAACACGCGTGTTCACAATCTTGAATGGTCTCATGTGCGCCGTATCCTATCTGTAGTAAGTCCAGAAGCCAGATTGTGGTATTTAGAGAATGCGTCAAAAGGTATGTGGAGTGTACGAGAACTTGATAGAAATATCTCCTCTCAGTACTTTGAACGTCGATTGGCTGCACAACTACCAGCCAATACAAAAGACCTACAGACTGCTTCAGAAAAAGACCCGTTAGAATACGTCAAGAATCCTGTGGTAGCTGAGTTTATGGGATTTCGTCGCAATTCCGCTTATTCTGAGTCGGAGTTGGAACAAGCTTTGATAGACAACCTTGAAAAATTCATTTTGGAATTAGGCCGTGGTTTCGCTTTCGTTGAGCGACAACAGCATATTGTAACACAGGCTTCTGACTTCTACATTGACCTGGTGTTTTACAATTTTAGAATGAAACGATTCGTCATTTTCGAAATAAAAACCCACCGTCTATCTCATCAAGACATCGGACAACTGGATATGTATGTCCGTATGTATGACGATCTTGTTAAAGGTGATGATGACCAGCCTACCATCGGTGTCCTATTATGCACCGACACAGATCAAACTATTGCGCGTTATTCTGTATTGAATGACAGCGACCAACTCTTTGCAGCTAAATATATGACATATATGCCCACTGAAGAAGAACTGCGCCGAGAGATTGAACAGCAGAAAGAATTTTTCAGACTTCAACACAAGAATGAATGACTATGGAAGAGTGGAAAGAATATAAAATAGGCGATGTATGTTCCCGATTAAGGAGCGGGAAAAACATTAAAGCAGATTCTGTTAGAAGTATTGGAAAATATCCTGTAATTGGTGGTAATGGAGTCCGCGGATACACTGATGTATCTAACTTTGAAGGGCAAGCAGCGGTAATAGGTCGCCAAGGGGCTTATTGTGGGAATGTACGCTTCTTCGAAGGAGAAGCATATATGACTGAACATGCAGTTGTTGCAGTTGGTAATGAGTTGGCAGACACGCGTTTTCTTGCAAGCCTCCTCTCCATGATGCATTTAGGAAACCTATCTGCACAATCAGCACAGCCAGGAGTTTCTGTGCAAACTCTATCTAAACAAATTGTCCGTTTACCTCCTATTTCATACCAGAAACGAGTTTCTTCTATCCTCAAATCCCTTGACGACAAAATCTCCTTAAACAAGCGGATAAATGACAATTTAGAGCAGCAGGCGCAAGCACTTTTCAAGCATTGGTTCATTGACTTCGGACCTTTCAAAAACGGAGAATTCATCGAGTCGGAACTGGGAATGATTCCTAAAGGATGGAGAGTGGGAAAATTTGGAGATATTGCAGATTTGATAAAACCCTCTATAAAACCAGAAACTGGCGTAGTGTATAATCATTATAGTATTCCTGCTTTTGACAATAATCAAATTCCTTCACGTGACAAAGGAGAAGCTATAAAAAGTAATAAGTTTGCCATACAAGACTCAGTAATAATGCTATCTAAACTCAATCCAGACCACAAAAGAATCTGGTATGTTGATAAGATAGAAGCTAATGCAGTCTGTTCAACTGAATTTCTTCCTTTCTATGCAAAAAACAGAGAGCATTCAGCTTTTGTATATTGTTATTTGAGCAACAAACATATTTACAGAGAAATTGCGAACGGAGCTAAAGGAACAACTAATAGTCATCAACGAATCGATGCTAATGCCATCCTTTCAAAAGATTTAGCATACCATAAAGATTCAATCTCACAATTCTGTAATTTAGTAGGGGTTCTTTTGAAAAAACAGAATCATGCAGTTCAAGAATCCCGTCGTCTCGCTACCCTTCGCGACACCCTTCTCCCGAAACTCATGTCTGGCCAGATCAAGCTATAAGTAGAACCATCATGAAACAAGAAAATAAAGACAAACTCTTGCGATTGCTGCGACAGCACAAGGAATTGGGCATGGCAGAGCAGATAGACTATCAGAAGTTTTACCTCTACTCTATTATTGTCCATTCCACAGCCATCGAAGGCAGTACGGTGACAGAGGTTGAGGCACAACTACTGTTCGATGAAGGTATCACCAGCAGTAAACGTTCTATGATGGAACAGATGATGAACCTCGACCTCAAAGTGGCCTTCGACTATGGCATGCAGTGGATAAAGCGACACGAGCCCATCACCGTGAGTTGGTTGATTACCTTGGCATCGAAAGTGATGGCCCGGACGGGAAGCGAATACCACTCACTTGGTGGCGATTTCTCTGCCGCCAAAGGCGAATTACGTAAACTAAATGTCACGGCAGGAACTGGAGGACGGTCGTATATGTCGTATCTGAAAGTGCCGGCAAAACTGGAGGCATTCTGCGATGAGTTGAACAAGCGGCGCAAGGCCATCAGCAAAGATGACATTGCATCTATCTACGACCTCAGTTTTTGGGCACATTACGAACTCGTCACCATCCACCCCTGGGCTGATGGCAACGGCAGGACGAGCAGACTGTTGACCAACCTGCTCCAGATGGAGTTTGATGTGCTCCCTACAAAAGTGCTGAAGGAAGACAAAGCAGAATACATACAAGCACTCATCGATACCCGTGAAAGCCACGACATCAACCTCTTCCTCGACTGTATGGCACGACTGCATATCCAACATCTCAAGGCTGACATCGACCAATTCCTCCAGTCAACATCCACGAAAATGGTCGATAAACAAGCATTACGACAGGAAATGGTCGATAAATGGTCGATAAAACCATCTTTGGCAGAGAAACTGGTCGATATTCTGATCCTTGTGGCCAATAAAGAGGAGATTACCACTGATGCGGTGGTAAAGCATTTCGGTTTTACGGCCACTACCACAAAGCGTTATTTGCGCCAACTGACCGCCTTCGGCTATTTGGAAGCCCACGGTGGCAACAGAAACAAGACATACCGTGAAATAAAACGATAATCTTATGAGCACCATATTCTCTGAAGAAGCCTACGAGCAAGCTTTGATAGCCCTTTTCCAGGACCTCGGCTACGATTACATCTACGGGCCGGAGATGGAGCGCGACTACCACAACCCACTGCTCGAAGAGCGGCTGCTCGATGCCCTGCAGCGCCTCAACCCCACAGTGCCCGTAATGGCGCTGGAGGAAGTGGTGAGGAAACTGCGGCAAATCGACGGCTCGTCGCTCTATGAGGAAAACTTCAAGTTCACACAGATGATGCAGTATGGTGTGGAGGTGAGCTATACCGACCAGAAGCACCAGGTGAAAACAGCGGTGGTCGACCTGTTCGACTTCGCCCATCCCGACCAGAACGACTTCCTTGTGGTCAACCAGTTCACCATGCAGGACAAGGACACCAAGCGCCCCGACATCGTGGTGTTCGTCAACGGCATGCCCTTGGTGGTCATCGAACTGAAGTCGCCCAGCCGCAAGGAGACCGACGCCAGCGAGGCTTACCTGCAGTTGCGCAACTACCAGCAGCTCATCCCCTCACTCTTCACCTACAACGCCTTCAACGTGATGAGCGATATGTCGCTCACCAAGGTGGGAACGGTGACGGCGAACGAGAAGCGGTACATGAACTGGAAGAAACCCAGCGGCGAGGTGGCCGACTACGACACTTGTTTCAAGTCGGTCTTCACCAAGGAGGTCTTCCTCAACCTGCTGAAAAACTACATCCTCTTCGACGTGAGCGAGGGACAATACGCGAAAATTCTTGCCGGATACCATCAGTATTATGCCGTGGAGAAAGCGGCACGACGGGCGGCAGAAGCCGTGAGAGGCGACGGCCGCATAGGTGTCTTCTGGCACACGCAGGGGTCGGGCAAGAGCCTGTCGATGGTATTCCTTGCCCATCACCCCCTCGTGCAGTCGATGAACCCCACCATCGTGGTCATCACCGACCGCAACGACCTCGACGAGCAACTCTTCGGGCAGTTCTCCAAAAACGTGGCCTTCCTCCGGCAGCACGCCGTGCAGTCGACAAGCAGAAACACCGAGAACGACGCCACAAGCCTGAAGGCGCTGCTGAAAAACCGACTTTCGGGAGGCATCATCTTCACCACCATGCAGAAGTTCGACGACTTCGACGGACCGCTGACCGAGCGGCGCAACATCATCGTAATGACCGACGAGGCGCACCGCGGACAATATGGCATGGAGGAGAAGGTGGACCTGAAGGGCAACGTACACATCGGCACCGCGAGGAAGATACGCAACTCCCTACCCCACGCCTCGTATATCGGATTCACCGGCACACCCATCTCCGACAAAGACCGCGACACCGAGGAGGTGTTCGGCGACACCATCGACATCTACGATATGACGCAAGCGGTGGAAGACGGGGCGACGATGCCCGTCTACTACGAGAGCCGTGTCATCAAACTGCAGCTGGAAGACGACGTGCTGCAGCGCATCGACGAGGAATATGAACGGCTGAGGGAAGAAGGGGCGACCGAGGTTGACCTGGAGGACAACAAGAAGGTGATGTCGCACATGGACGAACTGCTCGGCAACGACCAGACCATCGACGCACTGGTGCACGACATCATCACGCACTACGAGGACAACCGACAGCAGGTGTGCGGCGGAAAGGCACTCATCGTGGCATACTCGCGTCCCATAGCCATGAAAATCTACCGCCGCATACTGCAACTGCGCCCCGGATGGACGGAGAAGGTGAAGGCGGTGATGACCAGCGGCAACAAAGACCCTGAGGAATGGACAAAGGTCATCGGAGGCAAGGCATACAAGAAAGAACTGGCGAAGAAGTTCAAGGACGTGGACGACCCGATGAAAATTGCCATCGTCGTCGACATGTGGCTCACGGGCTTCGACGTGCCGTCGCTCGCCACGATGTATGTCTACAAACCCATGAAAGACCACAACCTCATGCAGGCCATCGCCCGCGTGAACCGCGTGTTCGACGAGAAGGTGGGCGGACTGATCGTGGACTATGTGGGCATCGCCGCCGCACTGAAAGAGGCCATGAAGCGGTATACGAGGCGCGACAGGGAGCGCTTCGGCGACAACGACATCAAGAAAAAGGCTTACGACCATTTCCGTGAATATCTGGAGATCTGCCGCGACCTGCTGCATGGCTTCGACTACGCCCGCTTCCACCACGGCACAGCCCCCGAAAGGGCACAAATCATCAAGGGCGGCGTCAACTTCTTCCTGGCACAAGGCAAGGAGGAGAGTTGCAAGGAGTTCATTAAGAACGCATCGCTGCTCAAACAGTCGGTGACGCTCTGCCGCTCACTCCTCGTGGAAGAGGAGCGGTTTGAGGTGAGCTTCATGGAGGCGGTGCGCATCCTGCTCATCCGACTGCAGAACCCCGGGAAAATCACCAAGCGGGAAATCAACGAGCGCATAGCCACACTCATCCAGCAGAGTGTGAAGACGGAGGGCGTGGTCAACCTCTTCGAAAACCAAGCGGAGTTCTCGCTGTTCGACGAGAGCTTCCTCATGGAGGTGCAGCGGATGAAAGAGAAAAACCTGGCCGTGAAACTGCTCGAGAACCTCATCAAGAAACGGGTGCGCTCGGTGGCAAGGACCAACCTCGTGAAGGGGGAGAAATTCAGCGAACTGTTTACCGACACGCTGAACAAATACATCAAGGGCATGCTCACCAACGAGGAGGTGATAGAGGAACTGCTGAAGTTGGCTCAGGAGATGATGGATGCGGAAAAGGCCGGCAACGGCATGGGGCTCACCAACGAGGAGATGGCGTTCTACGACGCGCTGACAAAACCACAGGCAGTGAAAGACTTCTACACCAACGAACAGCTGGTGAACCTGACGAAGGAACTGACCGAAATGCTTCACAAGAACCGCACCATCGACTGGACACGCCGCGAATCGGAACGGGCGAACATGCGTCGACTGGTGAAGCGCCTGCTGAAACGTCACAAATACCCGCCCGAGGAAGAGAAAAACGCCATGGACATCGTGATGAGGCAGTGCGAGCAATGGGCAGACGACACCTCGGTGATGCCCATCCGCAAACTCGAAAACGTGGAGGATGACCAAGAAGTGCGCAACAGGATTTTTGGCAGGCTCCACATCAATCCCGACACCACCGATGCCGAATTGCAAATGGAGGTCTTAGAGGTGTATGGCATGCGCTATCCCGACATGTCCATCAACGACTGGCGCCACATCATCGAAGACTACACGCCCATGGTGAGGGAACTTATCAAGAACAAAGACGAAGAGGCAAAGATTATACCTCTGTCCTTCGACAAGGCGGCGGAGCCTTAGCAGAATGGTGCTTTGTTTTTGCAAAAAAACGAAAACCATCCCACAGCCCCACTGTAGGGTCTTAGCTCGTCTAAGACCGAATAAAGGGATTACCCAAAAGACCGAATGAAGAAATCACCAAGAAGGTGTAGCGGTCTTAGACGAGCTAAGACCCTACCACTAAGTTCGACAGTTTTTCCCGAAACCCGCAAAGGTAACGTCTAAACTCCTA
>CAMHEL010000184.1 GCA_946184125.1 uncultured Prevotellaceae bacterium
ACCGAATAAAAGCGAAAAGCGACCGAAATGTAATGTATAGAAATGTCACCTCATATAATTCAGAATTAATAGAACACACCATTAGTGATAGACAAAGTAATTTGCTAAAGTGCTCTTGCTGTGAGCTTCTATAATCAGTTTAAGACTCTCAATCTGTTTGGGAAGGCTTTCCCGGTACGAGCCCCACCAGGCATCGAGGTAGACTCCAAGATGTGTGTTGGGAAGCATCACCTTGATTCTTACTCGCCGCTTCTGTTCTACGAACTCGTACTTGACCTTAGGGTAGTCCTTCATGGCTTCTGTGAATATGGCGCGGATGCTGACGTAGGCCATGCGTCTGCTTTTTGCTTTCTTGCAGGCATTTTCAAACACGGCATCCCAGTGATCTATATACTTGTCGAGGTTCTGCTTCTGGCGTATCATCCAAAGGGCGATATCCTCCGCAAGATATGGCTTCAGGTACATGCCGGTCATCTCATTCTCATTGATGGTGACTTTCAGGGTGGAATGGTACCTCTCTGCATAGAGCGTGCATGCAGGCGACAACTTGACCATAAGCTTCTGGGTGAAGTACTTATTGCTCTTCACCATTTTCAGTTGGATATCATCTTCCTCAATGTCATCATTGCCGATAAGATGCACGTGGACTTCATTGGGGGAAGGTCCATTCATGATGAATGGTCGCTCTTTGGGGAGGTCGTTCATCATGCTCATCATCAGGAAGATATCAAGAGATTTGTCATTGCTTAATCCATCTTCCAATGCCCTGCGGATGTTGTTGTTAATCAATACTTTTGTATATCTCATTAGGAGTTTAGGAGTTTTTTGGGGGGAGTTTTTTGGGAGTTTGGGAGTTTTTTTGAGGGAGTTTAGGAGTTTGGTAGTTTAGGAGTTTTTTTGAGGGAGTTTAGGAGTTTAGGAGTTTTTTGAGGGGAGTTTAGGAGTTTGGTAGTTTAGGAGTTTAGACATATGCTTTGCGGGCACACGGCCTAAAGTCTCGTGTCTATCGTCTAAAGTCCCACCGATGGCCGATCTCGGCCGTCGGAGTCTATCGTCTAGTGTCTAAAGCCTAGCGTCTAGCGTCTAAAGTCTAAAGTCTAAAGTCTATCGTCTAGCGTCTATCGTCTAAAGTCTAGCGTCTAAACCCGGTGATGGGCTTGTGGGGCGACTCCAATTTCTCCTGTTTTGTGAACTTTCTTATCATATCTATGTCTGCTTCTTTGCCGGTCAGTACAAACTGCATGGTGGCTTTGCGTGCGATGTTCTCTATCTCACCACCGGTGATGTCAAACTCCTTGGCCAGCGTCTTGGCATCCTCCTCGTCCAGCCAGTCCACCAAGGTTTGCCAGATATGGGCTCTCACTTCTATGCCTGGCCTCTCGAACTTCACCTTGAAGATGAAGCGGCGCTCAAAGGCACTGTCGAGGTTCGAGGTGAGGTTGGTGGTCACTATCATGATGCCTTGTATGTTCTCCATCTCTTCCAGAAGGATGTTCTGCAGCGTGTTCATCATCTGCTCGGTGCCGTGCTCCACATTCTCAAGGCGTTTCGAGAGGATGGCGTCTCCTTCGTTGAGCAGCAGGATGGGCGTCACCTCGCTATGCATACAGCATTGGCGATAGTCTGAGAATATCTTCTTCAGTTTGGTTTCGCTTTCTCCTACGTACTTGTCTTTGAAGTCGGTGACTTGCACCTGGATGATGTCGCGGCTTGTCTGGCGGGCCAGTTCGTAAGCGGTGGCTGTCTTGCCCGTGCCTGGCTGGCCATGCATCAGGATGCATACTCCCGTGCGCATCCCCATGCTCTTCAGACGCTCCTGAATGACTGGGAGCTGGTCTTGCGACAGGATGTTGCGGAGCATTCCCACCTGTTCTTCTTCCTTTTCATTATAGAAGAGCGACTTTTGTGTGATGTCCTTATGCGACTTGACGCCGTTCATCTTTGGTACGCGCTTGTCGGAATGGTCTATCGGGTTGAAATCGGCCAGAACCTCATGCTTGAGATAGTCGGTGGCGACATACAGGTTGACCTCAGCCATTCCATCCACACACTTGTGCTCGATGAGGTTCTCACGAAACAGACGATGGGTGCCTCCTTGCATTGATTCAACTACACGCCTGTAGTTGGGCGTTGTATCGTGCGGATAGACCAATTGTACTTCACGGGGGCCGATACCCTCATGGCCGGAGCCATTGTAATTGGCATAGTCGGCAACCAAGAGCATGAGAAGCGACAGACAGTCGATGTCATCGAAATCGTTTGCCAACCTGCAGATGGGTAAGTCGGCATTGGCGTTGACCATCTCCTGGAGCCAGTATTCCTCATCCTTGAAAACGAGGTTGTCGTCGCTGTAGATGGCTGCGACATGTTCGGCTATTCTGTCCACGAACTCTTGCGTGTCCTTACACTCCAAGGCCTCGGGCTTGAAAGGACGATTCTCACGGATGGCGCCGATCACGCCTTTCGCCAAAGCATATCTTTCGAACATGTCTTCATCATCACTATCGCCGCGATGCTGCAGCCAGCGCATCTTGAACAGTTCCTCGATGTCATTGTAATAGGTCATCATCGAGAGACGTGTGAGTCCGAGTATCTTGCCCATCTGGCGGAATGACATGGACTTGCCTTCCTCGATGAGTAAGGCGATGATTACGCATTGAACAGGATTGAGACCCAGTTTGTCGGACAAGTAGCTGAACGCTTCTGCACAGCGGATGAACAGATTCTTGTTCAACTGGCTCTTGGGCGCTGCATCGTTGATGGCATTGAAAGCCTTGACTATGTTCCATTCCTCGTGGATGGGGGTGACCAACTTTGGCTTGGTGGTACTTTTTTCTTGTGGGGATTCGATGTCTCCGAAATCATCAATCAATTCTTCTGTCAAGTCAAAGTCGATGTCTATTGGAAGTCTTTTTCTCATGTTGCGTAAGTTATATTTCTGATTACAATTCTAAATTCGGTTACAAAGATATGTTTTTTAATTTGAACGATGAGTTAAATTATACGTATACTTATTCTGCTCTCCTGATCGATGGGCCTTCCACTTATTAGGGAGTGTCTATTGGGCAGAAATCTTACATCAAATCTGAACAAATCAACAAAAAAGAAAAAAAGGATAGAAAAATAATAAGTAGGTATGAATAGATTTGTTCGTTTTCTCGGCGTGGACGACCAATAAATCGTCCTGACTTCGGCAATGCGCCACCCATACTTCCGAATCCAACTAACTTTCGAAAATAATTCCACTGTAGCAACGGTGCCCCAACGGGGCAACCTGCTTTCAGCCCAGGGCAACGCCCTGGGTTTTTTATCCGAGCACATCAATTCGCCCTGAAAGGGCAAAAGCTTTATAGTCAGTTGATTATGCCTATTTGTTATTGTACTAGAAAACCCATCGGTCCGAATTTATTCTTAAGGCATCTTGTTTGTCGAATGCGAGAATAATCGAGAGATAATAGCACGAAGATATAGCGGTCTTAGACAAGCTAAGACCCTACCAGTGAGTTCGAAAGAAATCCTTTCGGAGACACCATGTAGTATCTCTACACGATGAGTTCGAAAGGATAATCCTTGTCATGCTCGGAGATCACGACCTCCTGCAGTTAGTTATGCTGATTATTCCACGACGACTTTCTTGCCGTCGATGATATAGACACCCTTTGCGAGGGCATCGGTAGCTTGGCCTACGCACACGCCCTGCATGTTGTAGGCCTTACCGTCTTTCAACTGTCGTCCACCCATGACGGAGGAGATGCCGTCGCTATTGTCCGACAGGTAGGTGCCCTTCACCGTGGCGGCCTCGGTACTCAGCGAACCAGACAGGCGGTCGTCGGCCGATGATGACGAGAGATGCACCGTCACCTCGCCTTTCTCCACCTCAAAAGTATGGGTCGTCTCATTGAAATATGCCAACTGCTCATAAGGGAGGGGGATGGACACCCTGCGGGTCTCACCCGGTTTCAGCAACACACGCTCGAATCCCACCAACTTGCGCGTCGGGCGGTGGTCGATGGCCGACCCAGGGAAACTGACGTATAGTTGCACGACCTCGGCCCCCTCACGCTCACCGGTGTTGGTGATGTCGGCAGCGACTGTCGCCGTTTCACCTAAATTCAACGAGGTGGAACTGATGGCAAGGTTGGAGTAAGAGAAGGTGGTGTAGCTCAAACCGAATCCGAAGGGGAACATCGGCTGAGCCGCTTGTTTCTGATGGCGGCTGCGGCCATAATACATATAGGTGTAACCCCATTCGTCGATGTTGTACTCTGCCATGCCGTTGCTCTTGAACTTCGACTCGGCAGCCGAAGGCAGTTCGTCGACAGAGTTATACCATGTGGAGGTAAGTTTCCCACCCGGGCAGACATCGCCGTAGAGCACGTCGCAGATGGCCTGTCCCTGAGCCTGTCCGCCATACCATGCGTCGAGGATGGCCGGCAGATGCTCCTTCGCCCACGTGATGTCCATCGACGAATTTGTCTCAAGCACAAGCACCGTATTGGGGTTCGCCTCATAGACCGCACGCAGCACCTCCTCCTGGTTGCCCGGGAGCGTCAGGTAGACGCGGTCGTGGCTCTCCGTTCCCGTATAGTCGCTGTTCTTGTCGAAGTTGGTGCCTCCCAAGAAAATGGCCACGTCGGCTTTCTTCGCTATCTCCGCAGCTCTGGCGATGGTGGCCTCGCTGGCCTTGGCGTTGACGTCCTCGGAGGCAGGATAAAGGAAGACTGGGCCCATCTCCTCCACCGGGTTGTAGTCGGGATTGTAGAAGCGGAACCAGTCGAGGTTGCCGCAATAGCTTTGTGAACCGCTGAATTTCACATACACCTTGTGGACTCCCTTGCACACCGCCGGATTGACCTTCGCCGTGACGGTGGTGAACTTGGTCCACGACCCCGTATTTACGTTTTCTACACTGAGGATAGGCTCGGACTTGTCGTCGTCGAGATAGAAGGAAATGGTGGCCACGCCCGTGTTCTTCGCGGCACACGACATGGAGAAATCGGTGCAGCCAGTGCCAAAGTCCACGTTGTCGTAGGCCAACTCATCGCCAGGCGAGGTGTTTTCTATATATCCCGCACCTAAGTTGAGCTTCCCCTCGCCACGCTTGCACGTGACAATCTGGGAATAGTCCTCAAACTGCACCGTCCCGTCGGTGACGTGGAAATCCTTCTTGGCGGCAAAGGCCTGGAAAGGTGTGATGGTATGTGAAGGCGTACCCGAATAGTCGCCAAGCATGATGGCGTTGGCGTAGGGACCGATGAGGGCCACCGTCTGTCCTGCGGCAAGGGGAAGCAATGGACGGTCAGCACCTGCAGGCGCCTCGTTCTTGAGCAGCACGATGGCCTCTTGCGCTGCCTTCAGCGCCAATGCCTGGTGCGCTTCGCACTCCAACTTGCTGTCGGGGATGTTTCGCCAAGGCACATTGTCGTCGAATTCGCCGAGTGCGAAACGGGTCTCCAGCACCCTTACCAATGCCGTGTCGAGGTCGGCCTCCGTCATGTATCCCTTGTCGATGGCTGCCTCCACGGCAGTCTGGTAAACCGAGAGTTGGTTTTTGAACTCACAGTTGATGTCGTTGCCAGCCTTGATGGCCAAAGCCGTCGCACGGGCCTTGTAATCCTCTTGCAGGGCCGACCCGTCTTCGTTGTCGCCGAAATACTTGTGCTTGTTGTTTCTGTAAACGCAAGAGATGCCGGCACAGTCGCTGGTGACATACCCCCGGAATCCCCACTCGTCGCGGAGAATATTGGTGAGCAGCCAATCATTGATGGCGCAAGGCTTGCCGCCTGTTGACTTGCCGTCACTTATTCCCACTCCGGCTGCGTTTTTCTCGGAGAGGTCGACACTTACGGCGTTGTAGGCCGACATGATGCTTTGCACGTTGCCCAACTTGACGCACATCTCGAAAGCGGGCAGATAATACTCGCGGAGCATGTACTCGCGCATAAAGGAGGTGCTGCCCTGCCGCCCACGCTCATAGTTGTTGGCTGCAAAATGCTTGGCACATGCCACCGTCTTGAAATATGGGTTTTCTGCGGTCTGCTCACCCTGCATGCCACGGATGAACTCCACGGCAAGTGTTCCGGCAAGGAAGGGGTCCTCGCCATAGTTCTCCTCATCGCGCCCCCACCTTGGGTCGCGCGACATGTTGATGGTGGGGCACCAATAGTTGAGCCCCTTCGACTGCTGGTTGTGATAAACGCGGGCCTCGTCGCTGATGGCCGTGGCACAGTCGAAGACGAGTTGGCGGTCCCAAGTGGCCGACATGGCCTTTGATTCAGGGAAACTGGTGGCTGCGCCCGACCGTGCCACGCCATGCAGCGCCTCGTTCCAATACTGATAGATGGGGATGCTGACACGGCCTACGCCGGAATAGTCGGCACGGTCGATTTTCCGGTCCACCATGTTGCCCATTTGTGATGCCTTCTCCTCTAACGAGAGACGACTTACAAGGTCTTTCGCCCTCTCGTGAAAACTCAGCGAAGGGTCTTGGTAGGGCAAGGTCTGGGCATGAACGGAAAAGGACAACAAAAATGCCCATCCTGCCACAAAAAACATTTTTCTTCTCATTGTAATAGTAGCTTGTGTATTAGTAGTTTGTACCTTATATTCCGCAGCACTATGGTTGTAGGTTTTGTAAGCTTTTGAGCAACAATTAGTTACTCTGTATGGTGCCATATGAGTTTTTTTCACTTATCTCAGTGCTGGCAAATCAAGACAAGCAAAAACAGCAAATGACATGGCAAATATAGCAAAAAATCTCAGGAAACTCACTCCTTCCGCTGTTTTTTTCGCGTAAAGGACAAGAAAATTTATTGTTGTGCTGGAGTTTGGGAGTTTTTTTGAGGGAGTTTTTTTGAGGGAGTTTTTTTGAGGGAGTTTAGGAGTTTGGGAGTTTAGGAGTTTAGACATATGTTTTGTGGATTTTGGGGAGTTTGCATATGGCCTCAACACAAATTCAGAATTCAGAATTATTGATAGTAATCACAACTCTCAACTCTCAACTCTCAACATTACTATCGTCTAATAAAAGAAAAGGCCCGTCACAGACGGGTCTTCTCTTCGTTGCCGGCACCGGTGCCCTTGTATTTCGAGCGGGTGGCGTTGAAATTGTAGTTAAGGGTCAGGCCCACGCACTGCGAATAGTGATAGTCGTCCTGGGCCGTCTTGCCGATGGCGTAGTAAGTGGTCACCTTCGACCTGACCGTGCGGAAAATATCGTTGGCATACAGCGTGCCTGTCAGCCGTCCTTTCCAAAAACTCTTTTGCACTCGGGCGTTCACTGCGAAGTTGCTGCCCCGGTACATGAACCCCCAGTGGTTGCTGCCGGTATAGCTGACTTGCAGCAGTGCTTTCGTCGTTTCTCCAAAGACGAGCCAGGATTTCAGGTCGAAGCTGAATTCAGGCTTGTTCAGTTTCTTCGGCGCCCCATACTTCTCTGCATCGAACATCTGCTGATAGTAGTGCAGCGTGGCGGAAGGTTGCCAGAAGCCAAACTTGGGTGAGGCGACGAGTGTGGCATAGACACGGTCCTGGTGGTCGAAGTTGTCGGGCTGTAAGATGCCTATCTCTTTTTCCTCGTCATACACATTGCCCACATGGGTGAAGAAATCGTTCTCGCGGGTGAAACCTGTCATGAAGTTGAGCCATGAATAGGTCAGGTTGAAGTCGATGCTCTGGCGGACCGAAGGACGCAGCAGCGGATTGCCCCCTTCGTAAAGCATACGGCTGTCGTAAATCACCATGGAACTCAACATGTTATACGGTGGTCGCGTGATGCGCTTGCCATAACTCAGTTGCGCACTCCACTTGCCCTTCTGCCAAGTGGCTGAGAGGTTGGGGAACCAGTCGTTATAGGTTCGGCTGGGCTCTGGCTGCCAGACGCCAAACGAACTGTAATCCGTAGACACGTGCTCATAGCGCAGACCCGCATTCAGACTCCATTGACCCAGTTGCAACTCGTATTGAGCAAAGCCGGCGATGTTCTTCTCGTCCATCTCGTTGTCGGCTGAGGGTATGATTTGCTCGTCGTTATGGTTGCGCCCATGGCTCTCCGTGCTTGTCACCTCCGAGCCGCCGCTCAGTATGCCTTTCCAGATGGGATAAGTCAGTACCAACTTGCCAGCCACCATCCGGCGGTCTTCATCACTCTGGGTGGTGATGGTTCGGTCGCCCAATTCCTTGCTCATCTCTTGCCCAAAGATATGGTCTTCCGTTTCACGTTGCAGCAATGTGGCATTCAGGTCGATGCCCATTTTCCCTACCTTGCCCACATAGTATGCATTCAGTTCCCAGTTGGGATTGTCTTTTTCGTGGATATCCGTTTTCAGACGCACGTCGCCATAAAAAGCCCCGTTTCTCAGATAGTTTTGCTTCATGTCTGAACAGAAACGATTATGAAGCAGATGCTGCGACGAAAAACTCACACCTACGGAATGGTCGGCGTTGAAGTCATAACTCGTGCCAGCCTTGTACTCAAGTATCGTCCAGGAACTTCTTACCGGTAGGCTACAGTTGGCATTGAACATATCCTTGCTGATGTGCAACTCCTGGTCGATGTTTTGGTCATTGCCGAAGAAGCCGTTGTCGAGTGCCACGTTGGCGAATGCTTCCAGTCCTCCTTGGCGGTACTTCACGGTAACATCGTCGTAGTTGTTCAGTTTGTATCTCTGCTTGGTATCAATGTAAGCCATCACACTCAGTCCGTCGCCCTGTGTCTTGAGCGTCTTGATGCGGATGACGGCATTCACCTCGGCGTTGTATTGTGCCCCGGGGGCGGTGATGATGTCCACGCTCTTGATGTCGATAGACTTCAACTGCTTCAGTTCCTGTACGTTGTTCACCT
>CAMHEL010000185.1 GCA_946184125.1 uncultured Prevotellaceae bacterium
GTAGCAGTATCCGAGGAAATAGAGTGCCTCCGACTGGTCTTTCTCAGCAGCCTTTCCGAAGGCCTCCACCGCCTTGTGCTTGTCCTTGGGCAGGTGGTAGCCGTTGAAATAGCACCGCCCCACATAATATTGTGCTGTGGAGTGCCCGTTGGCAGCCAAAGCCACGAAATGCTCCACCTGCTGCTGTGTGACGTTGCCCCATGTGAGGGAGTCTTCAATGGTGGTTTGCTGAGCCGAAGCCTCGATGCCCAGTGCGAGCATCAGTGCAGTCAGTGTCTGTCGTATCAAGGCGTTAAGTTTCATAGTGTCGTCTGCTGAGGGGTTAGGTTGTAACGAAAGCGCCTTCCCGTTACTGTCGGCCATGTGTCCTCACGGCGTTAGCAGTAAGGCGGTAACAGTAGAGGGAAGGCGGAGGTAAGCTTATCGCAGTTCACCGGCGCTTAGTCTCTGAGGATGTTGACGAGCAGAGAAGCGACAGATGTGGAGATGCTGATGAAGGAGAACCAGATGGTTGTGGACTGTCCGAGTGCGGAGTTCTTAGCCTTTGTGGCGTTCGGCGTCACGTAGATGATGTCGTTCTGCTGAACGTAGTAGTAAGGCGAGTTGATGAAGTTGGCATCGGTCAGGTCGATACGGTGAATGGACTTCTTGCCGGAAGCATCCTCGCGGATGAGCAGGACGTTCTCACGTTTACCATAGATGGTGAGGTCGCCACCACTGGCGATGGCTTCGAGCAGGCTCATCTTCTCAGTAGTCACGGGCACCACCTTTGGCGATGAGAAGTCGCCGAGGAGTGTGACGCGGAAGCTTGCCATGCGCACAGTGACCACAGCCTTCTCCGACTTGGCGAGGTAGGGAGCGATTTTCTGCTCGATAAGTGTCTCACACTCTTTCTTGGTCAGTCCGATCACGGAGATGCGGCCCACGACAGGGAAGTTGATGGTACCGTCGTTCTCCACCAGATAGCTCTGCAAGCTACCGCCACCGGTTGCCAGTGCGCCGTCGTTACCGAGGTTACGCGAGACGGTGAGGTTGAATGGTGCGGCGACAGCAGCGTCGGTGGTGTGGACGGTGATATACAACGCGTCTTTTGGCTTGATGCGTGCATCATAGAGATATTGCGATGCCGCAAGGCTGATGCTGTCGATATTCTGCATGTAGGGCACCTGCTTGCCAGTGGTGCAGCTGTCCATGAAAACGATGGCCATTAAAGCGACCAGGGGAAAGAGTATTTTCTTCATTTTCTGAATGGTTTTTTAAAATTTCTGCAAAAGTAATGCTTTTTTTGGAACTGACAAATTATTTGGCCCAATTTTAGAGTTTAGAGGATAGTTTGTTGATTCATCATGCATCAGTCAACGTGCATCGTTTTTGCTGCAGCGGAACTGCAGCATACGGAGAACCCTAAAACACGAGGTTTTCACTCACGAGCAATTTTCTAAGAAATAAAAGGCGGGAAGACAGGAAAACGATATACTGGGATAACGGAATAACGATAGCGAAATAACGATAGCTGAATAACGATAGCGAAATAACGATAGCTGAATAACGATAGCTGAATAACGATAGCTGAATAACGATAGCTGAATAACGATAGCTGAATAACGATATAACGAAAAACTCCCAAAGCCGAAAAAGTGTGTTTCGTGCCTGTTTTCCCCGAAAAAGCCGAGGGAGCCCGGAGAATTCAATTGCTCTCCGGGCTCCCTCAAAAATAGTTCGCAGAAGCGGCTTAATAGAAATTGAAGTAGCGCTTTGCGTTGTAGTAGCTGATGTCCTTCACCATTCTCGAGAGCGACTCCATGTCGTCGGGCAGGAGTCCGCGCTCCACGTCGTTGCCCAAGAGGTTGCAGAGCAGGCGGCGGAAGTACTCATGACGAGGATATGAGAGGAAGGAACGTGAGTCGGTGAGCATTCCCACGAATCGGCTGAGGAGTCCGAGCACCGAGAGCGCATTCATCTGCTTGGTCATACCGTCGAGCTGGTCGTTGAACCACCATCCCGAGCCGAACTGAATCTTACCCGGGCATGAGCCGTCCTGGAAGTTGCCCAGCATGGTGGCAATCACCTCATTGGCGCATGGGTTGAGGGTGTAGAGTATGGTTCGTGTGAGTTTTCCCTCTGCGTTGAGGTGGTTGAGGAAATGGCTCATGGCACGTGCGGTGTTGAACTCGCCGATGGAATCGAAGCCAGTGTCGGGGCCCAACTTCTTATACATGAGGCTGTTGTTGTCGCGTATGGCACCATAGTGGAACTGCTGTGTCCAGTCGCTTGCGGCGTCCATCTCGGCCATGACGGTGAGGAAGCAGTGCTTGTACTGACGCTCCTCCTCACGAAGCAGAGCCTGTCCGCGGAGAGCCTTAGCGAAGATGATTTCAATCTGGCTGTCGGTGTAGGGCTCGTCGTAGAACTCCTCGATGCCGTGGTCGCTCAGTCGGCAACCATTCTCATGGAAGAAGTCATGACGCTTCTGCAATGCATCGACCATGTCCTTGAAGGATTTGATTTCGATGCCAGCGACCTCTCCAAGTTGTTTCACATAAGCGGCGAACTCCGGTTTCTCGATGTTCATGGCCTTGTCGGGTCTCCATGCCGGTATCATCTTGATTTCGAACCCGCTCTCTTTGGTCTGCTTGTGGTAGCGGAGGTCGTCGACGGGGTCGTCGGTGGTGCACACGCACTCCACATTGTAGCGGCGCATGAGTCCCCTTGCGGTGTACTCGGGCAGTTTCAGTTTTTCGTTGCACTCCTCGAAAATCTCGCGTGCCGTCTTTGGGCTGAGCAGTTTCTCGATGCCAAAGGCCGTCTTGAGCTCGAGGTGTGTCCAGTGGTACAAGGGGTTGCGGAAGGTGTAGGGCACCGTCTCGGCCCATTTCTCAAACTTCTCCCAGTCAGTAGTGTCAGTACCAGTGCAGAATCGCTCGTCGACGCCATTGGTTCGCATGGCACGCCATTTGTAGTGGTCGCCGCCCAGCCACAGCTCGGTGATGGACTTGAACTGATGGTCGTTGGCCACCATCTCAGGGATAAGATGGCAGTGATAGTCGATAATGGGCATGCCAGCGGCATGGTTGTGGAATAACTCCTGCGCTGTCGGTGTGTCGAGCAGGAAGTCCTTGTCCATGAATTTTTTCATAAGTATTCGGGTGTTGGTGGTTGTGTAAATGTTTTTAAGCTATTGATGTGCAAATTTACTGAAAAAGTTTTGAAGTAACACCTTTTCTCGTTATATTTGCAGAAAAAACACGCAAACGATGTCGTACACCCCCCTCAACACCCCTTCCGACGTGGCCTTCCATCGCTCGGGCAAGGTGCTTCTCATCTACACCGGCGGCACCATCGGCATGGGGCGCAATCCAGTGACGAGTGCGCTGGAGCCCCTCGACTTCGCCCACCTTGTGGACAACCTGCCAGAGTTCCGTTATCTGCGCACGGGTGTCGACACGCACCTGTTCGACCCTCCCATCGACTCGAGCGACATGAGTCCTGCGCTGTGGGCGCTGCTCGTGCGCATCATCACCGAGAATTACGATGCCTACGATGGTTTCGTCATCCTCCACGGCACCGACACGATGGCCTACACCGCATCGGCCCTCTCCTTCATGCTCGAGAACCTCACCAAGCCCGTCATCCTCACGGGGAGCCAGTTGCCCATCGGCCAGTTGAGGACCGACGGCAAGGAGAACCTTGTGACGAGCATCGAGCTGGCATCGGCTCACCACCCCGACGGTAGCCCCATGGTGCCCGAGGTGTGTATCTACTTCGGCGGTCACCTGCTGAGGGGCAACCGAGCCACGAAGCAGTCGGCAGACGGTTTCAACGCCTTTGCCACCTTCAACTACCCCGTGCTCTGCCATGCCGGCGTGTCATTCACCTTCCATGAGCACCACATCCTCACGCCCGACTACACCCGCGGCCCTGTCCCCCATACTGAGATGGACACCAACGTCATCGTGATGTCGCTCTTCCCCGGCATCCAGGAGTGTTTCCTTCGCCATGTCTTCGAGGCTCCCGAACTGCGGTCGGTGGTCATGCGTACTTTCGGCAGCGGCAACGCCCCCCAGAGCCCTTGGCTCATCCATCTGCTCAGCGAGGCAAGCGAGCGTGGCGTGTGCATCGTGAACATCAGCCAGTGCATGGCGGGAGCCGTGGCAATGGGGCGTTACGACACCGGCCTTCAGCTCAAGGAGGCAGGAGTGGTGAGCGGATACGACAGCACCGTCGAGGGGGCTGTCACCAAACTGATGTACCTGCAGGCTCGCTACCATGATGCCCAGACGGTGAGGACCTATATGAACCGCTCGCTCGCAGGTGAGATATCGGTGGGAGAATCATAATGCCCCCCATTTGTAGAACGAAACGACATTTAAACGACATTCATACATTAACACATTCATACATTAACTATTAATCATTTAAAAGATGAAAGAATTAAAAGGAACAAAGACAGAGCGCAATTTGCAGGAAGCTTTCGCAGGCGAGAGCCAGGCCCGCAACAAGTACACCTACTGGGCATCGAAAGCCAAGAAGGATGGTTACCAGCAAATCGCCGCCATCTTCGAGGAGACAGCCAACAACGAGAAAGAGCATGCCAAGATGTGGTTCAAACTGCTCGAGGGTGGTAGCATCCGCCCCACTACCGACAACCTGAAAGCAGCTGCCGATGGTGAGAACTTCGAGTGGACCGACATGTATGAGCGCATGGCACGTGAAGCCGAGGAAGAGGGTTTCGCCGACATCGCCACCAAATTCCGCGCCGTAGCCGAGATAGAGAAGCATCACGAGGAGCGCTACCGCAAACTGCTGAAGAACATCGAGGACAAAGTGGTCTTCTCACGTGAGGGCGACAGCATCTGGCAGTGCCGCAACTGCGGACACATCGTCGTAGGCAAAGAGGCTCCTGAGGTATGCCCCGTTTGCGACCATCCCCAAAGCTTCTTCGAACTTGCAGCGAACAACTATTGATAGGTTTGAGGTTTGAGATTTGAGATTTGAGGTTTATGATTAGGTTTGTGATTTGAGGTTTGAAATTTGAAATTTGAGGTTTGAGATTTGTGATTAGAACTGAAAATTAAATTGATAATTGTAAATTGAATGTTATTATAGCGGCGAAAGAAATAGCCTCATTCACATCCAAACATCAATAAGCTAATCATAAACCTCAAACCTCAAATCACAAACCTCAAACCTCAAACCTCAAATCTCAAATCACATTGGTTTGGTCTCTTCGAATCTTACGCGGTAGGGCCATTGCTCATTGTTCTGTTTCCAGGAGGCGGCGTCCTTACTACGGTCCCAGGGGTGCTGCCAATGAACTGTTGGGGCTCCCATGACGACGAAGAAGAGGCGGGAACACTTCTCGGGAATGGTCAGAGTGGCAGTCCCTTCTTGGTCGGCCTTCACTTCCCCATAGAGTCGTGTGCCATCGTTTTGGAGCGAGACGAAGGCGTAACGCCAGCCGGCACGTGCCGGATAGACATAACGGTAGCCCTTGGCATCAGTCAGTCCTGTGAAGTGTGCTTTGACCGTAGTGCCGGCTTTTGGTCGCACCATATTGATGATGGCATAGCCATAATTCTGTATGCAATGTGCAGAGTCTGCCTGATAGATGGCGTTGGCGGCATCGACTGTGAGCAGGAAATTCCTATGCTGGCCTATACGATGCTTGGCCTGGTCGCGCACGCCATCGATGTCCCATGTGGCCATGCGCATGCAGCCCTCCATCATCTCGTCGCAGAACTGCTCCTGTGTCAATCCGTTCATGCGCTTATAGGTCTGCACCGGGTCTTCCGACTTGTTGGAAGCCCTCCATAACCTTCCGATGAAGTCTTGTCCATATTTCATGCACCACCAGTCCTGAATGTAGCAGCAAGCATAGCGCCAATCCTCGTGCAGCAGGTTCAGGTGATGAGCAGCGAGGTGCTGCTCGAAATACTCCCCGTCGGTGAACTGCCGTTCGGGGAACACCTTATAAGCCTGCCAGTCGGCGCAGCTCTCCCACCAACCACAGTCTCCCCATCCATCGCCGTTGAATCCCCAGCCATAACCGTGGCTGCTGCCGAGGTCGGCTCCCACAAGATACTGGAAGGTGTGCCCCACCTCATGCGCAATGGTGTGCCCACCCCTTGCACATGCCGCCCAGGGATTGAAATGGCCGATGCCAGTCTTGCTCCATGTGCCATTGGCCTCCTGCCCGTCGGTCCCGGAAGCATCGGCACGCCAGTCGGACTGGAAAGGGATGTAGAGCTGAATCTTATAATTGTCGGTCGTTGACTTGCCAGAGACGATGAACCCCAGTTGTCCGACATAGGTCTGCCAACATTTTTCTGCGATATCCAGCACACTGTATGCATTTGCCACATCAGCCCCATTGGGATGCTTAATGTAAGCGGGGTTGGAGCCATAGCGCACGTCCCAGAACACGGCAAAATGCTCACTCTCGAGTGAGTGTGCAAAGTTATAGCCCTGTGTGGCATTGGCATTCTCATAATTGGTCCCACTATATGTAGAGGGTTTCAGCAGATAACGCCCAGGGTTGGTGAAGACAACGGTCGACCTGTTGGTAGCCACCGTCTGGGTCTTGACGCCAGAAGGGGTGAATACTCTCAGTTGGGTGGTATTCACCTCAATGGAGTCGGCGCCATTGATATTCATCGCTACATTGCGCTGGAAGCGGTTGTCGTATCTGACCCACAACGAGTCCTGAGCATGCAAGAAGCATTGAGGAGCAGCCAGCACAAGAAACATCAAAGTGATCATCGTCTTTTTCATCTCCATTCCTCCTATTTATTTGACAATCACTTTCTTGCCATCGATGATATACAAGCCTTTCTTCATTTGCGACGCCTCTATGCGCCGCCCCTGCAAGTCGTATATCACCCCCACTCTCTTTTTGCCTTCCGTCCACTGCGGCTGCACGATATCGGTCAAATCTTCGCCTATGCCATCGATGTAAAACCTCAGCGCCAAATTATCGCCTTTACTGATATTCTCGACAAAGCTGCGGAAGCCCTTTTGAGAGACAGGTTCTGCTATCTGGCTGAACATGCCGGTGTCGTCCAACACATAGCGAGGAGTCGAGTTGACATCGATGTCGTGAGTGGTATAAGCCCCCCTCACGCGCAGCCGCACCGCTTTGCTCTCCGACTGGAGGGCCTCACGCTTTGGCTCCTGCTTTTTCTCGAGCGACACATTGGGGATGACATATACGGGACCATCAACCTTGGCGGGTCCATAAACGAATGCTGTCTGCTGGTTTTCAGCCAAGTCGGGTTCACGTGTGGGTTTGATGAGATAATGGCTGTTGGCTTCGAGCACGATGTCATCGCCATCCAGGTCGAGGAGTTGGAATTCCAGTGAGGGGATGTCGTCATCGGTCACACCCTGTATGCCCGCCAAGAGGGTACCCTCGCCGAATGCTTCACGCAACTGACTGCCATTCAGCGAGAAAGGCACCACAATGCTATTCCACTGACCCACATTCATCGAACGCCGGTAAGCCAACAAGCCGTGGTCAACGGCATAGTCGGAATTGAAAGCGGCGCTGTCCTCGTCGATGGCAAAGCGGGTGAGCGAGTGTATGCGCAACTTGGCATTCTTTTCGTCGAAAGCATTCTCTCCAACGACGAGCTGTCCGTTGCGGCGGTATATCATCTGTCGCTCGCCACTTTTTATTAAGTTGTAGGTGGTCTGCTGCCCATCGGTAACCACCAAGTTGCGTGAATTCTGCAAGGCAGTTATCCGTTCGGTCTGTGCCATGCCAGCCATCGGCAGCAACAGCAGGAATAGCAAATAGTTTTTCATATTTTTTATAGTCTAATTTAGTTCACCTACTTATAGTTTTCAATTTCTATAAATGGCTGAGCCGCTGGCCTGATGCGTGGCGAGCACCAGCACTTCAGCTATCTGCACATGTGGCGGAGCCGAGGCAGCATAGAAAGCCACGTCGGCGATGTCGGTGCCGGTGAGGGGTTTGATGCCTTTGTATACATTCGCCGCCTTCTCTGTGTCGCCGCTGAAGCGTGTGACGCTGAAGTTCGTCTCTACCAATCCCGGCTTGATGTTCGTCACACGCACGCTGCTCTCCATCACGTCGATGCGCAGCCCGTCGGTGATGGCTTTCACCGCCGCCTTCGTGGCACAATAGACGTTGCCGTTGGCATAAGCCGCATCGCCAGCCACGCTGCCGATGTTGATGACATGTCCCTGGTCGCGAGCGACCATGCCGGGCACGATAAGTCGAGTCATATAGAGCAACCCCTTGATATTGGTGTCAATCATCGTATCCCATTGGTTCGTGTCGCCCATATACTCCTTTTCAAGTCCCAAGGCCAGGCCCGCATTATTGATGAGCACATCGACAGCCGCCCAACGGCCAGTAAGCGAGTTGACGGCAGCCTCGCAGGCAGCGAGGTCGCGTACATCATATTGCAAGGTGAGCACCTCTGCGCCAAGATTGATGGCAGCGTCTCCCACAGCTTTCAGACGTTCACCATCGCGGCCCGTGAGAATCAGATTGTAGCCGCCATGAGCAAAACGGAGGGCACAGGCCTCGCCAATGCCGCTTGTTGCTCCTGTTATCAGTGCTATTTTCTTTTCCATGATCCTTTTTTTAAGATTGAAGATTGAAAATTGAAGATTGAAGATTGAAGATTGTATTAAGATTGAAGATTGAAAATTGAAGATTGAAGATTGAAGATTATGGGCGGACTAACGGCCGCCCCACGGTGGCTAAAGGGAAAAGGCCAAAAGATGGAGGCCGATGGAGAAGGGCTTAAAGGATAAGGCCAAAAGAT
>CAMHEL010000186.1 GCA_946184125.1 uncultured Prevotellaceae bacterium
TCAAGGGGACAGGGCCTTGACGGAATTCTCAAATTCCATCAAAAACCTGTCCCCTTGATTGACCGCTGAGTTCGAAAGAAAACCATCCGCCCGAAACCATCGAACATATGTCTAAACTCCTAAACTCCTAAACTACTAAACTCCCTCAAAAATCTCCTAAACTCCCAAACTCTAAACTCCCTATCTCCCTCATAGAAAGTTCTTTCACCACCTCTCCACCAACAATTAATCCTGCGGCGGCGGGGACGAAGGCGTTGCTGGCGGGGACTGCTCGCTTGCGTTTGGGGGAACCAACCGAACCGACTGAACCCTCGATGCCTTCTGCGGCCTTCCCGTTATCGGGGCATGTGGGGGCGTCGGGACAAAAAGCGGCGGCAGGACAGACTGTGGGGGACACGACGGGGAGGGGTGTGCGCGGCGCCTCCTCGCTGTACACCACCTTGAGATGGCCGATGCCCCACTGGCGCAACTTCTGCCGCATCACTTTGGCGAGGGGGTCCATCTTCGTCTTGAAGATGTCGGTCACCCTGAAAGCAGTGGCATCCATCTTGTTTGCTGCACCCATGCTGCTGATGATAGGCACACCCAACTCATGGCATCGCTTGACGAGGAAGAGTTTTGCCGTGACGGTGTCGATGCAATCCACCACATAGTCAAACTGCTTGAGGTCGACCATCCCGGCATTCTCTGGCAAGAAGAAGATGGGGTATTTCTTCACGATGCACCCGGGGTTGATGTCGTGGATGCGCTCTTCAGCGACATCCACCTTCAGCCGCCCGATGGTGGAATGCAGCGCGATAATCTGCCGGTTGATGTTGGTGATGCACACTCTGTCGCTGTCGATGAGATGTATCTCCCCCACCCCACTTCTTGCGAGCACCTCCACGGCATATCCTCCCACCCCACCAACGCCGAAGACCGCCACCTTGGCGGTCTTCAGAGCCTGCAGGGCCACGTCACCCATCAGCATTCGCGTGCGTAAGAACTGCATCTGCTCCATCACTGCATGTCGTCAACCACTTGCATGAGTTTCTTTCCCAGCAGGTCGGCCTCCTCGATGGTAGGCGCCTCGCTATAGATACGAATGATGGGCTCTGTATTCGACTTGCGCAGATGGACCCATTTGTCGGGGAAGTCGATTTTCACGCCGTCGATATCATTCACCTTCTGGTCGGCGAACATCTGTTTGACGCGCTCGAGAATGGCGTCGACATCCGTTGTGGGTGTGAGGTCGATGCGGTTTTTTGCGATGGCATATTCAGGCAGTGTGGCACGGAGCTCGCTGACCTTCCCCCCTCGTTTGGCGAGATGTGTGAGGAATAGCGCAATTCCCACGAGGGCGTCGCGCCCGTAGTGGCATTCGGGATAGATGACGCCGCCATTTCCCTCGCCTCCGATGACCGCCCCCACCTCTTTCATCTTGGTGGTGACATTCACCTCTCCCACAGCAGCAGCGGCATACTGCCCGCCGTGCTTCTCGGTGACATCGCGCAAGGCACGCGTCGAGGAGAGGTTCGATACGGTGTTTCCGGGGGTATGCCCCAGCACATAGTCGGCGACCGCCACGAGGGTGTATTCCTCGCCGAACATGGTGCCGTCTTCTGAGATGAAAGCGAGCCTGTCGACGTCGGGGTCGACCACGATACCCAGGTCGTACTTTCCGGTGCGCATCTCCGCCATGATACCTCCGAGGTTTTTCTCCAGGGGTTCGGGATTGTGCGCGAAGTCGCCGGTGGGCTCTCCGTTGAGGATGGTGTAGCCCACGCCCAGTCTGCCGAGCAGTTGTGGCAGAATGATGCCCCCGACGCTGTTGATAGTATCGACGCAGACGCGGAATCCAGCTTTTCTTATCGCCTCAGCATCGACGAGCGCGAGATTGACGACGGCATCGACATGTCGTTTAGCGAACGACTCATCGCGGGTATACTGTCCGAGATGGTCGACATCGGCGTAGTCGAAGTCCTCTTTCTCAGCGATGTCGAGCACGGTGTTTCCCTCATCTTTGTTGAGGAACTCTCCGAGGTTGTTGAGCAGTTTCAGCGCGTTCCACTGTCTTGGGTTATGGCTTGCGGTGATGATGATGCCACCGTCGGCTTCAGCCATGGTGACGGCGAGCTCGGTGGTAGGCGTTGTGGCGAGCCCGATGTCGATGACATCGAATCCCATTCCGATGAGTGTTCCGCAGACGATGCTCCTCACCATTTCGCGTGAGATGCGTGCGTCGCTTCCCACGACGACCTTTTTGTTTTTAGCCATCCCGCTTCTCTGCAGGAAAGTGGCGTATGCTGTAGTGAATTTGACGATGTCGAGCGGGTTGAGCGTGTCGCCGGCATGGCCCCCGATAGTGCCTCTAATGCCTGAGATGGATTTGATAAGTGTCATATACCTTTTTCGTAGGTTAATTCATAATAACAGGGGTAAACATTCGAGAGTGCGTACTGCGTGCCCTGGCTGTGAGGCACGATAAGGTTGACCTTAGCGAACTGGTCACTCTCTTTGAGCAGTCTACCGATATTGATGTAAGTGAGTGGCGTGAGCCATCCTGCTGGCACCGACGAAGTGCCGTAAGTCTGGAGCATCAGTCCGGAGACAAAGGTGGCATTGAACGTGCCCAGGGTATTGGTGACCGACATTTTGTCGGGCAGCGAGGAGTTGGCGATGACATTGTTGGAGAGTTTCAAGGAGTCCTTGAGGAGGTTGTACTCATTGAAGCGGCAGAGGACGTTGACGGTCTGTCCGTTTTTGATTTTTTCCCCGCATCCTCTTCTTACAATCTGCATGTAGATGCCAGTGTTTTCGAAGAGCACGAATTCTTTTTTACTGACATCGGTGATGGTGTCGCGATTGAACTCACTTTCTGAAATGACGTTGATGCCTTGTGCTTTTATGAACTTGTTGATGGCATCGCGCTCCTTGTCTTTCTGGTCGGCATAGGTTTCGGAATCGTTGCACGCCACGAGCATAAGGAGGGCAGCCAGCGCCATCATGATAGATGAGAAATTCTTCATTTGAAATGGTTTATGAATTATTGCGGTGCAAAGTTAGCACAATTCGCCGTGATGGCAAAAAGAAAAGGGTTAATTTTTATTTCGAGGGGAGGAGGAGTTATTCTTGAAGGAGTTTAGGAGTTTGGGAGTTTGGGAGTTTAGACGTATGTTCGTTGGTTTCGGGCTTCGTCTAAAGTCTAGCGTCGTCATTCCCCGCGCCAAGCAAACAAGGGTCAGTCAAGTAATGTTCGTCGGGATTTGCAATCCCGACGCATTGATTATCAGGATTTGCAATCCGAAAATCGCATTAAAAATGCTAATATTAAATGCAGGTGGATTGCAAATCCACCTGAACGTAAGAATCGCTGAAGAGTTACTTGAAGATTGATTCCGGCTGCGCCGATTGAAGATTGATAATTGAAGATTGAAGATTATGTGTAGCGGTCTTAGACGAGCTAAGACCCTACCAATGAGTTCGAAAGAAATCCATTTCGAAAGTCATCAAATCGGCGAGCCGGAACGGCGAAGCCGAAAATAATTTTCAATCTTCAATTTTCAATTTTCAATCGGCGCAGCCGGAATGGCGCAGCCGGAACGGCGAAGCCGAAATCAATTTTTTTCGTTTCTTTTGGCGAAGGCGAGGATGGCTCTGTGGATGATTTGTTCTGCGTCTTCGAGGGTGCCGTTGATTCTTCCACCTGCGGCATTGAGGTGTCCTCCTCCATTGAAGAATTCCTCGGCCAGTTTGTTGCAGTAATATTGGTCTACCGACCTGAGGCTGACCCAGAAGGTGTTCTCCCGTTCGGTGTCCTCTCTCACCGAGATGGATAGCCTCATGCCCTTGATGCGCAGCGGTTCGTTGACCAGTCCTTCAGCATCGCCCTTCATGAAGTGGTAGCGCTTCATCTCCTCCTTGGTGAGGATGTAGTAGCAGGCGTGGCTTCCCGGGATGACAGTGAGTTTCTGGCTGAGGACATATCCCCTCATTTTGATGCACCATTCCGAGTAGTTGTTGTATACATTGCGGTATATTTTGTCCTTATCGAATTTCTTGGTAAGCAGTTCTCCGATGATGAGGTAGATTTCGGCCCTTGAGGCGTTGTAGGTGAATCCTCCGGTGTCGGTCATCATTCCTGTATAGAGGCAAATCGCCCCGTTGCGCGAGAAGGCGTCGAACTGCTGCATCTGCCATATAATTCGGAAGACGATTTCGCAAGTGCTGCACATCTGCGGGTAAGAGATGATGAGGTTGGCATTGATTTCCGGCTGTTCGTGGTGGTCGATGACGACGATGTCGGCTTTGGTGTTCTCGAGCGTCTCCTGCATGTCGAGCACCCGTTTTGTGGCATTGAAGTCCAGGCATACGACGAGGTCGGCCTTTTGGAAAGCCGCCTCCACGTCCTCTTTGTGTTTGTCGTATCTGACGATGCGCTCGTTGCCCGGCATCCATCTGAGGAAGTCGGGGTATGCGTCGGGAGCGACAATCATGGGAGATTTTCCTTTTATCCTGAGGAATTCAGCGAAGCCGAGCATGGAACCGATGGCGTCGCCGTCGGGGCTTTTGTGACAGCAGAGAATGATGTTGTTGGCATTATCGATGAAGGCGTTCAGCGATGCCGCCTGTTCCTCGGTGATGAGATTGAGGTTCATATAAGTAGGTAAGGGGCAGTTATCTAATAGGTGTGAAAAAATGAGGGGGCTGAAAAGGCACAGCGCACACCATAAATGCAAGGCAAAGTGCATCACCTTGCCTTGCATGGCTTTAGGTGTGTTCTTGGAACCCACCCGTACGATGGTCTGCGTTATTAGAAGAGTTTGCTGGGATATACCCCCTCCTCTATGAGTTTCTGTATTTTCTCGACGACGCTTGGCCTGTCGGCGGAGTAAGTGACGCCGAACCACTTGCTGGTGGTGTCGAGCACCTTCACGGTGGCGGTATTCTCGCAGATGAGTTTGTTGACCATGAGCGGGATGAAGAACTCCGCCTTGAGGTTCTCCATGTTCTTCGGGTCGCTGAGGAACTCCTTGAAATAGGCCTCGCTGTGCTCGAAATAGTCGGGAGTGAAGCCCCACATGTTCATGCTGACGGGTGTGTTGTCGTCAATGGCGACCCATTCCCCGTTCTCGTCCTTGTAGCAGATGGGTCCGTTGACCCTCATGATTTCCGTTCTTTCCACGACGGTGGTGAGGTGTCCCTCTTCGTTTTTCGAGCAGATGCCCCTTGCCACGGTGCCGTTTTCAGAGAGTGTGTTCCCCACCCTGAATCCTACCATGGCATATTTGTTGGTGCTGCCCTCGGGCAGTTCGGAGAGGAATTTTCCGATGACCATATATGCGTCGCGGTTGTAGAAGTCGTCGCAGTTGATGACGCAGAAAGGCTCTTTGATGACATTAGCCGCCATCATAACGGCATGGTTGGTGCCCCATGGTTTGACCCTTCCCTCTGGTGGTGTGAATCCCTCGGGCAGGGTGTCAAGGCTTTGGAAGACCAGTTCAGCGGGGATGTGCCCCTCATATTTGCTAAGGATTTTCTCACGGAACTCCTGTTCGAAATCCTTTCTGATGACGAAGACGATTTTTCCGAATCCTGCTTTGATGGCATCATAGATGGAATAGTCCATGATGGTTTCCCCGTTAGGTCCGAGTCCATCGAGCTGTTTGAGACCGCCATAACGGCTACCCATGCCGGCGGCAAGCAATAACAATGTTGGTTTCATAATGAGATTAATTATTTAGGTGTTTTTGGTGTGCAAAAATAACAAAAAAAAGTGATACGCCACTATTTTGCCCCGATAATTTTAAGGAAGGAATTTTATTAGGCTTTAGACGTGGATTTGCAATCCGAAAATCGCATTAAAAATGCTAATATTAAATGCAGGTGGATTGCAAATCCACCTGAACGAAATAAACGCTGAGTAATGTTCGTCGGGATTTGCAATCCCGACGCATTGAATATCAGGATTTTCAATCCGCAAATCGCATTAAAATGCTTATACTCATAAAGTAATGTTCGTCGGGATTTGCAATCCCGACGCATTGAATATCAGGATTTTAAATCCGAAAATCGCATTAAAAATGCTAATAATCAATGCAGGTGGATTGCAAATCCACCTGAGCTTATCATAATGAAAGAATTCTTAAATTCTCAAATTCGGGATAAATAAAGAAAAAAAGGTCGAGATCCTAAGTTGGACCCCGACCTATTATCTATATAGGAGACTTATTTATTGGACAGCCAAACTTTGTTGGACAGCCGAACTTTGTTGGACACCGGGACTTTATTGGACACCGGGACCTCCTGCATTCTCATTCGGGTCGAACCAGATGCTGTTTGACGTGGGTGCGACATTGTCGTCGTCGTTTCCTCCGATGTTGCTGATGTCTTGGTAGTCGGTCGTTCCTTTTGTTTCTGATGCTTTCACACCGCACACATTCTCCATATCCATGAAAAATATTTCTACCATGGGCGGCATATAAATCGATTTCTTTTTCATTGTCTGTTCCTCCTTTACTTTATGATTACTTTTTCACCATTCACAATATACAAGCCTTTGGGAAGGTTCTCCAAAGAATTGGCATTATCGCGTACCCGCTGGCCGTTGATATGATAAACTCCTTGCCTCTTTGCCATATAAGTTGGGCTGAGGGAGATGATTTCAGGAATACCTGTTGCATTTGAATTGAAGTCCATTCGCAAATAATTCACCGCCTGGTCTTCCGTCGAATAAATCTTGAAATAGCAGCGGTTTTGCGGGATGGTGACAGGAGTGGCAAGACTCTTCACTTGATAGAAATTGTAGGGATATTTCCCTTCCGCTGCTTCATCTCCGACATAGCTTGTATTGTCTTTGTCGTATTTGGCATTGTATCCGAAATAGAAATAGATATAGTCGTAATCACCTTCATCATTGGGGCTCACTGCGAGCAGGTCCTTGCCGTCGTATGTTCCTATCATAGAGACATAGACGTCAGGTCGAGTGCTTCCCGGGGCATTGAACTCAGTGACCTCTACGAGAGACTCATCCCCCATTGCGGCCTCGTCCGTTCCCATGGCCAGAGGCAGGTACTTGTCGGCCAGGATCTCATCGGCCTTGAACAGATAGGGCTTGTTGGCTTCTATTTTATTGGCTGGCGAGAAATGCAGCGAATAGAAAGGATACTCCTCCATGGTCAATCCGTCATATTCCAGCACTCTCACTGCAGGAGTCGTGTTGTCGGCAGCGGTTCCGAACCATTCTGCCAGGTTCTCTACGTCATACGGAAGGACGAGCGTAATCCAATGGTCTGTCACATAATGCTCTTCCTTGGGGAAGATGGCCCTGACATAGACAATGGTGTTGGGCTTGGTGGGTATCAGGTCGGTAGTGCTTTCCGGGTCCCAAGGCTCCGTCATGGCCTCATCATGGTAGTATTCGTAGGTCAAGTACGACTTTTTGTCAGTGAAATAGTAGTCTACGGCTTTCTCTTGCACCTCTTTTTCGTAGAAATAACGGTCGATGATGTTGTTGCTGTCGTAGGAGACACGATACTCCACATGCCAGATATTGGCATCGGGTCCTTGCTCTGTCTTCATGGTTCCAAAGAACAAGCACCATGTGATTTTACCCTTGCTGTAATCCAGCACGGCTTGGTCGGTGTATTCGCATGAATTGTCCAATTCATGCGGCATGACGATGCCTGTATTGCCGCTCATATTCCGTTCGCCAATCACAGGAGTATACACAGAAAGTGAGTCATTTTCCTGGGGAACACCTAAGACAAACTGTTGGACATGGTCCTTCTCATAAATAGAAAGGTATAACTGCCATCCTGGATTCATTGGACTGTCTTTCATGACAGGGTGGGCCTTGTTTAAATGATCCACTTCGTCAGCATTATGTCCCAGCCATGTATTCGCAATACCTTTGTTCTTCAAATTCAGATAATAACCGTCGCCATAAAAGGCCCACAGGAAATTATCTTCCGTATGACCGCTGGGTATTGCGAATGAACCATTCTTATTTTCTTTTTCAGCCAAAATGGTGTTGCCGTCAGTATAATAATAGTAGGCCATGCCATTGGCATAGAAGGACCTCAGATGATACCAATAAGGTCCTACGGTGTCAGACAGCACAAAGGGAGAGTCAAACACATAGTCGACATAGACGGTGGCATCTTCTGACGGCGCCACCGTGATTTCCTGCGTTTTGGCTGCATCACTATAATACTTATAAGTGGTGTAGGCACGCCAGAACTTCTGGGGCATGTTGGCCTCCAGGCTTTCACCAGCGTCAAGACTGACAGTTCCTGAGATTGTCCGTCCGTCCACATGGGTCGTCAAACTATACGCTATATTAACAGCGAACATAGTTTGAAATTGCAGCATCAACATGGCAATCGATGCAACAATCATTTTTGCATAATCATTCAGTTTCATAGGTAAAATGTCAAATATTGGTTTGTATTTATAATCAGCAATTTCTTCAAACTTTTTGCAAAATTACCAATTTTTCGAGAAACAGCAATGAATAACGAAAACAATTTTCTATGAAGACGAAGATTTTGAAAAAACAGGGCACGGTTGCAAACCGAATGATTGCATATTTATGCGTATTAGTCAGGCGGGGGTGATGTTCACGCAACTGGGTAAAGAGAGAGATAGGGAATGAGGAACACGGAGATCCCGACAATGATTATCGTGGCGAAAATGGATGGCCGGAAATTAATCGGCGGTTTGGGGTTCAGGTGGATTTCAATCCACCTGCATTGAATATAAGCATTTTTAATGCGATTTCCGGATTGAAAATCCTGATATTCAATACGTC
>CAMHEL010000187.1 GCA_946184125.1 uncultured Prevotellaceae bacterium
TTTTAATCTTCTTCCTGGGGAAAAGACTGGCCATAATGATATTACATATGCCTGTTTCGGAGGAACCGTTTCGCTTAGGCATTGGTTACGATTTAATGCGGTTTCCTAATCTTGAAATTTCAAAACTACAAAACCTCATCTACTTATAAATCAAAGGCTTATGCCCTTTCAGGGCGAAAAGTTAGCGCGCGAATTAAGACCCAGGGCGCTGCCCTGGGCTGAGAGCGTGCTGGCCCTTCAGGCCGCCGTGGATTGCGGAGTCTTGTATTCAGTATACTTTTGAGAGTGAACTCTGGAGAGCGTGCTGGCACTTCAGGCCGCCGTGGATTGCGGAGTCTCATATTCAGTATACTTTGTAAGTGTGCGCCACGGAGAGCGTGCTGGCCCTTCAGGCCGCCGTGGCTTTCGTTTTCGGTCTTAGACGAGCTAAGACCCTACGGATAAGTTCGAAAGAATTGGTCGATGCGGGCGTGTCGCCCGCGCTCCTTTACGCTTTTCGGCATTTGACAAGCCAAATTCTCTATAAAGCCCCTGCGAACTAATTAAACAGCCAGTCGACCTCGTCGCCGGCGCCTTGCAGGCCGGCATCACGGGTACGCAAGGTGGTGGTGGTAAATCCTGCCACCATGATGATGCCCTTAGGCAGATTGACGACATGCTTTCCGGCGGTGAAGCGATAGGCGTGGATGTTTACCGGCGGCATACCCGTCATGTTGATGGCGTTGGTGATGAGCGGCTCCGCCTGTCCGTACTCATTGCCGGTGGCGTCGGTCTCCAGTCGTGGTGGTTTTGCCCATTTGGGGTCATCATCGTTGAAGAAGCCGACGAGCATCTGCACGGGCTGGTCGCATTCGAAAGCCACGGTGGTGCCTTCGATGCGTGTGGTGTCGCGGTTGAGGACCAGCGCCTGGAGGCCCTTGAGTTCGGGTGCGATGCTGTCGATGCGCTCTCCCCGCCCCTCATAGAGCAATGCTCCGGGTGCCATCAAGGCCGTTGCCGCCTGGCCTTCCTTCTGCCCCACGCTTCCCGGACTCCCTGCAAAGGTCAGCATGACCTGGGCCGGGACGGCAGGCTCCACCACTACGGCCACCGTGCTGCGTGGCTGCCGCAGTTGACGGATATGCTCCTTCAGGTGTGCCAGTTCCTCCTCATAGACCGGCACCATCTCCCTCCACGTCTTGAAATTGCCGTTGTCGCCCCCCACGGGGATGCGCCGCTGAGCCGTCTGCATGGAGTTGGCATAGAGATAGGTGCTGTCGGTCATGGCAGCGAGCATCTTCCATAGTCTGAGACTGCCCTCGAGGAGGGGAACGGCGCTGTCGAGATGGGCGATGTCCTTCGACCATTTATAGTTGAGCACCTCCTTTGCTGCGAGCACTTTCTGCTGGAAGGCGAGGGCGAAGATGGCATAGTTGGCAATGTCGGCCCCCACGCGCCTCAGTTCCTCAGCATGCCGCGTGGGGTGACATGCCGCCACTCGGTCGAAGGCCTCCGACGCCGCTTTTCCATGCTCCACGCACTGGCTGGCGATGTCGAGCGGCAGTTCGCCATGATGCGGCAGTCCCTTCCACTCCCTCTCCACATAGTCGATGAGTTTCTCCCCCTCGGGACCGCAACTCTCATAGAATCCCGGGTAGATATTGAATTTGTAGGGATTGACCAGTTGAGCCATCTTCATGCCGAGCAGTAGCGTCTGTCGGTTACCCTCGGTGATGCCGAAGCGCCGGATGAGTTTGGGTGCGATTTCCCCTGCCTCGTCGTAAGCCCTCAAGAGGTTGGCGGCTGCGAGCGAATCGATGCCATAATAATCGGCCAGCACCTGTTTCCAGTAGTCGCTGTCGTCGCCCTGCCGGCTGTCCCATGCATACCTCCCCCACGCCTTGTACCACATCCAGTCGCGGTCGATTTGCAGCATCCGCCCCCCATCGGGCAGTCTGTCGGCAGTATAAGGCCAGTCCCAATAGGAAGCCTGTGGGTAAAGATGGAGCCCTTTGGCACCATGAACGCGCAGCATGGCCTTCACCGCTTTCTGGACGAATGCCGGTGACGACCATCGCCATGGCTCGAGGTTGGCGAGTATATGCACGTTGCTGATATGTATGGGCGCGGCGGCAGCCAGTTGTCGCTGCGTCTCCCCCCAAGGTCCCCCTGGCTCGTAGGTGGTGAGGCTCTCGCCCGTGTATTTGCACATCGTGTAGATATTGGGATAGAGCGGCAGCGCTCGCGCGAGCACCGCCGGTCCGTCGGTGTCGTGCGAGCGGAGAATGATGGGCGGTGTGTCGGTGCGCCCCGAGGCAGCCAGTCCGTCGCGTATGCCCGGAATGACGGTCTTTGTCATCCACTCGATGTCGGTGTCAATGCCCGACATGGCCTCGCCGAGGCAGATGAGGAATCCCACGTCGGGGTATTTCTGTACGAAGGCTGCGATGGACTTTCGTGTGTAGTCGGCAATGAGCGGTGTGATGGGCCTGTTGCGGTCCTGCGTCTTGATGCCGTAGTGGTCGGCGAAAGGTTTCGACACGATGATGTTGTAGAACATCTGAATGACCCTTATGCCCCTCCGCTGCGCCTCGGAGGTGAGGAAAGCGAACATCTCCTGATTGAGGTGCATCGTTTCGTCGTCGACCTCGGGTGCGAAGGGATAGTCGGGGAGTTTGACGAGCGATGCGAAGGGGTGTCCGTTCCACAGATACACCGTGTTGAGGTTGTTGGCGGCGAGCATGTCGAGGTATCGCAGCCACAACGCCTTGTCGTAAAACCACGGGAAGTTGTCGGGCGTATAGGGGTACTCATAGACTCGGTGGCCTGGCAGGTAAACCGTCTTCTGCAATCCCACGCAAGCGCCCCGGAGCTTCATGGTGGGTGCCTCGTCGAGGAAGTGCAGGCTGTCGAGGGTGTGGTGGAGGGCATAAATCTCGGCTATGCGGTTGGCGCCATAGATGGTGCCCGCAGCATCGTTTCCAGTAATGGTGACTCGCCGTCCTTTGCGTCGGAGTGTATAGCCCTCGGCCTCGCCCTTGTTGCTCACGTCGATGACGATGTCGTATTTCCTGCCGGCATCGGCCAGTCGTGAGGCCGCATAATGCGCCTGCGGTGCGTTGCATTTCACTTTCACCTTCGCCACAGCAGCCGCGGAGAGCAGCACGCTTGTCAGAACAGCAAAAAACCGGATGTTCATAGTCGTTTCATTTACGAGAGTTAGCAGTAGAGCCGCCAAGCCCCACCTATTATATAGATTCTGACGCATGACAGAGGTGAAATGTACCCCCCTAAAAGCCCTTTCCGCCACTTTGCCAACAGAAAATTTGCGTATTTCACGGATTATTTCTAATTTAGCCGCCGAATTAAGGGTTACCCCACCTCATCCTGCTTTTCCTCCTTATGGAAACCAGGACATCATCGTCGGGAATGTGCCTGTAGAGTGCATTTTACGGTGGTGTTACATATTTGGAAAATCGGAAACCGGCAAGAGGTTTTTCCTCACGACGGTTTCGGCATGATATGCCCTTTTATTATGAATAAGAAAATATACCAGACCCTGAAGTCTGCAGAAACCGAGGATTGGCTCGACTATCACGTCGTGCGCCCGATATGCTATTACTGTGCGCGTGGCTTTGCCAGCCTTCACATCCATCCCAACATGGTGACCGTCCTGTCGATGTTCTTCGGAGCAGGCAGTTGCGTGTTTTTCGTCCATGGCAGTTGGTATTACGAGGGCGTTTCCGGTCTCATGGCCAACGTGATAGCCATCATACTTCTTCTTGTAGCCGACATACTCGACTGCACCGATGGCCAGCTTGCCCGTATGACAGGTCAGAAGAGTCATCTGGGCCGCATTCTCGACGGCATAGCGGGTTTTGTGTGGTTCACCCCCATCTACCTCGCCCTTGTCATCCGTTTCTACCACCACCATTCCCTGGAGTTCGGTTTGTTCGGCATATCCGACACGTCGCAGAACGTGCTGATAGCCACCCTTGTGGTGTTCTTCTTAGGCCTTTATTCCGGCGTTGTAGGTTTGGCGGGTCAGCAACGTCTTGCCGACTACTACATCCAGGTACACCTCTTCTTCCTGAAGGGTGAGAAAGGCAGCGAGCTCGACGCCTCGGGGCGCCAGCAGGAGATATACGACCAGATGAGCTGGAAAGGCCACTTGCTCGAAAAGGCCTTCCAGTACTCCTATATCGGCTACACAAAGATGCAGGAATCCGCCACTCCCCAGCTGCAGCGGCTCCTGAAGACGCTTCATGAGAAATATGGCAATGCGGCAGCCATTCCCCCTGCGATACGTGAAAAGCTTCACAGCTCCTCGCTGTCGCTGATGCCTTGGAACGGGCTTCTCACGTTCAATTTCCGCTCGTTCTGGCTCTTTCTCTTCTGTCTGATAGACGTGCCTGTGTGCAATTTCCTCTTCGAGATTATCGCCATGGGGCTTCTCACCCTCTATGTCAACCGCCGTCATGAGGCCTTTTGCCGTAGGATAGCCGACCAGTTGTAACGACAAGCATTATGAAGTGGACGAAACAAAGGCTCAACAACCTCTTCTTCTTCTTCGGCGTGGCCATGGTGGTGGTCATGCTTGTCACTTTCGATGTCAGCTTCACCGAGTTGTGGCATCACCTTTGCCATGCCGGCTACTGGCTTGTTCCCATCATCGGGGTATGGTTTATCGTCTACGGTGTCAACGCCCTTGCTTGGCAGAGCATCATCCGTGCCAACGGCGACCCCCAGGCCCGTGTGAGTTTCTGGCGCATCTACCGTCTGACCATCACCGGCTACGCTCTGAACTACGCCACTCCGGTGGGAGGTTTAGGTGGCGAGCCATACCGTATCATGGAGCTGTCGAAAGACATCGACAAGCAGCATGCCACCTCGTCGGTCATTCTTTACGCCATGATGCACTTCGTCGCCCACTTCTGGCTTTGGTTCACCTCCGTTTTCCTCTATCTCGGTCTTGCCGCCGCCGGCGACCTACCCCTCACCCCTGTCGTATGGTCGGTGCTGGGCATCATCGTCGTCTTCTGCCTCATCGCCTTCTACTTTTTCTACAAAGGCTACCGCAACGGCTTGGTACACAAGACCATCAGGTGGATAGGGAAAATCCCCGGTCTGAAAGGCTGGAGCGAGCGTTTCGCAACGAATCACTCCCAGTCGCTTCACAACATCGACAAACAGATAGCAGCCCTGCACCAGCAAGACAAGAGTGCTTTCTACAGCAGCCTGCTTCTCGAATATCTTTCCCGCATCATCCAGAGCCTCGAAATCATGTTCATGCTCTGGCTGTTCGGCGTCGATTGCGGAGGAGGAGCCATGGGTGCCCTTCTCACCTTCCTTCACGCGATACTCATCCTGTCGTTCACCACCCTTTTCGCCAACCTCATTGGTTTTCTTCCGATGCAGCTCGGCGTTCAGGAAGGCGGTTTCGTGCTCTCCATCGCCGCCTTGGGTCTGTCGGCAGCTCTTGGCATCTTCGTGAGCATCATCTGCCGTGTGCGTGAAATCATCTGGATTATCGCAGGACTTATCCTCATGCGTATCAAAGACTAAATAAAAAGACTAAAACATACAGATTATGAACTATTTGGACAGAAACGAATTCAACTTCAAGCCGAGTCAGAAGGTCATAGATGCCATCAAGAGCTTCGACCCCGAGACTCTCTGTTTCTATACCCGCATCTACGACCAGGGCAAGAAGAGCGTCATCAGTGTTCGCTTAAGCGAGATTTACGGTGTGCCCGAGCAGCAGGTCCTGCTGGGGTATGGCGGCGAGGACATCCTGAAAAACGCCGTTCACTATTTTCTGATGACAGGTGACAACAAGACCATCCTCATCCCCGAATTCTCGTGGTGGTACTACAACCGCATTGCCGGCGAATGCGGCGGCGAATTCCGGATGTACCCCCTTCATGAGGCAGGCGACACCTTCGCGTACGACATTCAGGAAGTCATCGACTACACGAACGACATCCACCCGCGGATGCTGCTCCTCGCCTCTCCCAACAACCCCACGGGCAATGGTCTGACCCCCGAGGAGATCGGCAAGATTATGGAGAACATCCCGAGCGACACCATGGTGCTCATCGACGAGGCTTATGCCAGTTTCATCACCACCGACACCGCCTACATCGCTCCCCTCATCGAGCGTTACGACAACCTCATCATCTCGCGTACCCTCTCCAAATTCTATGGACTTCCCGGTCTGAGAGTCGGTTTCGGCTTCATCGGCAAGGGGCACGACCAGTTCCTGAGCTATGTCAACAAATACTTAGGTTTCAACCGCTTCTCAGAGGCTGTGGCGCTTGCCGCATTCGACAGCGAGGACCACTACCGCCATGTTGCCGACGATATGGAATGGGGCCGTCAGCTCTACAAGAAGGAGTTGGGTGACCTGCCAGGTTTCAAGGTCTACAAGTCGGTGGCCAACTTCATCCTCATCAAATACCCCATCGAGATTAAGGACCAGCTCCTCAAGGAGCTCTCCATACAAGACTACAAGATCAAGTTCATGGCCGACAAGGGCCTTGAGTCGTGCCTGCGCATCACCCTCGGCAGAAAGGAGCAGACACAGACCGTGGTGGACACGATACTGAAAGTCTATAAAGACGTTAGACGTTGAGATTTGAGTTTAGACTTTAGACTTTAGACTTTAGACTTTAGACTTTAGACTTTAGACGGCCGAGATCGGCCATCGGTGACCGCTAGACTTTAGACACTAGACACTAGACGCTAGACGTTAGACACTAGACTTTAGACGCTAGACGTTAGACCGTGTGCCACAAAGCATATGTCTAAACTCCGAAACTCCTAAAAAAGACTTTAGACGCTAGACACTAGACTTTAGACTTTAGACCGTGTGCCACAAAGCATATGTCTAAACTCCGAAACTCCGAAACTCCAAAACTCCAAAAACACTAAACTCCCAAAAAGTCTTTAGACGTCAGGCCATTAGGAACTCAAAAACAGAATAATAACATGACAACTCCCTGAGTCAGAGCGAAAGTCGAAGCGAAAGCTCAAAGGAGTATAACAAGCCACAAAACAACAAGCAAAATAATCAATAAAATCGCACGACCCCACTATGGACGACGAGATAAGAGACGACGAGACCAAAGACGACGAGACCACACAGACTGACACCCCCACCTCCGACGACGACACGCCAACGGAACAGGACGGCGAGACCACACAGACTGACACCCCCACCTCCGACGACGATACGCCAGCGGAGCAGGACAGCGAGGGCACACAGACCGACGACTCCGCCTCCGATGACGATACGCCAACGGAACAGGACGACGGCCTGACGGAAGATGACGAACAGGGGGAAGCCCCGACAGAAGACGAGCAGGAAGATGGCCTGACGGAAGACGAGCACAGCGACTACCGTCCTGCCAACCGGTTCGATGCCTCTGCCGTGAGACACCTCAGCGGCATGTACCAGAACTGGTTCCTCGACTATGCCTCTTATGTCATCCTCGAGCGTGCCGTGCCCCAGATTGACGACGGCCTGAAGCCCGTGCAGAGGCGCATCCTGCACTCCATGAAGCGCATGGACGACGGACGCTTCAACAAAGTGGCCAACATCGTGGGGCACACCATGCAGTTCCACCCCCATGGCGACGCCTCCATCGGCGACGCCCTGGTGGCCATCGGCCAGAAAGAACTGCTTGTGGACACTCAGGGCAACTGGGGCAACATCCTCACGGGCGACCGTGCGGCAGCGCCACGATACATCGAGGCCAAACTGTCGAAATTCGCCCTCGACACGGTCTTCAACCCCAAGACCACACAATGGCAGATGAGCTACGACGGCCGCAACAAGGAGCCCATCACGCTGCCCGTGAAGTTCCCACTGCTCCTTGCCCAAGGCACCGAGGGCATCGCCGTCGGCCTCACCTCGAAAATCCTGCCCCATAACTTCTGCGAGCTCTGCCATGCCGCCATCAGTTACCTGAGGGGTGAGCCCTTCCAACTCTTCCCCGACTTCCCGACGGGTGGTTCCATCGACGTCAGCCGCTACAACGACGGGCAGAGGGGCGGCGGTCTGAGGGTAAGGGCGAAAATCGAGAAGCTTGACACCAAGACGCTCGTCATACGCGAAATCCCCTACAGCAAGACCACCACCACGGTTATCGAGTCGATACTGAAGGCCATCGCCAACAACAAAATCAAGGTGAAGAAAGTGGACGACAACACCGCCGCCCAGGTGGAGATTCTCGTCCATCTCGCGCCCGGCGTGTCGTCGGACAAGACCATCGACGCCCTCTACGCTTTCACCGACTGCGAGATTAACATCTCGCCCAACTGCTGCGTCATCGTCAACAAGAAGCCAGAGTTCCTCACGGTCAGCGACCTGCTGAGGCACTCCGCCGACCACACGAAAGACCTGCTCAGGCAGGAACTTGAAATCAAGCGCGGCGAACTGCTCGAGCAGTTGCATTTCGCCTCACTCGAGAAGATATTCATCGAGGAGCGCATCTACAAGGGCAAGCCCTTCGAGAACGCCCCCGACCTCGACTCCGCCGTCAGCTACATCGACGAGCGCCTGGCTCCCTTCACCAAGCACTTCATCCGCGAAGTGACCCGCGACGACATCCTCCGCCTGTTGGAAATCAAGATGCAGCGCATCCTGAAATTCAACAAGGACAAGGCCGACGAGCT
>CAMHEL010000188.1 GCA_946184125.1 uncultured Prevotellaceae bacterium
AGGAGTTTGGGAGTTTCTTGAGGGAGTTTTTGAGGGAGATTGGGAGATTGGGAGTTTTGGAGTTTTTGAGGGAGTTTAGTAGTTTAGGAGTTTAGACATATGCTTTGAGGGCGAAAGCCGACTAAATTTTCAATATTCAATTTTCAATTATGAATTATGAATTATGAATTATGAATTATGAATTATTATCCCTCTCATTTTCTTGATGCCCGTTTGAAATGATAGGTCTCCTGCATTTTTAGGATTCGTTCGATATTGGTGGGTTCGGGTTTCTGGTCTCCGGAATTATTGTTTGGGTTAGAGACTTGGTTGGCCATGACCGCAGGTTGGATGGCTTGCACTGCAAGTGCGAAGTCATTCTTGGTGATTTTCTCTTTTGGAGGACGCTCCCCGCCACTCTCCTTTAGTTTGTTCACATAATCCATGAACTTCCGCTCTACCACCATGTTGACCACACTCTCGATTTCCGCGCCCGAGAAGCCACCGTAGTGCCCCTTCATTCCATCCACCAGTAGTCCATAGTCGGTGAGGTCGCTGAAGTCGAAGATGCTGTCGGGCACCTCGGTGAAACGTTCCAGTTTCTTTCTCAGTATCTGTATGCGCTCCTTGTGTGTGGGGAAATCGACGAAATACACCTCGTCGAAACGCCCCTTTCGCATGAACTCCGGCCTCATGACGTCGTTGGCGGTGGCGACGATGAACACAGGCGTTCGCCGCTCCTGCATCCAGGTGAGGAAATGCCCCATGAGGCGCATGACGAGCATGTCGCTCTGCTGGCCGTTGGAACCATGGAATGCCTTCTCTATCTCGTCAATCCACAGCACGCAGGGATGTGCGGCCTCGGCGGTGGCAAGAGCCTGGCGCAGGTTGGCCTCGCTCTGTCCCACGTACATCCCCATCAGGCGGTTGATGTCGAGACGGAGGAGGGAGACGCCGAACTCATGGGCGATGGACTTGGCTATCATGCTCTTTCCGCAGCCAGGCATGCCGATGATGAGCACCCCCTTGGGCAATGGCACATGGTTTTCCTGCGCGAGGCTGAGGTGCTTGAAGATATTCCCCTTGCGCTCGAGGTCATACTTGAGCACACTGAGCCCGCCCACCTGACTGAAGTTGACATCGGTGTCGACTACCTCGATGATGCCCGACTTCCTCACGATGTTTTTCTTCTCCTCGAGAGCAAGTTGCTTGGTGATGGCAGAGATGTGCTCGCCCGTGCGAGTCAGGGCCGACCGCATAATCTGGCGGATTTCGTACATCTGAAGTCCCTGGAGTGTTCGGCAGAGGTCGCGCCTCATCTCGGCCTCCTCATTGATGTGTCGTGCCGACACCGGCCATCGGCTGAGCAGCTGCATGATTTCTTCTTCTGATGGTGCTGCCGGCTGGATGACGCTGACATAGCGCGACACCTCTGGAGGAAGCATGCTCACAGGCTGCTGCGAGACGATGATGACCGTGGAGAGTGCGTGGACCCGCTGGCGCTCGTACTGAGCGGCGAAGAGGGCGAGCATGCTCTGCACCTCGGGCTGCTGAAGATATGTGGAAAAATTCTTCAGGAGCACCACCACGGGTCTCGATGCCGGAAAGCCCTTGCACGTGGCGACATCCTTGAGCAACTGCACGAGGTTGTTGTTGGAGGCCATGTAGGTGTCGAGGGCTTTTGTCTTGAAATCCAACACACGGTTTTGCCCGCAGTCGAACTCCACGAGGTCATCAAAAGAGAGCCCCTCGACCACACACCGCCCCTGGCTGGGGGCGATGATGCCAGTGAGGGCGTCGTCGATGAGTTTGTGGTGAAAATGGGGCACATAGACGATGGGACTGCTCAGCAGCGCCGTCGTCATCTGGTTCTTGAATTTGACAAACTCGTTGGTCATGTGTTTAGAAATGACATTTTGTTCACCTACTTAACAGAATACATCGGACACGCCTTAAATGAAGTTGGGGATGTAACTCTTCATCCGGTCAACAAAGGCGCGTGTCTTCTTCTTCACCTTTTCCACCCCGCGTGAGATGATGGGTGCCACTTTCTGCACCACTTGCTCCACCTTCCTGCCCACTGCAGTATGACGAATGGCTTCCACGCAGTTGCCGATGATTGTGGTGGCCTTCTCCACCACTTCGGTGGCCGTACGCTTGATGGTGTCGCGTACGGGCTGTGGGATGACGCTCCAAGCAAACATCGCACCCTGCTTGACGGCTATGCCGACTGGTCCGAAGACGTAGTGGATGAGAATGTTGACACTTGTCTTTACTCCCTTTCTTATGGCATTGCGGCACATCATAGCCCTCCTGATGAGCGGAATAGCGGCCTTGCGGCGCTCGTATTCCCTCACTGAGAGGTTTTTGGTTTGGGCGTGGTATTCCACTTTGGCGATTTGCAAGGCCTGGCGGCTGTCACGCGCAGTTTGGATGGCTACCTTCTGCTTGTTTTTCTGAGGGATGTTCGGGTTGCTGTAAATCATGCGGACTGCCGCTGCAGAGACGATGCTTTCCACCCGTTTCTCGATGGGGTCGTCGAGCGGACTCTCAAAGTATTCTTTCAACTCGGGGATGTCGAGTGTCTTGTCATCGAGCGAGAACAGCAGAAACTGGTTGTATTCGCGCAGGGTGTCGAAGGCGGTCTGGATGGAGGCCAGTTCGCCGTAGTTGTGCTCACTCATGGCTCACCTCCTTCTCTTGCTCGCAGCTGTCGTCGTTGGCGGTATCAGGCTCGCCGGCTTCTGCCTCCGTGACTTCCTTACTGAGTTGTTCGGCACCCTCTGCGATATCCTCGGCCATGACTTCTGCCATTTTCTCCTTCAGCATCCTGATGTCGTCGTCGGTGGGGTTGTCCAGCACGATGCGGGCGGTCTTCTCCAATTCCTCCTCGAACCATTGTCCTGGCTCCTTGCCCGACTCCCTCATCTCTTTCTTGATTTGGTGCTCGAGTTCCACCTCTTCCAGTACGGCTCTTAGGGTCTCGCGCTCTTCGTCGCTTTCGCCCTGCGACACCAGTGTCTCGTCGAAGTCGCTGCCGTGCTTGCCCCGTAGCAGCGTGAAGAGTTTTTCCACATGACGGAGAAACGCCTCTTTTAACTCCTTGAAAGTGTTCATTATTCTATATCCTTCATTACGAGCATCAGGCAGAATGAGGTGAGCGAACCCATCTCATTCTGCCTGTAGTGTCAGGTGTTGTTTACACAAGGATGTTGGCATCGTCCATGTAGTCGGGCATGTCGGGAGCCACCTCTGGATTTTCCATGTTCGATTGTGAGAGTGCGGGGTCCTCGGTTGAGGTGTTGAAGCCTGGGTCTGAGTTGCTGGCAGAAAGGTTGCCGTCGTCTCCAGCCTCGGCTATCTCACCCATAGTCGCCACATCGCCATTTCTGAGGACGACCACGTCGGGTTCGGATAAGGTATGTGAGTCGTCGATGTCGATGATGACAGCGTCGGCTTCCTCGTTGCCGGTGATATCCACTGCCACGGCTTCATGCCCTTCCACCTCACCTCGTGAGATGACCCTCACGTCGTCGTCTCCTTCGAAGAACGGTCTGTCGTTCTCACCGTTATTGCCTGTTGAGCTGGCGTTCTGTGCCTGTCCGTTGTGGTCGTCGTTGCTGGTCGTTCTTACGTTTTGGTCGGTCTCGCTTTGCTCTTGTCTGGAGGTGCTGTTGCTGGTGGGTGTGTGCACTGCCACGTCGGGGTGTGCTTCATTGATTTGTGTGGCGTCTACTCGGTCGGCCCTCACCTCGATATTGACCGACTGGGCGTATGCGTCGCGCTGTTCGGCTGTCATGGCATCCCATTCCGTCTCGTAATAAGTGCCGTAAACGCCGCCGCGCCATGCGAAGACGCCACCTGCGCCCACCTGTGAGCGTGCTGCAGCGAAAGCTTCGCTGAACGACATGCTGTCGCTCACCTGGGCCACTGGTGCCTGTGTCTGGCCGCCGTCTGATGTGCCCTGGCTGTCGGAATTCTCACTTGTCAGATCTTCTCCGGTGTGGTCGACGGCATAGATGGCGCCTGCACCGAGCAGGATGCCAGCGGCTGTGCCGAAAGACACTTTCTTCCAAAGTCTGTTACATCCTGTTTCCTGGGTCTCGTTCTGGTTCTGATCCATGAACTGGGTCTCTTCTTGTCCGGCTAAGCGGATGGTGTTGTCGTTGGTTTCCATAATGATTGTTTTTTGGTTGTAATTGTTGTTTGATGTTGCAAAGTTAATAGCGATTCCGCCGATTTACAAATTTTCGCAGGCATAATCCATAAAATAATCGGGTTTCGTGATGAAATGTGCGTGAATGGTGATAAAATTGTCACGGGGGCTCGCATGGGTATGATAGAGGAAGCAGCCATGGTCGTCTGCATAGGTTCTCATCCTTTTTTTCTTTTACCGAGATGGCAATTAAGGTAGGTGTCCAAAATTAGATGATTGAAGTTTCCTACTTCTGGAGATATTATTTTCATCGTAGTCAATAGTCAATGATAGATTGAGCACTGAAATTCATTTCTCATGCAGGAAAATACAGTTTCTTGCGGAATAAGGATTGCAATTTGGAAAACTCACTTTTTTTGTTTATATTTGCAATGTCATTCGTGATTTTTGCAAAAAAAGGCTAAATGCTTACCTACATCTCTAACTCCGACCACTACAAAGAGGTGCTTTCACGGGTTCAATCTGTGAAACATTCTCTTTGGATTGGTACTGCCGATATAAAAGACCTTTATGTGGAGTTGGGGAAGGAGACGAAACCATTTCTGGCTCTTGTGGCCCAACTCATTCGGCGTGGTGTGGAGGTGCGGCTTATCCATGCAAAAGAACCTGGACCAAATTTCAGGGAGGATTTTGACAAATATCCAGTACTCTACGACCGTCTTGAACGGGTCCTTTGTCCAAGAGTCCATTTCAAAATGATGGTTTTCGATGGTAAGGAGGTTTATGTCGGCAGTGCCAACCTCACTGGTGCTGGCATTGGCATGAAGACTGATCACAAGCGCAACTTTGAAGCAGGCATCTTGACAGACGACCCGGTAATCGTCGAACAGGCCATGAACCAGTTTGATGACGTGTGGATGGGAAAACACTGCAAATCGTGCAAACGACGAAACTATTGTCTGGACCCCGTCGTGTGATGGTCGTATCATGGGTATGTGGACCTTCTGGCCTTCATGAACAGCATTTTCCTGATTTATGGGATGTTCTATGCCATTTAACGAAGATTGTCGGCAAGACCTTCATACTCGATGATGGCCTTGCGCCATGAGTCAGGAAATGCCATGGTCTGACGACGCTTCAAATCGTATAAAACCATCACAGAGAGGCATCGGCTTTTCAATTCCTTGGTGTCAGCGTCGAAGACTTCTTGTTCGAGCGTAAAGCTCTTGTTCCCAATCCGGGTGACGCGCGTTCCGGCTGCAATGCGGTTGTTTGCTTCGATTTGGGCTATAAATTCTGCCTCTATCTTCGCCACGACAATGGCAGTGCTCTCCCAATCAACGTCCTTGCAGACACTTGCAAAATAGTCCGTCTTTGCCGTATCGTAAAACTGGAAATACACGGTGTTGTTCACATGACCGAATTTGTCAATGTCATTGAACCGTATCTGGAGCGGTATGATGTGGTGAAAAACCCTGTTGAAATCACTCATGCTATCATCTTTTTGTCTTCAATAGAATGTTGGGTGCAAAAGTACGGCGAATTTTAGAAAAAACGGCAAAAAAGGCGAAAGATTGTGATTTTCATTTTTGATGGGTTAAGATTTTAAGTTTGGGAAGAATATTTATACAAAAAAATAGACATAAGTTGTCCCCAAACGTGGTACTGCTTTGAGAAAAATGAAAGATTTTTTATTTTTCGACTATTTTTGCCAAAGATTAGGTTAGTTGGTTCTGCTCCTTTGCATTTGCAATTGTGAGTCGGTGCTATATCCGAACAGGGCGTAATCGCCTTTCAGCGGGTCGTCGGGAAAGATGTCGGATAGGGTTGCGGTCAGGCGGCGTGCTGTGGCCATAGTTGTCGTTTTGCTCTTGAGCAAACCAATGCGTTCGGACTGTTGGAGTACATGGGTGTCCAGCGGCATGATGAGTGTGCGGCGGTCGATGAAGTCCGCCCACAGTCCTAAGTCGACAGGAGAGTTGTTGCGCACCATCCATCTCAGGAACAAGCAGACTCGTTTGCAAGCCGATTGGGTGTTCTTGGGGATGATTGTGCTGATGCTGTGATTGTTGAAGTAATGGCAGATGGCTGCGATGGCAGTGTATCCGTCTGTGGCATGAAGTCGGACATAATCGCCAAGAGAGCCGTGTGTCAGCAGCAGTTGCTGATAAGTTTGGAGGAAACGATGCATGGTTTCGTTTTTATACAGACGATAGAAGCATCTTAAGTCACCTTTCTTGAAACGGACTTCATATTGCCCTGTTCTGATCCATTCATCCACTTCGCCACCCGTCCACTCGAGAATCATCTGGATTTTAGGATTAAATTGTTTCCTGTTTCCATAACTGAGACTTGAAGCAATGAACGCCATGGCTTCCTGATTTCTGATGCCTTTTACCAGATGCATATACCTTGAAGGGTCATCCTCCAGGAAGCTGGCGGTCTCGTACTTTTCAGCGTATTTGCGTAGGTGTTGCTCTGTGGACTTGTCCATCTCTCAGTTCATCTTTGTCATGCGGTATCCCATCCGTTTCAGTTGCATGGCTGCTCCCATTAGGTAGAGCTGGTGCAGGCAGGTGATGTATGCGTTGAAGGCATCCCTTGTTCCGGGTTCGATGTTCTGGTGGCGCAGGGCGTTGTAGACGCGGGAGGCGCATTCACCGACAATTTTCTCGAGCATGGTGTAGTCCGTGCCGCTCAGCAGCAGCACCTCCTCACGAATAAACTCATCCATGCTGTCGTAGCCGCGCTTGTCGCGCAGGTAGGCATAAAGGTTTTCTAATTTAGAGTAGATTTCCCACTCCGCATCCCAGAATTTCGCCACGGCCATGCCGATGTACATCATCCATCCGAGGCTGGCGGAAGGGAAGTCGTTGAATTCCCTGATTCCATCAGGGATGTATTCTTTAGCTATCTCTTCCCATTTCTCCTCCACGTCGGGGCATTTTGGCAGACGTTCATCCACTTCCTTCATGCTGAGAAGGAACTGGTGCAGGTCATCATGCAGTTGCTTTTCGAATTGTTCCATTATTATTATTGAAGATTAGAGAGTGCAAAAATACAAAAAATCCCATACATGGTTCAACTTGCCCTGGAAATTTTGACATATTAGGCAAGGCGTTTGCCATCATCATTGATGATACGCTCCCATTACGAAAACACTCCTCCATTTCATGCCAGATGGTATGATGGAGGAGTGGATCGTCAAGTTCGGGAGATATGTAGTTTATCCCTTGATAACGGCTACGGGGAGCAGTCGGGTCTTCACTTTCACCAAATCGGCCTCGTTGGCGATGACCGTCTCGATGTCTTTGTAGGCACCCGATGCCTCCTGCATGTCCTCTTGGCTGCGGATGGCATGTACGATGCCCTTGGCATCAAGTTGAGCCACCTCGGCAGCCATGTCGAGTGTCTTGATGGCTGCTGTGCGCGACAGCACACGTCCGGCTCCATGCGAACAGGAGCAGAACGAGTCGGGGTTGCCGAGTCCCTCGACGATATAGGATGCCGTACCCTGTGAGCCGGGGATGATACCTATGACTCCCTCACGTGCGAGTGTCGCCCCTTTTCGATGAACGATGACGTTCTTTCCGAAATGATTCTCCCATGCAGCGTAGTTGTGGGCGATGTTGATGATCGGCTCGAACTCGATGCCTGGCAGTGTGTCGGCAAGCACCTCTTCGATGCGTTCCATCATCAGACGGCGGTTGCAGAGGGCGAAGTCGATGCAATACTGCATCTCTTTCCAGTACATGTCGAACTCCTTGCATCCACGTGCGAGGAAAGGCAGGCGGATATCGGGCGACACTACGGAGTGCCACTGTGCGTTGAGCGTGGCGGCAATCTTGTTGTAATAGTCGCCTACCTGCTTACCCAGGTTACGTGAACCAGAGTGAATCATGATCCAGAGGTTGCCGTCCTCGTCTTTTTGCAGTTCGATGAAATGGTTGCCGCCACCCAATGTTCCCACCTCTTTGGGGATGGAGCTGATGCGGCGCTTCACCACTTCAAGAGCGTCGGTGTCGTGACCTACAGGCAGATATTTCTCATCCTGTGCCTCCTTGTGGTGGTCCATTCCAAGAGGGATGCGCTTGCGAATGCCGCTCATGATTTGTTTGCGCATCACCTCGATGGGGATGTCGCTCACACGCCAGTTGGTTTTCACGGCGCACATGCCGCATCCGATGTCCACGCCCACGGCATTGGGTATCACGGCATCCTCGCATGCCAGCACACCACCGATAGGCATACCCATGCCAGCATGCACATCGGGCATGATGGCCAGGTGATGGAAGAGGAAGGGTAGGGTGGTCAGATTCTCAATCTGACGCATGGCCGACTCCTCTACATTGTCCGTCCATATTTTCACAGGGCGGTTGTTGATCATCTTGACTTCCATAGTCTTTTCGTTTTAGTTGTAATTTTAGGTGTGCTCTATTAATTCTGAATTTTATGAGGTGGCATTTCTATACATTACAT
>CAMHEL010000189.1 GCA_946184125.1 uncultured Prevotellaceae bacterium
CTAAACTCCCAAACTCCTAAAAAAACCCCAGCCATCAAGCAAATGTCTAAACTCCCAAACTCCCAAACTCCTAAACTCCTAAAAAATCCCCAGCCATCAAGCAAATGTCTAAACTCCAAATAAAGAAATGATTAATTCCATTGAAGTCAGCCATGTCAGCAAGAGCTACGACACAGTGAAGGCGCTCGACGATGTGTCGTTCGCTGTCGCCAAGGGCGAGGTCTTCGGACTGATAGGCCCCGACGGCGCCGGGAAAACGACGATGTACCGCATCCTCTGCTCGCTGCTCCTGCCACAGTCGGGCAATGCCACACTGGACGGTTTCGACGTGGTGAACCAGATGAAGGAAATCAGAAAGCGGGTGGGCTACATGCCTGGCAAGTTCTCGCTCTATCAGGACCTGACCGTAGAGGAGAACTTAAAGTTCTTCGCCACGCTCTTCGATACGACTGTCGATGAGGGGTATGACTACATCAAAGCCATCTACTCGCAAATCGAACGTTTCAAGAACCGCAGGGCAGGGGCACTCTCCGGCGGAATGAAACAAAAACTCGCACTCTCTTGTGCTTTGATACACCAGCCCAGCGTGTTGCTCCTCGATGAGCCGACAACAGGCGTCGACCCTGTGAGCCGAAAGGAGTTCTGGGAGATGCTCGGCACGCTGAAGGAGCGCGGCATCACCATCGTGGCATCTACGCCCTATCTCGACGAGGTGCGGTGCTGCGAACGCGTGGCGTTCATCGACCATGGCAGAATACGAGGCATCGGAACACCAGAGGCGATACTCACCCAGTTCAGCGACATCTTCAACCCGCCGGGGTTAAGCAAGACGGCATCCGGCACACATTCCACAACACCCGGCACCACGCCCGAGAATGTCATCGAGGTGGAACACCTTGTAAAAGCTTTCGGTTCATTCCATGCCGTCGACGACATCTCGTTCACCGTGAAGAAGGGGGAGATTTTCGGCTTCCTCGGAGCCAACGGCGCGGGCAAAACCACTGCCATGCACATGCTCACAGGCCTGAACCAGCCCACCAGCGGCACGGGGCGCGTCGTGGGCTACGACATCCGCACCGAACATGAGCAAATCAAAAAGCACATCGGATATATGAGCCAGAAATTCTCACTCTATGAGGACATGACCGTCGCCGAGAACATCCGTCTCTTTGCAGGCATCTATGGCATGCGGGCCGACGAGATAGCAAGCAAGACCGACGAACTGCTGCAGCGCCTCCGTTTCGCCGAGCATAAGCACACGCTCGTGAAAAGCCTTCCTCTGGGATGGAAGCAGAAACTCGCATTCTCGGTGAGCATCTTCCACGAACCCGGCGTGGTATTCCTCGACGAACCCACTGGCGGCGTCGACCCTGCCACGCGAAGGCAGTTCTGGGAACTGATTTACGATGCTGCCAGCCGGGGCATCACCGTCTTCGTCACCACTCACTACATGGACGAGGCGGAGTACTGCGACCGCATCTCCATCATGGTCGATGGGAAAATCAAGGCGATGGGCACCCCCGATGCCCTGAAACAGCAATTCCACCAGCCCGACATCGACCATGTGTTCACCTATCTGGCACGCCAGGCCACACGTTCAAGCGATTAAGCCATCATGAAACAGTTCCACAGTTTTGTCATCAAGGAAGCCAAGCACATCCTGCGCGACAAGCGAACGATGCTAATCCTCTTCGGCATGCCGCTGGTGCTGATGCTGCTCTTCGGATTTGCCATCACCACCGACGTGCGCAACGTCCGCACGGTGGTGGTCACTGCCAATACCGACCACGCCACCCAGCAGGCCATCGAGCGGCTCTCGCATTCGGAATACTTCACCATTGTCAGTGCCGCCGCCACGCCACAGGAGGCCGAGCGCATCATCAGAAACCAGAAAGCGGATATGGCTGTGGTCTTCACACGGCAGTTCGCATCGCGCAAAGACGGGGTGCAACTCATCGTCGACGGCGCCGACCCCAACATGGCACAGCTGTGGACCAACTATGCCACACAGGTGCTGCTCAACCCTGCCGGAGGGCCCGTCAACATAAAGATGCTCTACAACCCGCAGACAAAGTCATCCTACAACTTCGTACCCGCCATCATGGGCATGCTGCTGATGCTCATTTGCGCCATGATGACATCGATATCCATCGTCAGAGAGAAAGAGAAAGGCACCATGGAGGTGCTCCTCGTGTCGCCCACTCGACCGCTGATGATCATCATCGCCAAGGCCGTGCCCTATCTGGTTCTGGCTTTCCTCATACTCATCATCATCCTGCTCATGGCACGCTTCGTACTGGGAGTGCCACTAGCAGGCTCGCTGTTCTGGATCTTCCTCATCTCGACGGTCTATATCATGCTCGCGCTGGCGCTCGGCCTGCTCGTGTCAAACATCGCACAGACGCAGCTCGTGGCCCTGCTCCTCTCGGCCATGGTCATGCTCATGCCCATCGTCATGCTCTCGGGCATGCTTTTCCCTATAGAGTCGATGCCACAAATCCTGCAGTGGATTTCGGCCGTCATACCCACACGATACTATATCTCGGCCATGCGCAAGCTGATGGTCATGGGCGTAGGTGCCGAACAGGTGCTCTTCGAACTGACCGTTCTCACGGCCATGCTCATCGCACTGCTGGCACTGGCCCTCGCCACGTTCAAGAAACGACTGGAGTAACCTCATCTCAACACCCTGCTTTCCATGATTATCAGGTATCTCATCCAAAAGGAGTTCACGCAAATACGCCGCAACCCGTTCCTGCCCAGGCTCATCATCGTCTTTCCCATCATGATCATGTGCGTCATGCCATGGGTGATGAACATGGAGGTGAAGAACGTTGTGGTCGATGTGGTCGACCTCGACCACTCCACGCAGTCGCAACGCCTCGTCCACGACATCGAGCACAGCCATTACTTCATCTTCCACGGCCAGAAGCCCACCTACGCCGAGGCCTTGAAGGACATCGAGCATACCGAAGCCGACGTGGTCGTGGTCATCCCACACGACTACAGCAAGGACTTGGTCGGCCAACGGCAGCCTCAGGTACTCATCGCAGCCAATGCCGTCAACGGAACAAAGGGCAGCATGGGAGCCGCATACCTCTCGCAGATAGTGACGGCCAACCAATGGGAAGCCATTCCCAATGCCCATACCATACAGTCGAAAATCTCAACCCTGTTCCTGTACAACAAGCACCTCAATTTCAAACTCTTCATGATACCTGCTCTTTTCGCCATCGTCATGATGCTCATGACGGGGTTCCTCCCTGCCCTCAACATCGTGGGCGAGAAAGAGGCGGGCACCATCGAGCAAATCAATGTCACGCCTGTCAGCAAGTGGACCTTCATCCTCGCCAAACTCATCCCTTATTGGCTCATCGCCCTGTTTGTCATCACCGTATGCCTCTTCCTCGCCTGGCTCGTCTATGGCATCACACCTCAGGGCTCCATCTGGCTCATCTACTTGCTCGCCATGCTGCTGGCCATGTTCTTCTCATCACTCGGACTCATCATCTCCAACTACAGCGACACCATGCAGCAGGCCGTCTTCGTCATGTGGTTCTTCGTCGTCATACTCATGCTCCTCAGCGGGCTCTTCACCCCCACACGCTCCATGCCCACATGGTCGTACCTCACCACATACGTCAATCCCATGAGCTATTTCATCGAGGCAGTGCGCACCGTTTTCGTCAGAGGAGGCAACCTGCAGAGCATCGGCCACCAAGTGCTCGCCCTCATGGGCATCGGACTATTCATGGGCTGCTGGGCGGTGAAAAGCTACAAGAAAAACAGCTGAGGGGACCGAAAGCAAGCCCTGCGGCAAAGCACTTGCACTGGCATCGTAAGCCTCCGAAAGAAACTACGGGACATCAAAAACTTCGCTATTTGTTTTGATTTTCGCCCGCCTTGTGCTATCTTTGCACTTCAGTTGCAAAACACTCTAAAATCAACCTTTTAATCATCAAGACATGAACCAATCAGAACTTACCCCCAAGCGGGTGTTTGAACAATTCGCGAAAATCAACAGCATCCCTCGTCCCTCGAAACACGAGGAGAAAATGATAGCCTACCTGATGGCCTTCGGGCAGAAGCATGGCCTTGAAACAAAAGTCGATGACACCGGCAACGTGCTCATCTCGAAACCGGCCACTCCCGGCTATGAGAACCGTTCAAAGGTGGTGCTGCAAAGCCATATGGACATGGTGTGCGACAAACTCGTCGACCACGAAATCGACTTCATGAACGACCCAATAGAAACCTATGTCGAGGGCGAATGGCTCAAGGCGAAAGGAACGACACTGGGCGCCGACGACGGCATCGGAGTGGCCATCGAACTGGCTATCCTCGCCAGCGACGACATCGAGCACGGACCCATCGAGTGCCTCTTCACTGTCGACGAGGAGACAGGACTCACCGGCGCCTTCGGACTGCAAGCCGGATTCATGTCGGGCGATATGCTCATCAACCTCGACTCCGAGGATGAGGGCCAGATTTTCGTCTCCTGCGCTGGAGGCATCACCACACACGCATGCTTCAATTTCAAAAAAGAGGCTGCTCCAGAAGGACTTTTCTTCCTCAAGGTATCGCTGAAAGGCCTCTGCGGAGGACACTCCGGCGATGACATCAACAAGAAACGCGCCAACGCCATCAAACTCATCGCACGCTTCCTCTATGCCATGAATGACAAATACGGCATTCGTCTGGCTTACTGGAACTCGGGAAAGATGCACAACGCCATACCACGCGACGGAGTGGCGGTATTCGCCGTCGCCGCCGACAAGAAAGAAGAGGTCAAAGCCGCATGGAACGTGTTCACCAGCGAGGTGGAGGAGGAATTCCACGTCACCGACACAGCCATGGAGTTCGCCATGGAGAGCGCCGATGCCGAGGAGGTGATGCCCGAAGAGGTGTCGACAAAGCTCATACGCGCTCTGCAAGCCGTGGACAACGGCATCATGGCCATGTGCCAGGATGAGGAGATTGCCTGGCTCGTGGAAACCAGCAGCAACGTGGCAAGCATTCAGACGGAAGACGACAACGTCAAAGTGGTGGCAAGCCAGCGCTCAAACGTGATGAGCAACCTGCGCAACATGGCCAACACGGTGAAGGCCGTATTCGAACTCGCCGGCGCCAAAGTGGAGCAGAGCGACGGATACCCGGCATGGAAAATGAACGCCAACAGCAAACTGACAAAAATCGTCGTCGACACCTATAAGAAACTATTCGGCAAAGACCCCAAAGTGCTGGGCATTCATGCCGGACTGGAGTGCGGACTCTTCTCTGAGCGCTATCCCAACATGGACATGGTGTCGTTCGGACCCACACTGCGAGGTGTTCACACACCCGACGAACGACTGCTTATTCCCACCGTGCAGATGGTATGGGACCACTTGGTTGAAATACTGAAAAACATTCCAGAGGCTTAATACTCTGCCAACACCACAAAAAGAGTGCCCCGTCGCATGGTATCACTACCAACGACGGGGCTTACCTTATCAAAAAAACTACCTATTGAAAGGTCAAAATCCAAATAGTATGAAATAAATCATTAATCTTATACCATATTTGCTAAATATTTATTTTCTCTTCTGACTCGCAGCACCTGTGATGATGCTGCAAAGATGCGACGACACAACTATCGCCAACGGCCTGATATCATGCCACGGAGAATGAATTTCTAACGGAAAAAGCATTTTTTTACATATTGATCCATCGGTTAACTCAGCTCCAAAACGGCTTTTAGCCATTTTCGCTGCAAATTTACAAACTTTATCTCTTTTCTCCAAATTTTTTCGCAAGTTTTTTTCGCGCATGCCCCATAGTTCCGTTTATTGCGATGTCATCGCAACCATGCCCTATAAACAAAAAAGCCTCCTGCCTTAGCTTTCTCCGTATGCTGCGGTTCCACCGCAGCCGAAAAAGCAACCCCTTTCACAACAAACGGCACACTTTTTGCATATCCTACGACAGCATCACAACCGAAAACATATATAACAACATAAAACAGACATTGACATGCAAAAAGGCAACATCGGAGTGACAACGGAAAACATTTTTCCTGTCATCAAACAATTCCTCTACAGCGACCATGAGATTTTCCTCCGCGAAATGATTTCAAATGCTGTGGACGCCACACAAAAACTCAAAACCCTCGCCGAACGAGGCGAATTCAAAGGCGAAATGGGCGACCTCACCGTACGCGTCGCTATCGATGCCGACAAGAAAACGCTTACTTTCAGCGACAGGGGCATCGGAATGACCGCCGAGGAAATCGACAAATACATCAACCAAATCGCATTCTCCGGCGTCAACGACTTCCTCGAGAAATACAAAGACAACGCCAACGCCATCATAGGACACTTCGGACTGGGATTCTACAGCGCATTCATGGTGAGCGACAAGGTGGAAATCGTGACACGAAGCTACCGCGACGGAGCAACAGCCGTGAGATGGAGCTGCGACGGAAGCCCGACATTCGAAATCGACGAGGCACAGAAAGATGACCGTGGAACCGACATCATACTGCACATCGCCGACGACTGCAAGGAATTCCTCGAAAAACAACGCATCGAGCAACTGCTCAACAAATACTGCAAGTTCATGGCAGTGCCCATCGCATTCGGCAAAAAGACCGAATGGAAAGACGGCAAACAGGTGGATACCGAAGAGGACAACATCATCAACGACTCCGAGCCGATGTGGACAAAAGCACCAAGCTCACTCACCGACGAGGACTACAAGGCATTCTACCGCAAACTCTACCCCATGCAGGACGAGCCCCTCTTCTGGATACACCTCAACGTAGATTACCCGTTCAACCTCACTGGTATCCTCTACTTCCCACGCATCAACTCCAACATCGACCTGCAGCGCAATAAGATACAACTCTTCTGCAACCAGGTGTTCGTCACCGACCAGGTGGAAGGAGTCGTGCCTGAGTTCCTCACACTCCTCCATGGCGTAATCGACTCTCCGGACATCCCGCTTAACGTCAGCCGCTCATATCTCCAGAGTGATGCCAACGTGAAGAAAATCTCCACATACATCACCAAGAAAGTCGCCGACCGACTCAGCAGCATCTTCAAGGACGACCGCAAGGAATTCGAAGAGAAATGGGATGGACTCAAACTCTTCATCCACTACGGCATGCTCTCAAAAGAGGACTTCTACGACAGGGCAAAGGACTTCGCACTCCTCAAAGACACCGAAGGAAAATACTTCACCTACGACGAATACCGCACGCTCATCAAAGACAACCAGACAGACAAGGACGACACCCTCATCTATCTGTATGCCAACAACACCGACGACCAGTATGCCTACATCGAGGCTGCCAAGGCAAAGGGCTACAGCGTGCTGCTCATGGACGGCGACCTCGACACACCGCTCGTCTCAATGCTCGAACAGAAGCTCGAGAAATGCCGCTTCACACGCGTCGACGGCGACATCATCGACCGGCTCATCGTCAAGGACGACAAACGTGAGAGCACACTGACCAAAGAGCAGACTGACAATTTGTCACAGGCCTTCCGCTCACAACTCCCCAACCTCAACAACGCCAACTTCTACGTGGAGGTGCAGGCCCTCGGCGAGGAAGCCCAGCCCGTGGTCATCACACAGAGCGAATATATGAGGCGAATGAAGGACATCAGCCGCTACCAGAGCGGCATGGCATTCTACGGACAGATGCCCGATTCCTACAGCATGGTGCTCAACGGCGACCATCCTCTCATCAAACGCGTCATCGACGATGAGACAGAAGCTTGCGCCGAACAACTCAAACCCATCCTGGCCGAAATCAAAGGACTGGAGGCACGACTCGCCGTACTGAAGCAGGAGAAGGACAAGAAAAAGCCCGAAGAGGTGACCCAGGAAGAGAAAGACGACATGGACAACACCCAGAAGGCAATCAGTGAGCAGAAAGACAAGAAGAGCCAGACGATAGCCGAATACGCCAAGGGCAACGACATCATCCACCAACTCATCGACCTCGCTCTGCTGCAGAACGGAATGCTCAAGGGCGCTGCACTCGCTGCATTCCTGCGCCGCTCCGTGGAACTGATAAAATAACGCTCCCCCACCCTTCTTACTGCTGCGCCATCGCCGGAAACCAAGCCACAAAGCTCTACACCGACGATGGCGCAGCTTTAGTTTCCTGCATCCCGATATCCCGATATTCCCGCATTTCGGTAGCCCGATATTCCAGCATCCCGATATCCCGATACTCCGACATTTCGTTATTTTCGTTATATTTTCGGTCATTTTTCGTCTTTTCGCCCCCCGCCCCACCCCTCTTTCACCCTTTTAGAGGCGAAAAACGAAAAAAAACACCGAAAAATTTGGTGGTTCCAAATAATAGCAGTAACTTTGCACTCGCAATTCAGAAAACGAGAGTTTTCACCATGATGCGCTTGTAGCTCAGTTGGTAGAGCACCTGACTCTTAATCAGGGTGTCCAGGGTTCGAGCC
>CAMHEL010000190.1 GCA_946184125.1 uncultured Prevotellaceae bacterium
GCTCCAAAGGTACTCTTTTTTATACAATCTTAATGGTTTTTCGGTTGAAAACTATTTTTTTTAGTATAAAAATGTCAAATACCACAATTTTCAACCTTTGTGACTAATAAGCTTCGTTTATTGTGTATTGACTTTGACTATTGTTTGAATGACTAACCTATCAATTCTCATATAGTTGGCTGAATTTTTCCTTTTCGGGACGCCGTTGTTCTCGTCATTAATGTGCAAGCGATGCATAACAAGCAAAATAATCGTTAGAGAAAAGAGTTCAAGAGCTGATTTTAAGGACTTGCTGGAGAAAAAAAGCCAATAAATACCTACTTACCATGGCAATTACACTCTCCCCCAAAACCTATTTTGATATAAGGAAATTTCAGTGCTATCGGCGAGCCGATAGCACTGATGGAGGCATTCCAGCGATAATCTGGAGGTCAGTTGGCGAGGTCCCATTCCATGGAGTACTCATCGCCTTCTTCGGTGACCGTGAGGTCGTAGGTCACGGTGATGCTGTCGTCGAGGCAGCCATGAAGCTCGCCCTTGTAGACGGCATCGGTGGCGGGGTTGAGCATGATGGTGTCCACCACGAGGCGGTGGCCGCTGTCGGCTTGCTCGGCGATGACCGACTGCTGGATGATGTTGCTGACTTTGTCGATAGAGATTTCTCTCTTTTTCTGGCAGGCACCGGCGGCAAGCGCCAATGCGAGGATGGCCAGGATGAGGCATCTTGTCTTTTTCATGTGATTGGGGGTACTGTGAAAGGTTGTTATTTGTTGAATGTCCGTGAGTCGACGAAAGCGTGGAAGGCCTGCTGGTAACCGTCGGGCACGTGGATGATTTCCTCGCCGATGTAGATGCAGTCGTTGCGGTCAATCTTTCTGATTTTGTCAACAGCGACGATGTAGGAGCGGTGAACGCGCAAGAACTTGTCTTTGGGGAGCATTTCCTCCACGGCCTTCATGGTGAGGTGTGTGATAAGGGGCTTGTTCTTGCCGTCGAGGTAGAACATGACGTAGTCTTTCATGCCGCTGACGTACGTGATGTCGGTGAGGGGCACGTTGCACAGTTCGCCATCCACACGCAGGAACAAGGTGGCGGGTGGTGGCGTGTTTTCCGTAGTGGACGTTGCTGGTTGCTGGCGCTCCGTGGTCTCTTTTGTCGTCAGCCGCTGCCGTGCTTTCTCCACGGCGGCGAGGAATTTATTGTACCTGATGGGCTTGAGCAGGTAGTCGAGGGCGCTTACCTCGTAGCTGTCGAAGGCGTATTCCTTGAACGCCGTGGTGAAGATGATGCCTACTCCCTCTGGCACGCTATGCGCCAGTTCCAGACCGTCGATGTTGGGCATTTGGATGTCGAGGAACAGCAGGTCGGGCCGTAGCTCCTTGATGGCGTTGATGGCAGCGATGGCATCGGTGAAAGAGGCCATCAGCTGCAGGCCGGGCGTCCGCTCGACGTAGGTTTCCAGAAGGTTGACGGCCAGTGGCTCGTCATCGACGATGATGCAGGAGAAGGGTGTCATAGGTTGATGGTGATTTTCACGTGGTAGATGTTGTCGGGCGTGATGCTCTGTTCCCAGTTGTAGTGGCCCGGATAGATGAGGTTGAAACGCCGGCGGGTGTTCTCCAAGCCTATGCCCGAACCGCTGTGGTCTTTGGCGGGCTTGGGGTTGTTGGTGTTGTCGCAGACGAAGGTGAGCTGGTCGTCGTGCTGTTCGAGGAGGATGTCGATGGTGGCGGGCTCGCTACTGTTCACACCATGCTTGAAGGCGTTCTCGATGAGGGAGATGAAGAGCAGGGGCGCCACTTGGGTCTGTTCGTTGACGACTGTGAAACGCGATGTGACGGTGGTCATCTTGTTGCAGCGAAGTTTCATCAGTTCGATGTAGTTGCGCATGAACTCCACCTCACCTCCGATGGAGACCTTGGGCTTGTTGGTCTCATACATGGTGTAGCGCAGCAGGTCGCTCAACTGGGCGATGGCGTCCTGCGCCAAGTCGGCGTCAATCTGGGTGAGGCTTGAGATGTTGTTGAGCGTATTGAACAGGAAGTGGGGGTTGATTTGGTTCTTCAGCCAGGCCAGTTCGGCCTCGGTGTTCTTGTGGCGCTCCTCCTCGAGCTGCTGCTTGATTTGCCTGGTGCGAAGGAAGTGGCGAAGCACGATGGCGGCGGAGATGCTGGCGAGGTTGAGAAGGAAATAGATGAAGAGGCCGGAGAACATGCCGAGCCAGGCGTTGGCGGGTAGATGGACATCCGACGAGGCGCCGTAATGGCGGAAATAGAGCAGCCCCGTGTTCAGGGCGAGGAAGGCGGCGAGGTTGGCTATGAAAAACAGCACATAGCGGCGCTTGGCAAGCAGCAGGGGCCAGAAAATGTAGAAGTTGATGAAGTAGAGCAGAAAGGGTGACTGGAGGTTGAACCACAGCATCCCGAGGAAGGTGAAGGAGGATGATGTGTTCCGGGTGGTGATGAGCGTCACCAGCGTGGGAATGAGTATCACTGCCCCCCACACGGCAAGTTGCATCATCAGCAAACCGAGGTCTTTCCTACTGATTGTTGTCTTCATGTTGCAAATATACGGTTTTGAAATGGATTGAGCAAATTAATTGAGGGGGATTTTTGGAGGTTTGGAGGTTCGGAGGTTTGAGAGTGTTGGAGGGAGTTTAGGAGTTTAGGAGTTTGGGAGTTTAGACATATGCTTTACTAATTTTGGGCTTTAGGCTTTAGACCTTAGGCTTTAGGCTTTAGACTTTAGACCTTAGACTTTAGACTTTAGACTTTAGACCTTAGGCTTTAGGCTTTAGACTTTAGGTCAGCCATTAGTTCTCGATGATAACGAAGTTTCGTAATAACGAGTTTCTAAAGTCTCATTCCTCATTCCTCATTCCTTAGGCCCGAATCCTCAAAGGTAATGTCTAAACTCCTAAACTACCAAACTCCTAAACTCCCTCAAAAACTCCTAATCTCCAAATCTCCTAAAATTGATCCTACATCGGCATTCCGCTGCCTGTTCCTGCTCCTGCTCCAGCTCCTGCACCAGAACCAGTGCCACTGCCTGAGCCCACGCTGTTGAGCATCTCGCCCTGCGACTGTTGCTCGATGTAGTCGTTCTGGATGCGCGATTGGTGCATTCTGGTCTGCTGGCGGCTCTTGCCGAAGGTGTAGCTCACGGTGAGGCTCACGCCGCTGATGGGCACTTTGATGCTCTGGTTCTGCGAGAAGTTGCTGCCCTTGCTATAGGTTTCCATCTTGATGCTGCCGCCTTCTGAGAGGCCGGTGAGTGCCTGCACGCCGATGGTCAGCTTGTCGTTGAGTAGCGACTTCGAGAGGTTGGCGGTCAAGAGGTTGAAACCGCTGCTCCAGCCCTGGAGGGTGTAGGTCTTTGTCGAGGTGATGAGGTAAGCACCGGCCTTGAGGTTCCAGGGCAGTGTCTGCTGCACGCCGAGCATGGCAGTGGCTTGCCATCCGCCGTTGCTCTCGTTAAGCACGTCGCTGCGGAGGTCGGTGTAGTTGAGCCCACCGTTGAAGAAGATGCGGGTGTCTTTGGTGGCGAGCCAGTTGACATAGCCGTTCACGCCGGTCTGGTTGCGCTGCACGATGTTGCCGTAGGTGGTGTTGAGCAGGTTGTTGTCATAGAAACTGTACTGCTCGATGGCGTTGCCGGTGTAGGTATGGCGGAGGTTGACGTTCATCATCAGTTTCTGTGAGAACATGTTATAGACGAGCGACACGTTGTGCGACTTCTCCACGTCGAGGTTGGTGTTGCCATAGGTCAGGCTGTTGGGGTCGGAGCGGTCGATGTAGGGATTGAGGTAGGTGATGCCTGGGCGTGAGATGCGCATGTTGTAGGTCAGGCCGATGTTGCGTGTGGGAGCGAGGGAGTAGGAGAGGGATGCCGAGGGGACGAGGGTGCCGTAGTCTTTCGAGAAGTTGGTGCCGTTGCCCAGACGGTATTCCACATCCTGCCAGGTGTGCTCGTAGCGCAAGCCGGCCTTGGCGCTGGCATTGCCGAAGCGGCCTTCATACTCGGTGTAGAGGGCGGCGATGCTGTTCTTGTAGAGGTAGTCCATGCTCATCTGCTCGTTGTAGGTGTCCTGCAGATAGTATTTTGAGTCGGAGGAGGCGCGGCGGAGCATGCCTTTGGCACCGGTATTGAGGTTCTGGCCTTTGGCGATGGGCGTGGTGTAGTCGAGCTGCACGGTGTGCTCCGTGGTGTGGCTCTTGCTCAGCGAGTAGCGGTCGGTGAGGTCGAGCCAGCTGTTCTCGCCGCTGTCGAAATCGTTGCGCTGCTCGTTCTTCGTAGGGCTGTAGCTGAGCTGGTAGCTGATGGTAAACGACTTGCTGCGCTCGGGGTTGAGGAAACGCTGGTAGTCGATGTTCCAGTTGAACGATGTCTGGTCGTTCTTCATATCCATCTTGCTGGTATAGGCGAAGCCGCCGGCGGTGCCGCCACCCATATTGGTGGTGTAGGTGCCTTTGTTGTGCATATTGAGCAGCGTAGCGGAGAGGGTAGTGTTGATGGAGCTCCTCTCGTCGAGGTCATAGCCCAGGCTGACGTTGCCCATGCTGAAGGGGAGCTTGGTGTCGGTGTCGTATTTGGAACTGATGCCGGTGGCACCGTTCTGTTGGGCCATGTCCACCTCGGGCGACTTGGGATAGGAGTAGTTGGTCATCACGTTGGCGCTGTAGGATAGCTTGTCCTGCTGGCCGTTGACAAAGACACCGAGACCGGTGGAGGTGGTGCCCACGGAACCGCGCAGTGTGCCGTTGATGCCGTTGAGACTGCCGGCGGCAGCCATCTGCTTGTTGAGGGTGATGTTGAGAACGCCAGTGGCACCCTCGGCATCGTATTTCGCACCGGGGTTGGTGATTACCTCGATGTCTTTCACGGCGGTGGCGGGCATGCTCTTGAATATCATCGACGGGTTGGTGGAGAACATGGCGTTGGGCTTGCCATCGACATATACCTTGAACGACGAGGAGCCGTTCACCGTGATGTTGTCTTGACCATCGACGGTTACCATGGGCACCTTGCGGAGCATGTCGAGCACGGTGTTCGACTTTGCATCGGCGTCTTCGGCAACATTGTAGGTCATCTTGTCGGCCTCCATCTTCACCAAAGGCTTCTGGGCGACGACTTCCACGCCTTTCAGTTCCTTCACATTCTCCTGAAGGGTCAGAGTGCCTAAGTCGAGGGTGGAAGTGGTGCCCACCTCAATGGTCTTGCGGAGGTCTTCCTTGCCGATACTGCTGAACACGATGTCGTACTTGCCCTTGCCCTTGATCTCCTGGGAAAAATGACCGTCGGCATCGGTGAGCGACATGCCCACGGGGTTTTCTTTGGTACCAGCCTTGAACACTCTGACGGTGGCGAAGGGCTCGCCTTCGGTTTGGTTCTTGTCCATTAGGGTGCCTGTCACGATGGTCGACTGGGCCATCATTGTGGTGGTGACGCTCAGCAGCATCATCATGAGGAAAAATCTAATCTGTTTCATGTCTTTTATCTTTTTTGTTGTTTGTTGTCGCAATTTGCAGTGCAAAGGTATTATTAATAAGAGGAAAGACAATGGATTTTTCGACGTTTACCCACCCCTCTTTCGACGAAACCGTCACGAATTTGAGAATTGATAGAATAATGAGTATTCTTTTTATCCCGAGATTTGAATGTTTTTATCCCGAATTTGAATGTTTTTCATCCCGAATTTGAGAATTTGCGAATTTTAGCCTTCGGTTTTTCGGGGGTGTATTTGTTTTTATCCCGAATTATAGAATTAGAGAATTATTCCTTCGGCTTGCGCGGCTAGTTCTGTTTGTTTATTGCAAATCGTCCTTTTATGTATATCGTATATGATGATGCGACTCATGCTATCATGCTGACAGGTCAATTCTGCGGTGATGGAGCCTTATTGGCTGAAGACAACAATTCATCCAAAAGACACTGATTATGAAAAAGCACAATAGTTTGTCTATTGCATTTCTGCATTGTTTGTTTTTTGTTGTTCTTGTTTTGAGTAGCTGTGCGGCAGAACGTTCCAAGTATAGAAAGGTTTAATCTGCCGTTGGCGTTTCGCAGGTTGATGTCCTCGAGTCTGTGGTCGTCGTCGAGGGATACCGACTTCGGGGTGGCGGCCTTCTGATCTGCGCCGATGCTGACGGGCATGCCCTCGCTGTTGACGGCGATGGGCAGCTGCCTGGTGACTTCGGAGAACTGCTCTTGCGGCACGTTGGCGTAGACCACGTTCTTCTGGCTTTCGGTGTCGATGACCCGCAGGCTGCGGTTGGTGACCTTGGCTGTATTCTTGGCGTCATCTTTAAAGGTCTTTCGCAGAAAAACGTTAGACGTTGAAGGGTAAAAGCGAATCTATAAAATCCAAATTGATCATTTTTTAGTTTACTTTTTCTTGTTTCAATTGTCTTAATAGCAGAACATGCTTCCAATGGAACAAAACGACTTTCAACATATCGCAACAATGCTGAGGCCAAGGCTCATCAGTTTATGCCAGCAGTTCTTCGACTGCCAGGAATTAGCCTTTGACGCTGAGGATGCGGTGCAGGAAACGCTTTTGCGGCTGTGGCAGTTGAGAGACCGGATGGAAGACTATCAGAGGCCGGAGGCACTGGCAACGATCATCGCGAAGAACGTATGCATCAACATTTTGAAAAGAGGCGGCACACAACATGATGTATTGGACGAAAGGCTGTGCATTGAAGCAAGTTCCAAAACAGACCAAACAGTCATCGTGCAGGATGCGGAGAGACGGATTGGGCAGGCTCTTGCCAGACTTCCAAAGACCCAGCGTCGCTTGTTGAAAATGCGTAGCGACGGGATGTCCATATTCGAAATTGCCACGGCTTGTAATTTGACTCCGGCCAGTACGAAGACGATGATATGTGCTGCGAGGAAGACGATGATGGAATTGTTAAAGACAGGGAGGAAGAAAAAATGAATACAGACAATCACAAAAACATACAGGAAGATTTGGTCAATCGGTATCTGAACGCTGATACGACCATCGAAGAGGAACAACTATTGGTGTCTTTCCTCAGCAAGAATAGGGAGTCGCTTTCATCTGAAGAGGAAGATGTGTATCTCTTGCTTCAAGCCTCAGCCCGGGACACGGAGCATTTTGAATTGTCTTTGGAAGAAGCCCGTGAATTTGATCGGCTGATGGCGGCCAAGTCTCATCTGCGAAAGAAAAAAGTTCCGATATATTGGATCGCCTCGACTGCGGCAGCCATCATCTGTGCGTTCGTCTTATTGACAGGCAAACAAAAAGAAGAGAGAGTCCAACCAGCACCTGTCGCCATAGCTAGCATATCAAAGACAGATGACACATTTGAGAAGGAGCATGATGCTGTGCTCCAGCCAGCAAAAGCCGTCTCTAAGAATGCCAGCCAGCATACCCCAACAACCAAAACTGTAGTCAAGGGGAAAAACAAAAAAAGAGGGGTGGCGAAGAAAAGGAAGGAAATGGATAATGACCAACGTGCAAAGGAGATGATGAAAGCCGCCAACTTCCAGAATGAGCAAGTGGAGAACTATCAGCTACGGCCTGCAGGAGACGTCATGATTGTCACAAAGACGCCCAAGGACGGTCCTTCTTCTTCCTACATCATTCATGCCAATGACGAAGGTAACAGCTACCGCGTAATGCCGATAAATATGTAACAATCAATAAATAAAAACAAAATGATGAAATACTTTTTATTCACTCTGTTTTGTGCAGTATTGTTCTGCACGACAGCTGAAGCACAGCAGGATGTGCAAGTCAAAACAGTGGAAGCACATGAACATTTCTACGTCATTGACGGAAAGCACATCGAGAACTTTGACGGTTCACAACTGATAGGCAAGACCATCAAGCACTATGACATGAAAGTCCTGCCTAATACAACCATCCACAACATCTTCACAACGGACGACTGGGTGAAGATTGAAGGTGCAACGACGAAGACCATGACACACGTCCTGACAGAAGAGGAGGCGAAGGCACGTGGCATTCCTCTGACCTCCGGTTCCATGAATGCCTTCATGCGTAATCCACTTGTCATTGTCGATGGGGTGGAGTACAACGGCAGCCTTTACGAAATCACCGATGAAATGGACTATGTCGACGTGTACAATCCTGACGATGAGGTTGCCAAGTCATATGGCGAGAAGGGCAGGAATGGTGTGATGAAGATATATACCAAGAAGCAGGCCGATGCCATCGTTTATGTTGTGAACGGCAATGTGGTCAGCAAGGAAGGATTCAATCAACTAAAGCCAAATGACATCAAGAAAATCAAAGTCCTGAAGCGAGGCACGGCAGAAGCCATGAAAGCAAATGCGGATGGAAACTCACACGATGTTTATCTGGTTACGACGAAGTGACTTCGATTATGGTGGGTTCTATTAATTATGTCGAGGCGATTTTCGACTTTTAGTCGAGGGC
>CAMHEL010000191.1 GCA_946184125.1 uncultured Prevotellaceae bacterium
TTGCCCTCGACTAAAAGCCGAAAATCGCCTCGACATAATTAATAGAACCCACCTTTATTAAGTAGGTAATTTTGAACACCTATTTAAAAACTGAAACAAAGATTTATTAGATTTGGATATTTATCGTAATTTTGCAGCTCAGACAGAATATTCAACCTATACTCAACAACCATAGACCCATGAAACCTTACAAATTTGAACCTTACCTGAAGACCACTATATGGGGTGGTTATCAGATTGCCCCTTTCAAAGGGATTTTTAATGCGCAGCCCAATGTCGGCGAGAGTTGGGAAATCAGTGGCGTTCCCGGGCATGAGAGCGTAGCCATCAATCGCGGTCTTGTCAATGATGTCGATGAGGGCCTGACGCTTGTCGAACTGATAGACAAGTACAAGGAGCTGCTTGTAGGCAAGAAAATTTATAAGAAATTCGGCAATCACTTCCCCCTGCTCGTGAAGTTTATCGATTCCCGTCAGGACCTGTCGGTGCAGGTGCATCCTGATGACAAGCTTGCGATGGAGCGTCACGGCTGCGCCGGAAAGACCGAGATGTGGTATATCATCAAGAGCGATGTGGGTTCGAAGATTTATGCTGGTCTCAAAGAAAGCATCACCCCAGAAGACTACGAGCGGCTGGCGACCGCCGAACCTCAAAACGGCCGTTCCCCCATGCAGGATGTGATAGCCACCCATGAGGCCCACGAAGGCGACCTCTACTTCCTGCCGGCAGGCCGTCTGCATGCCATCGGCGCAGGAAACTTCCTCGCCGAGATTCAGCAGACGAGCGACATCACCTATCGAGTTTATGATTTTGGCCGCAAGGATGTGCATGGCAACCCGCGGGAGTTGCATATCGAGCAGGCCAAGGATGCCATCGACTATCAGGTATGGCCAGCCTACCGCACCTCTTACGACAGCACCAAGCCCACGTCGCAGCTCATCAACTGCCCCTATTTCGTGGTGCATCGTGTGGTGGTGCAGGTGGCAATGCAGGTGGATTTTCACTGCGATTCGTTTGTCATCGTGGTGTGTCTTTGGGGCAAAGCCAACATCAATGGCATCGAAATCCGTCAAGGTGAGACCATCCTGGTGCCCGCCTGTGAGAATATCCTTTATATCTTTGGCAATGCAACCTTCCTCACTGCCACGATGTAGTGTTTGGGTCTCCGCACGCTGAGTTCGAAAGGCATAACTTCCGAAGACACCATGCATGGAGTCTCTACACGCTGAGTTAGCAGACTCGGTGAGTTAGCAGGAAGCAGGAAATATTCTTTGTAACTTCTGCTGATTTTTTAACGGATGTACGTCGTTGAGGCGTTCATCCCACGTTCGATATTCCGCCTGCAATATAGTTTGTACCGTCGACATTACTGGCTATCAGTACGAAGGCAGGCGGTTGTAGGCTCCCAATATTTTACCAAAGCATGAGAAAACAGAAAAAATGTAAGTATTATTGCTCTCAAATACGGAAAATTGTTGTAATTTTGCGACTGAATATTACAATCTAAAACCTACGAAGATATCAGCCTTATTTTAACACCCTAAAATACAAAACAATCTATAGCTATTCACTATGATAAGGAATCGTCGTTTTAAATTTCTAAGTAGGTGATCAAAATTAGATGATAGTATTTTATGATTTATTTGGATGCAGATTTTTCTTTCTGATGAAGGAGCATAGCGGGCTATGTGACTGAGGATGTGAGGAAAAGATGCACCAAAGAAACATAAAAGACTATACGACACCTACAAGAATGATAGTAACAGATAATTTTGATTACCTACTTTTATTAATAATCTAAAATATATTGTATGAAAAAGAAATTCCTACTCATGACAATCTTTTTGATTGTTAGTGCATTCAATTCAAGTCTGTATGCACAACACTTCAACATCGTCGAAATCTCTGGTACTGACGAATGGGCTCCTGAAGCGCAAGTCGCCACAGCAGTCCTCACCGACCGACGTTTGTTAAAAGGGCTCAACACCCTCATCTTTCCCTTTGAGACAACAAAGGATGAACTTGGCGCAACTACGGTTCTCGAATATATAGGTACCACCGTAGAAGCATATGGACTCACATTGAACTTTAAAGAGAGAGAAGAGGAAACGCTCGAAGCCAATGTGCCATACGCTATCATTATGGATGCTGATAACGATGAACCTCTGGCATTTGGAATTAAAAACATAGTTCCATCCGAATTTCTGACTGTTGACGACGTTAACAACGAGTTTGATTTTGTCGGAACCTACTGCGATCTTGTCAGGGGTAATGATGTTATCGTGTGTGGTGACTATGTGGCCGGTGAAGACTCTTTCGTAAAAGTCGCAGGTGGAAATAGAGTGGCGGCTTATCGTGCATACTTAAAGAGAATTAAAGATGAACCAACTAATGTGGCATTCAATTTTGATGGTTATATTGTTGAAGGCATCGAGGCGGTTGAATTACTTAACAGCCTGAGTGGTGATATATATAATATTAATGGCCAAAAGGTGAACCGTACACAGCGAGGCATCTACATCATCAATGGTCAGAAGGTACTAGTCAAATAACTAAAACTATTAATGATATGATGACGAAGAAATTATATATAGTTCCTATGACAGTATGTGTCATGGCAATTGATACCGAGCCTATCATGCTAAAACTCTCCAACATGGGAGACGGGAATTGGGCACAGTATGGCGTCGGTGAAGGTGATGATGGTGAATCGCAGGATGATGGTCGTGCAAACACCTTTATATGGGATGTAATGGACGACAGACTAATTGGGTTATGAGGTCGCTTCGCTTGCAGGTTTTGAGGTGAGATATGTGCATTTATTCAACTGGTGGATAAAAGGAAATGAGCAATTCAGCATATTTCACCCTCACGGAAAAGGGCAGGCTAACCAAGTGGTTAGCCTGCCCTTAATAAGCCATACTTTTTGGGGTGTCAGAAGAGTCCCACGTCGATGGAGCGTGCATCGGCATCGCTTCCTTGTCCGCCAATGCCTTGTTCGTAGTTGCCTCCGCTGACAGCGGCAAGTTGCATCACGTTTTCGTTGAATACGCGCATCGTTTTGATGGCGGGTGTGATATACGTCTTTTTCATTTTTAATAGGGTTTAAAGGTTGTTGTTATTCTGTTTTTTAAACTTTGGTTTTTACTTGACGACGACTTTTTTGCCATCGATGATGTAGATACCCTTCTGTGTGCGGTTCACCTTTTGTCCGTTGAGGTTGTAGGTGTTGCCGCTCAGCCGGTCGAGTAGTCGTGCAGCATCGATGCCATCTACGATGTCGCCATTGAAGTCGAAGGCGATATTCGCCTCGCTGGTCCCCACTTTCTTCAAGTATGCTCTGTAGGCGAGGATGCGGTTTCCACCATTGGCGATGATGAATTCTTTCTCCCCGGCGATGAGGTCGTTGGCAGCGATGGGCGATGCCCCTTTGTCGTAGGCGGTGTAGGTGCCCACGAAGTTGTACTCGCTGTCGGTCACGGTGAGCTCGGTAGGCTCGGCGACGGTCTTGTTCTCAAAGCTGCCGATGGCATAGTCGTTCTCGACGAAGACGGCGTATGGCGTGTTGGCGCTGAGCGCCTCGACGGGTTTGAACTGCAGGATGAGCGTGCCGTTGCGCATGACGGTTCCGATGTATTCGAGAGCTGTTGCGGCACCGATTTCCTCGGGCGTGGCATCGAAGGGCAGGACGATGGTGTTGAGTCCTGAGAGCAGTTTGCGGTCGGTCTTGATGGTGGCATAGTCGCCGGCAGGCAGTGTCTGGATGTCGGCATCGAGGATGGCGGGCTCTTCGGCAGCCTTAACGGTCACCTCGAATGCCTCGCCGAAGCCACCCATGGCGTTGGCGCTGCGGATGGTGAGGATGTCGCCCTCGGCGGCCTCAATGGCGAGAGATGAACCCTCGTTAAGGCTTTGGAAGACACCGTTCTTGAATACGGCGTAGGCGATGGCTCCATTCACCTCGCTCCATGTCAGCTTGCCGTCGGCATAGGCTGCGGTGGGTGCTGCAGCCTGAACGGTCATGCTGGCGGGGTCCCAGGCGTTGGCATTGTTTTTGAACATCTTGTCGTAGCTGAAGGCATCGGCCTGCTCTGCGGTGAGGATGGTCTCGAGCGCTACTTTGTAGGAATTGATGATGTTGGTGGCGGGTGTGATGTCTTCGCCAGCCTCATTCTTGGTTCCATACTCTCCGAAGCACTTCGGGTCGCGGTTGTTCATGCCCTTCTCCGTCCATCGTGATGCGACGAGTGTAGCTTTCGCGTTGTCGTCAAGGGTGGTGTTGATGTATACGGCAATCGGGTCGTTCTGCCATGTGCGTCCGAAGTTCCAGTCGCCCTTGCCTTGTGCCAGGTCAACCACTTTGCAGTTGTTGAACACATATCCGAACTCTGTGGTTGTGGTGGGGGCGCAGATGGTTCGTCCGCCCTTTCCGTCGATGTTGCGTGGCTCGAGCGAGAGTGTGGTGTTCTGGAAGAGCACATCACCGCCACCGCAGAGGAAGTCGACTGTTCCGTGGATGTCGCAGTCCTCCCAGTACGACTGCTTGGTGCCTTGGCTGTAGTAGGTGTCTTGGTACGACAGCATGGCGACATTTTTGAAGATGGCCCGGTCGGACCTGTCCTGGAAGCATACGGCGCGTCCTGCCGACTGTCCGGCCCGCTGTGTTCCGTAGTAGTCGAGTGCATTCTGCAGGGTGAGGTCCTGCATGTAGAGGTTCTTTCCGGAGTTGACGAGTGTGGCAGTGGTTCCGATGCCCTCGTTTTCGAATGGAGGTGCATTCTTGATGATGGTTCCTTCGGTCGACTGTCCGATGATGGATACGTTGTTGCCGACGATGGCCGTCAGTGCGGTCTCGCCGAGGTCGTAGGTGCCGTCGGGGAGGAAGATGTATGTGCGCTGTGCGTCGGCCGTTGCGTTTCTCTCATTGGCGGCGTCGAGTGCGCTGAGGAAGCTCTCGGCATCACCTGCCTTGACGATGAGCCAGTCGCCCTGGTTGTCGTAGATGACCTCTGCGGTGTTGACGATGCGGATGCTGTGGATGTATACGGCACCTCCGGCGGAAATCTCAAGGGTGACAGGGCCTGCGGCACCCTGATAGGCGAATGCTGCTATCTGTCCGTCGCTCTCTCCCACGCATGGGATGCGCCCGAGCTCGTTGCCCTCGGCATCCTTGAAGATGATTTCGGCTTCGGCCTTGGAATAGAGGCAGTTGGTGACGAAGATGGAGGCTTTCTCGCCTACGAGGAGCGTGATCTGGTCGCCGTTGGCGAAAGCCCATCCGTGCTGCGTGTCGTGCCAGTATCCCGAGCCGGTGGTGGCGAAGCCCTCATGGTCGGCGGGGTCGAAGTTGACGTCGGTCAGGTCGAAGTTGTACTTCTTGTAAGTGCTCGGTCCCTCAATCTCGGTAGCGAAGGCATAGAGGTTGATGTCGGAGGTGATGATGTCGGCTGTGGTGTATTTCTTGCCACCGTTGCGCTTGACGAACCATCCTCTCACCTTGTATCCCTCTTCGGCCTTGGCGGTGGCGTAGTCGATGTCGAACTGGCCGATGGGTGCGTCCTTCTCCACGAGCTGGGTGCCCATCACGGTGCCGTCGGTGTCGATGTAGCTCAGGGTGAAGTCGGGCTTATAGACGAAGAAGGCATAATAGTTGATGGTGATGCCGGCGAGGGTCACCGGGATGGTGACTTTGCAGCTGGGCAGTCCGGCGTCGTTGCTGGGAGCGTAGGTGATTTCGCCCACCTCTCCGCTGAGTGCGGTGACGTTGGTCACGGGGTTGGTTTCCGAAATCATCTCCTCTTTCTTCGACAGTTCGATGGTGGCAGCGTAGGCATCGCCCTGTGGCTCGAAGATGTCGTCGGCATTGTACTCCACGCCGTTGGCGGTCAGCGTGCCGAGCATGGGCACATCCATCTCCTCTCCGTTGAGGAGGCCTTTCACCACGATGTCGGCGAAGCCTATTTGCTTTCCGCTCTGCAGGTGGTAGAGGTTGATGAGCAGTGCGCAAGTGTTTTCGGATGGTGCTGCGTCTTTGATTTCATATTTGAGGTCGCTGAATGTCTGTCCCTCCTCGTTCTCGTTGGCGGGTTTCTGTCCGTTGTTGCGGTTGGGTTTCAATTCCGTGGCGAGAGGTACGGTGGTGCCGTCGGCGTTGAGCCAGGCGATGTCGAGCAGTCCGTTGTCGGTGCCGAAGCGTGTGGTCTTGAGGCTCACCTCAGTGGGTGTGAAGGCCAGTCCCGGCTTAGGCAGGATGGTGAACTGTATGAGGTTGGTCTCATCGGCTTTGTCGTTCTGGTCGTAAGGCTCGATGCGTGTCTGCGGCATACCTCCTCCGGAGTTGACGTCTTTGATGAAAAGCCCGCTGCCGATGGTGACCTTGCTTCCGAGGAAGTAGTCGGTGGCTGTGCCGAAGTCGGCTACCTGTCCTTCGCCCCCCTGGTCGAATGGGAAGGTGGCAGTGGCTTCCACATTGTCGAGCCTGACGGGTGCGAGTGCGGTCTTCTGCTTGACGCTGATGGTGTAGATGTAGTTGTTGCCTTCGGTGGCGGTCACTTCCACGTAGCCTTGCTTGGCCTCGGCGTTGGTGGCTTTGTGTGCCACGGTGGTCTCACCGCCATTAGCCTCATTTCCCACGGCGAAGTGGCAGTAGCCCGGGTAGCCTTCCACGGTCACCACATCCTCGCTGGAGACGACGGGCACGCGTATGACAGTGCCGGGGTTCATCTGTGCGTTGTTGCGCCCCACGCAGTAGAGCTTGCCGTTGGTGGCATCGACGTGCATGAAGACGCCTTTCACGGTCGACTCCACGTCGGCTTCGGTGCCTTGGTAGTTGGTGGCTTCGCAGATGCCGGCGGGCAGGTCGTTCTTGAAGTCCCAGAAGGCGTTGACATCGGGCTTGTTCTGCACGACGGTCACCGAGTAGATGTAGTTGTTGCCTGCTGTTGCGGTCACTTCCACGTAGCCTTGTTTCACTTCGGCGTTGGTGGCTTTGTGTGCGACGGTGGTCTCGTCACCGTTCTCCTCTCCACCCACAGCGAAGTGGCAGTAGCCAGGATAGCCCTCCACGGTCACTACGTCGTCGGTGGTGGTTACGGGCACCTGGAGCACGGTGCCGGGGTTCATTTGTGCGTTGTTGCGCCCCACGCAGTAGAGTTTTCCGCCGGTGGCATCGACATGCATGACAATGCCTGGCACGTCGGACTCCACATCGGCTGCTACACCCTGGTAGTTGGTGTTTTCCTGGATGCCGGCGGGGATGTCGTTCTGGAAATCCCATTTGGCAGTGGTGGCAGCATTCGCCCACACCGCGGTCAGCATCATCAAACACAACATCGCCATTTGTTGAAGTTGTCGTTTCATAAGCGTTTTTTTTAGTGAATAAATTAGGTTTTGATATAAAAGATTGTTTCGGACTTGGCGACAGTAGGCGGTTGCCTGCTGATAAGTAAGGGCAAAGATAATAAATAATTTTCATTTGAGGTGTTTTTCCCCGTTTTTTTGCTTTGTTTTTTTGATTCCATTGCCTTTTTTGTCTATGCTATCTTGAAAATGCCGGATAGAAAATCATCACTTTTTCCCGTCATTCTTGTCATGTATCATGGGGAAGAGTATTGCGGGGACGGGGATTTGTTTCGTTTCGTTTTCGGCATTTTACAAGCAAAAAGCCCAACGACAAAGTTCGAAAGGGATCTCTTGCGAAAGCCAACGTCTCCCCATTTGTAGGGCTCTTCCTTGTCAAATGCCGTTGAGATATCATCTGCGAAAGAGAATCGTGAAAGCCAGCGTCTCCCCTCCCATCGAAGGGGAGGGGCCGGGGTGGGGGCAGTAACTTCCACAAGAAATTTCTGTAATTAATTGTATTACAATTATTTGTGTCACCCCACCCCTAACCCCTCCCCTTCGATGGGAGGGGAATTCCTGACGGCTTTCGCGATTCTCTTTCGCAATTTTTAATTCGAAGAAATCTGTTTCGAACAAACTAATCTCCAATCTATCCGGCATTTTACAAGCAAAAAGCCCAACGAATGGCGCAGGGGTGGCTTTCGGTCAATCCAGGGGTGCACGGAAGGAATTCTTTCGCAACTTATGAACTTTTCAATTTTACCAAAAGAGTGTTTCTGCAGGAGGTCGGGTTTCCGAACACGACAAAGATTATCCTTTCGAACTTGGGTGTGGAGCATGTAAGTTTTTCTAATGCCAGATGTGCTCGTTGCATGCTTTCTTCACCCTTCTTGTCATAACGGTTTTTTCCTCTGCAAATCTAATAGTTTTCACGCATATTACAATGAGATATTTATCATATTCCCAATTCTCTGCCTATAATCGGGAAGACAAATCAAAAACTCCGTCCCCGTGATACATGTTTCTGACGATCTGCATGGTCATTTATAAATACGTATCATTTTCT
>CAMHEL010000192.1 GCA_946184125.1 uncultured Prevotellaceae bacterium
TTGCCTCTGCGGATTGCTCCCTTGCCTCTGCGGATCGCTTCCTTGCCTCTGCGGACCTCCTATCAGCCTCTGCGGATCGCTTCCTTGCCTCTACGGATTGCTCCCTTGCCTCTGCGGACCTCCTATCATATTCTGCGAATAATTTCTCCGCATATGGCATAATTCCTTCTTTATATCTGCTTTCACAGTCTCTTATATTAGCCAGTACTTTTTCAAATTCCTCTAATCTTTTTGAATCGCCATCCTCTCCATCATACAAGTCTTTACCTGTAATCACCTCGTAAACACAATGCCAGATAAACAACAGCTGATTATCTTTGGTGATTCCCCAGTCAGAATCCATTTCTTTAAGAACAAAATCTACTGTATATTTGCTGGCAGGAACATCATTAATTCTCGTATAAAAAAGGTTTTCTTCTTCTTGTAAAAAATTGCTAAGTTTATCCTTATAAATACTTGGCATCGAGTATTTGTTGGACTTCTCTTTATTATCACCGCTTTTTGTGGAGATTTCAGTTCTGTTTACAATGGAATTGTTGTTTTGAGCCTTAACAGAAGTGCTCAAAGCCAAGGATAGCGCCAACAACAGAGCAAAAGAAAGTCCTCTCCATCTGCCTAAACATGATGGAAGAACAAATGCCTTTCTCTGCAATAAATGCAATGAGGATGCTGAAAATGAAAGATGTTTTGCGGTTGTTTTTTCTGTTCTCTTCATGGTTGTAGCATAGTTTTCGAACTTGTCTCTTTCGACTGGACAGCATCCGGAAGGGACAGTTCAGTTAATATGTCGCAAAATTATATAATACATTTCAAAATCTCAAATATTATCATAAAAAAAATGACGATGCCAAGTTTTCAGTCACACTAATTGGGACAGTATCCAATCAAGGGGTCAATTAAAGGGTCAATTGGGTAAGTCAATCAAGGGGACAGGGCCTTGACGGAATTCTCAAATTCCATCAAAGACCTGTCCCCTTGATTGACCAGAGGCACAGGGAGGACGGCTTTCGCAAATCATTCAAACTTCAAATGTCGTGCAAACCGATGCTCGAAGAGACATCGGCCCGAAACCTCAAAACATTTGTCTAAACTCCTAAACTACTAAACTCCTAAACTCCCTCAAAATCTCCAAAACTCCCAAACTCAAATTCTCCTAAACTCCCTCAATAACTCCTAAACTCCCAAACTCTCCTCAAAAGCCCTCCACGCAAGCCCTGCTGAATAGTTCTATCCCTTTGTCGGCATTGGGATAAGCGTAGTCGTAGAAATATTTTCCACGGTCATGATGGTCGTCAATCACAGCCTGGCGGATATAGCCGTTGGGGTTGATGAACAGATGCCCCTTCTGCTTGCAGTATTTCTCCAAAGCGGTGTCGCACATCGCATACAGTTGCTTTTTCACGGCTCTTGGCAGTTGGCAGTGTGGATCGGGGTCATAGCTGAGCCAGGGACTGAGGATGACAATCCTTGTGCCGGGCTTGGATGCGCTCAGCGTGCTGGCGAGTTGGTCGATATGGGTGGCCAGATTTTGGGCACTTGCCTCACACGACGTGAAGGTCGAATCACAGATGTCGTTATAGCCGATGGCTATGACATACAAGTCGGCTTCTGTCTGGGCTATCTCGCTGCGCTTTTCGGCAAAGAAGGAGGATTTCCCGCCGTCTTTCGTCCATCGCGTCACGTCTTTTTTGCCGAGCATGGCCACAAGAGGCTCATACCATCCATAGCCTCCGTTTCTGGCTCCTTCGGTGATGCCGTCGCCCACAAAACATATTCTGCTTGCCGCTTTCATCATACCTACCAGCGGATTGCCTTCATATTCCTCCTTCCATGCCAACGGTGGTGCGGGATGTCTCGCATAGCCCCCATCGGCGAAAGTGATATATCGGGGCTGCAACTGGTCAATGCCCAGTTCGACGCCCAGTGCCGTCTTGGTGACAAGTTTGTGGATGGCGCCTAACCTTTTGTAGTCGGCCACGCTCAGTTGGGCATAGAGGCTGTCGGTCTTGATGGCTTTATACAACGGCAATGCCTGGTAGCGCCCCCTTTTCTGCTTGCAATAGGAATAAAGCGGGATGCACGAGGCAGCGAAGGGCTCACCAGTGCCCGGTGTCAGATAGGCCTCGACAATCATGGAGGCATCGCCGTCGTATTCTATATAAGAATTGACGAAATTTCCCGGACAGTGCACGACGAGCACATTCCTCCCCTTCGTGTTCTTGCGCCACTCTATGGGTTGCACGGTGTGTGGATGGTCGGAGAAGATGATGTCGGCCCCCTCTTCCACCAACAAGTCGCACCAAGCCAGTTGGTCTTTGTCGGGCTCATGGCAGAACTGCTCTCCGATGTGTGGAAGGGCGATGATGATGTCGGGGTGAAGCGCCTTCAGCCGCCTGAAGTCTTCCCGCACATGGTTCTGACAGGCTTTGTAATAGCTGCTCGCCCTGCCCATCATGCAACAAGTGATGTGCTCATTGCCTTTTTCGAAAAAGAACCCATCGTCATAGTTATTGCAGCCATAGGTGAATGCCAGCACGCCTATCTTCAGTCCCTTGACCTGCAGGATTTTGGGCTGGTCGTGCTCAGAGGGGGTGCGGTAGGAGCCAGAGTGGTCGAGATGGATGGAATCGAGCACGTCGAGCGTATGCAGGTAGCCGTCCACCCCCTGGTCGAGGAGGTGGTTGGTGGCAGTGGTCACGAAGTCGATGCCAGCACGCTTCACCGACGTGGCAAAGCTGGAGGGGAAGTTGAGGTGCAGCGGGATATTGTCGCGGAAGCAGGATGCGGTGTAGCCACTGTCGGCGGAGGCAACAGGACCTTCGAAGACAGCGATGGAAAGGTCGTCGTCTCTCCAGTATTCACTCACATGCTCAAACATCTCGTCAAATCCTACTGAGTCAGTGCCTTCGATATAGGCCCGCTCTATCATGTCGCGAAGCAGAAGCAAGTCGCCCGTGAAACTGACCTTTATGGCATTGTCGAGGTCGTGCTGCCGGGCGGGACTGATGACATCGTGGATGGGAAAGTCGACTGTATCAAGATAGAAGAAATGATAGACATAGTCGTAGGTCTTCTCTGCAAAAGGACGCGACAGCACACCCAGGACAAACAGCAGCACACCTATGACGAGGAAGAGGATGGTCTTTTTCATTATTCTTTTTTCCTTTTTTCTTTTTTATGCCACGATGGTCAGATTTTCCCCAAAAACAGGCGCGCAGTGTATTTGTTCTGCTTGAGCAGGAAAACGATGAGCACCGAGAGAGTGAAAGCGAGAGCAAACAGCACCAGCACACGGAGGCAATAGGGCGTGGACGACGGAAGGAGCCTCAGGGCCGCGCGGCCATAGAGCGTCAGCAACGTAAGATGGGCCACATAAACGCCCAGCGACCATTGGCCCAGGAGGGTTATCCGTGCGTTGAGCCGGCTGCTGCCACTGAGCAGGAAGGGGGCGGCGTTGAGGATGACGACATTGGCGATGACGGCTGTGACGGCACGGTAGGCATATTGAGCGATGGATTCGGGCAGAAACGACACGGTGGGAACCCAAGAGGGCAACGCGTGCATTCTCCAATGCCAGGCCAGCAGCAGCCATACGAGAGCGAGTGCCACAAGCACGGCTTTGTTGTGTATCTGAAGAATGCCATATTGGTGGGTCAGATAACCCAGGACGAAGAACATCAGATAAAAGACGATGAAATGAATGCCGAAGTTGTCGGTCCGGAAGAAACCTATCACCAGTGGGAGCACCAAGGCGGTGACGACCAGAGGGATGGTGGGAGGAAGATGCAGTGCATCCGACAACCGCTGAAGAAGGATGAAGAGCAGATGGATGAAGAAAAGGACCCATAGGAACCAGAATAGGTCGTCGGGCTTGTAGATGAATTGCCACAAGGAGCCCAGCAGGTTCCATCCCTTAATCACGATGAACAGGATGGTCCAGCAGAAAAAGGGCACCAACAACTGGTTGGCACGGCGTACAAGGACCTTCCCCACACCGACAGGCTTCTGCCGGGGGCGGTAGGTCAGCCAGCCACTCACAGCCATGAATGCCGACATATGAAACGAGTAAATCAGGTTCCATGTGTGGCTCTCGTCCACCTCCTTCCCCAGAACCCACTGGATGGCGTGCCCCATCACCACCAGGATGATGAGCCATCCCTTCAGCGAGTCGGCCCACACCAAGCGGGAGGTGGGAGATGTCCGTATTCCTTTTGTTGAAACCAATCCGTCTGTCATTCCACTGGCAAAGTTACGAAAAATCGAGAGCAGAACAAAAAGAACGGTTCTTTTTTTGTGACGAGATGGACGTAATAAGCTTGATTCTATCCAAAAATATCATCCTTTTACTTTCTGGTCTCATAATAAATAATTATCTTTGGCCCAAGAGATTCACATCAAATCATTTAGACATGTGTACATTCCTCATCATGCTGATGTGTTGTTTCACCTTTTTGGCTGAAGCACAGACTGTAGTGACCGACGGCGTAAGTCACGAACTGGCCATCAAACGCCAAACACAAGTTGGCAACGTGACGTATACGCTCCATTTCGAAATCCCATCCCAGAAGGAGTCTCCTGTCACGGGGTCCGCTAAAATCACTTTTGACTGGAAGGGTGGTAAAGACGACTTGCAAATCGACTTCCAAGGCGAGGTGAGTGGCCCTGTGGTGCTGAATGGGAAAACCCTCGCCGCCGTTCATCAAGCGGAACACATTGTCATACCCGCAAAAAAGTTGTCGAAGAAGAAGCCCAACGAGGTGAGCATCACGTTCCGCAGTGAGGACAATGCGCTCAACCGCAACACCGACTACATGTACACGCTCTTCGTCCCCGACCATGCCCGCAGCGTGTTCCCCTGCTTCGACCAGCCCGACCTCAAAGCCCGATACCGTCTCTCCCTGACATTGCCTGAAGGCTGGACCGCCATCAGCAATGCGCCGCTCATCAATACAGAAGGACAGACCTTGCAGTTCGGCTTGACCGATTTGTTGCCGACCTATCTCTTCTCCTTCACCGCCGGACGCTTTGCGACGCAGACAGTTGAGCGCGACGGCAGGCAGTTGACCGCCCTTTACCGTGAGACCGACCCCAAGAAAGTAGCCCAACTCAGCACGGTTTTCGACCAAGTGGCTCTCTCGCTGCGCTGGCTCGAGACGTACACAGGCATCCGGCAGCCCTTTCAGCAATATGGCTTCGTGGTATTGCCTGGCTATCAATTCGGAGGCATGGAGCATCCCGGCTGCATCCAGTTCCGCGACCAGACCATTTTCTTGGGCGAGCAGCCCACCCCCGACGAAGAGATGAACCGCTTGAACCTCATCGCCCATGAGACCTCGCATCTATGGTTTGGCGACCTTGTCACCATGTGCTGGTTTGATGACGTATGGACCAAGGAAGTGTTTGCCAACTTCATGGCCGACAAAATCGCCCGTGAACAATTTCCCGATGTCAACCACGACATCAAATTCATCAAGTCGCATTACCCTGCGGCACTCAGCACCGACCGCACAGAGGGGACCCATCCCATCCAGCAACCACTTGACAACCTGAAAAACGCCGGACTGCTCTATGGCAACATCATCTACCATAAAGCACCCATTATGATGCGCAAACTGGAAGAGCAGATGGGTGAGGAGAAATTCAGGACCGGACTTCAAAAATATCTGCGTGCCTACTCCTTTGGCAACGCCACCTGGGACGCCCTCATCGCCATCCTCGACAAGGAATGCCCCGAGGCTGCCATCAGCGCATTCGACCAGCAGTGGGTGAAACGCCAGGGGATGACGGAAATAACCATCGACGTCAACGACGGACACTTCGACCCTTTCGCATACGGACACTACCAACTGACAGCCCCCGACCGCCACTGGTTGCTTGACAACTGGTTCAGATTGCCTGAGACGCCTCGTTTCGCTGCCATGATGTATCTGTATGAGAGCTTCCTTCGCCGCCACATCGACAACAAGACTGCTTTTGGCTCTTTGGCGAATGGTATACACCGTCAAGATAACCTCCTGGTGCAATCCACCTGCATCAACTACCTGCTCACCATTCTCTCTTTCGCCACCAACGACGAGAGGGCAGACTTCGAGAACACGCTTTGGACCCTTGGCCAGCAAGCCGAAGACCCTGCCCAGCGAAAAGTGCTGCTGCAAGGCATCACCCAAAGAGCCATGACTCCAGAGATTGTCGGCCAAATCCACGAACTATGGAAAAACGCGAGCGACAAGGCGTTCAGTGAGCGCGACTATATGCGTATGGCGTATCATCTGGCCATCATGATGCCCGGCCAGTGGCAGGAAATCATCGGCACCGAGCGTCAACGACTGACACATGCCGACATGCAGCGGGAGTTCGACTTCATCAGCCGTGGCTGTCATCCTGACCCGGATGTGCAGCAGCAACTTTTCAATTCACTCCTGCAAAAGGAAAACCGCGCCATCGAACCCTACGCCGCCGCCCTCCTTGCGCTGCTCAACGACCCTTCGCGTGAGCCGCTAAGCAACCGATACATCACACCCGGACTGGAGGCGCTGGAGGAGATAAAACGCACCGGCGACATCTTCTTCCCTCTTGACTGGTGCGAAGCATTGCTCGGAAGTCACAGAAGTATGGAAGCCGCACAGCTGGTCAGACAATTCATAGACCGACAGCCCAACTACCCCATCCCCCTGCGCAACAAACTCCTCCAAGCCGCCTACACAGTGCTATTGAGCAGCAACAAATAAGCAGGTAAGCAGGCGCAAGCAGAGGGCAATAATTGTCATACAATTAATTACAGATTTTTTATGGAAGTTACTGACCCCACCCCCGGCCCCTCCCCTACGATGGGAGGGGAGACACTAACTTTCGCGATTCTCTTTCGCAGATTATATCTCAACGGCTGGGAGGGGAGACACTAACTTTCGCAATTCTCTTTCGCAGATTATTTCTCAACGGCATTTGACAAGCCTCAAAACCTTGATTTCGAGTTTCGATGTGCTTCTGATTGTTCGCGAAACGAATTGAGTATAAATGGGTGAAGAGGATTATTTCTTTCTTCACGCACCATGATATTTCATTTGGAAAGACTTTGCTTTGCAAAGTTACAAAATACTAACAAAAAGCGCTCCATTAGCTACGTTAAATTATACCATGACGCCCCTTTTCACCTCATTTTTGCCTAAAAATGCCTTCTCCGCCTCTCTTTTTCCTCTTCTTTTCCTCTCTTTTTCTCATCCATCTCGTATCAACGTTAGCCCGACGGTGAAACATCAACTATCAATCATCCTTTACGCTCGTAGAGCATAGACAGATAGTCTGCATTCACAAGTAGTTAATCATAATTATCGGTAACTATCATCGAATTTTAACCACTACTTACAAAAAAACTGAAAAAAAGCAACTATTGCGGTGTCCTTTCGTAAATATTTTTTAACTTTGCAAAAATGATGTGTGATATGGGTTGTTGGAGCATCCAGCCTTCATGAAATCCACCATCCATATGCCATAATTAAAAAAATTACACCTTAAACACTTAACCCAAGCCGTATGAAAAAATTATTCGTCATGATTGCGATGCTGAGCGCGAATGCCGTTCTGCTTCATGCCCAGCAGCTGACCCTTCGTCTTGACAAGGCTGAGACAGAGGTGAGTCCGATGCTTTATGGTCTGATGACCGAAGAAATCAATTATTCCTACGAAGGCGGCCTATACACCCAGTTGGTACCCAACCCCTCGTTCAACGACATGTTCAACCCGCGTGGTGGCCGTCGTGGCCGCCCCAACCCCAATGCCCCACGTGTGACCGTGCGCCCCGACCGCTGGCAGCTCAGCGATACGGTGAAAGTGCGGGTGCGCCAGAACCGCCGGGAAGGGCTCAACGACGCCATCACCACATCGCTTGTGGCCGACTACGAGCATGCCGGTCTTGCACTTGTCAGCGAAGGCTACTGGGGCTTCCCCATCAGGAAGAGCACCATCTTCAAGGGCACGCTCTATGTGCGGCAGCCGGCAGCACGCGACAATGAGAGCGCCGCACCATCGCCTCTGAAATCGCTGACCATCGCCCTGAAGAGCGCCGACGGCGGCACCACGTATGCGGAGACGAAGGTGAATGGTTTCACAAAAGAATGGAAAAAGATTGACTATCAGTTGACCACATCGGCCACGCAGACGGAAACGAAGGATGCACGCCTGTTCCTCATCGCCGACGATGCCGGGAGCATCGAACTGACCCGTGTGACGCTGTATGCACCCAGTTTCAAAGACCGGAAGAACGGCCTTCGCGTCGACCTGATGGAGATGATGGCTGAGATGCGCCCCAAGTTTCTCCGTTTCCCCGGCGGCAACTACCTGGAGGGCAACAACTTCGCCAACCGCTTCGACTGGAAGCAGA
>CAMHEL010000193.1 GCA_946184125.1 uncultured Prevotellaceae bacterium
TCGTCCACACTTTGAGGGTGGTCGTCGGCGGAGTTGCCCGGTTCGTTGTTGGTTTTCATATGTGGGGAATAGGAAACGCTGCCGCAGGCCGAGGCCGATGGCCAGTCCTCATAGATGTGGTGGGGTACGCACTCGGTATTGGGACCACGGTCCTCCCCCAGCCCGAAGGAGTAGCAGCTGGTGACATTGAGCTTGGTGCAAGGATCGGCACGGGTGTCGTTGGCGATGCCCGACTTGCTGGTGTAGTTCCATTTGAAGATGCGATAGGAAGAGATGCGGCCCGAGAGGACTTTGGGCAGCTCTGCAAACTCCACATCTTGGTTGGCGGCGATGAAGCAGCGGCTGTAGCCGCGGCCACGGGCCTGGGTGGAGAAGGTGACCATGTAACCTCGCTTGAGGCGGAAGCTCTTAATGCGGTTGTTCAACTTCTCGTCGGTAAGCGTGTTCATGAATCCGCCGCTGTTCTCCAAACCAAAGTCATTGACTGCCTCGCCGGAGAAATTCTCCTCAGAGAAGACGGTGAGGGGTTTGAAATTGGAGGGATAAGGGAGGATGATGGACCCATTGTTGTGAATGCGCACCTGGCAGTTGGTGGTGCTTGCCCTCACCCCGTTGATTTTGATGTGCGAGAAGAGGCTTGACACTTTCGATGGCTTCACCCTGTTGAGAATGAGCACGGCATGCTCAGTGTTGGTGATATCCACAGAGCCTTCTTCGCCGAAGGGGTCATTGGAGGTGATGATGTAGTCCACTTCACCATTGACAGTGACATTGGTTGTCACCTGAACCACAGACTGCCTGGTGTTGGCTTGCATCATCAACGGCAAACACAGCAGCAAGGTGGTCAAAAAGACTTTCGTTAATCTCATGATGTATTGTTTATTTGTAGTATTTCCTTAGATTTCACTTAATCTTTGCAAAAATAACAAAAAAACTTAAAGAGACGAATAAAAAAGCCACCTATTTATATTGAATTAACAATTAACTTCCATACACTGTAAAAATCAGCACTGAAAAAATAGAATAAACGAAAAAAACTCTATATTTGCAGTCATGAAACGGAGCATAAGCCCATAGCTTCCCTTATGCCGATTTCATTTTGAGAGACTCACCAAATAGAATAGGAAAATGAAGAGCAGAAGCATCTATCTCGCTTTAGTTTTCATGCTGTGTTCGGCCGTGGTGCGGGCACAGTATCAACAAGTCAGCGACATCCCGTATACCGAGTCGACCGATGCTTACGCGCAGGAGCGCTGCAAGCTCGATATCTATTATCCCATCAACCTCACCGATGCACCCGTTGTGGTGTGGTTTCATGGTGGCGGTTTGACAAGAGGCAGCAAACGCATAGCCAAGGAGCTCAAGAACAGCGGTCTTGTTGTTGTGGCTCCCAATTACCGCCTGCTTCCCAAAGCAAACATAGAGCAATGCTTTGATGATGCCGCAGCAGCTGTGGCTTGGACGTATAAAAACATTGAGAAATACGGCGGCAGCAAACGAAAGATTTTCGTGGCGGGGCATTCCGCTGGAGCTTATCTGCTTGACATCATCGGACTGGACAAGAAATGGCTTGCGAAATATGATGTTGATGCCGACTCGCTGGCTGCCCTGATACCTTTCAGCGGACAATGCATCACCCATGTCAACGTACGCAAGCAGCAAGGCATAGGCGCACTGCAACCCACCATCGACAAGTATGCCCCACTCACCTACGTCCGCCCCGATGCCCCACCCATCGTCATCATCTCGGGCGACAGGGAACAGGAAATCTACGGACGCTACGAAGAGCAAGCCTACTTCTGGAGAATGCTGAAACTTGTGGGAAACAAAGATGTCTCGCTCTATGAAATGCAGGGCTACAACCATAGAGACATGCCCCACCCTGCCTTTCACATTCTGAAAAACCATATAAAACGACTGACCGACAAATAGTCTCGCACTATCCTCCTCTCTGAAAAGGCTGAATAGGAGAATAAATGCCAACTTTCTGGCAGTTGGATGAGGATATCTTCCGGCATCACTTTTATGCAATTACTAAAAAGAAAAAAAATAAGAAAAAAAAGATAGTTTTTTGGAATTGTTGTTCTCTTTGCTTATAGAGACCCTATAATACGATGTTGAACTTCAAAAAAATCCATACAATCATGAATACGACATGACCCACCCATAGAATCATCACGATCACCACGACCGAGACGATGAATGGCAAAACACAATCTTTGAAACAGAAATGTTCTCAATGATGGTTCCATCATCCCTTTTATGCATAATCTTATCTCTAAGCTCCATCTCAACCGTCCTGAGCTCCATTAAACTGGTAATATTAACTGGTTACAAAGGAAAAAACGATTTTTGCCACCAGACAAATTTTTTCCGCTCAACGGTTTATCAACTGATATCGAGATGACAGCTAACGATGTCCACTATTGTATTTTACAATTCAAGTGTGACCTCATAAAAAAAATATTCAACATGAATATTAACCAACCTTTTCACTCTTATGGAACCGCAAAGTGCTAATTTTTACAAGTCATTAACTGACGAAGAACTCATTCAGAGAATATTGGCTACGCCTCACGACGAAGAGGCCGCACACCATCTTCTCTACGTCCGCTACAGGGGCCTATTGGCATCAGTCTACAATAGTATTTTCAAAAACGAAAATTGGTTGGCAGATTGCATGTCATATCTCTACCTTTCCCTGAAAGGAAAGAGAAACGACTGGCACAGTCTCAGCACCTACGAAGGCAAGAGCAATTTCTCCGGCTGGCTCCGTAGAGTTGCCTTCAACCTCTTTCTCAAATTGAAATCCAAATTTATCGACGCCCCACATCCCGTCCCGATCGACGATCCCGAAAGGCCTCGTCCAAGTATCATCGACACCGGACAGGAGAGCCCTGAGCAAAAGATGTTTCGCGTGCTGCTCATCGAGGCTGTCACCAAGCTCAAAAACGAAGAGATGAAACTGGTCATCACCAAAGATCTCGAAGGCTTCAGCCATCAAGAAATCGCCTTGATGATACAGGAGCTGTGGCGGCAGAACAACATCAAGAAGACCTACAGGGGGAAACCTGTGGTCCCTGACGCATCCTATGTGGACTCGAAGAAGCAAAAGGCTATCGAACAACTGAAAGACATCATACGACAAATCACTCTGGGGTGTGGTTGAACCACACCCCACCCCTCTCATCACACACTCTCAAGCATCATGAACATCAGCAAAAAAATGCTTTCCGATTACGCAAAAGGAAAAGTAACGGAAGAAGAAAGAAACACAATAAGGAAACACCTTGCCGACAATCTCGGCAGACTGGAGGAACTCATTTATATGATAGACAACCACCCAGACCTTAACAACATAGTACAACCCACATCCAACCGTCCATCATTCAGCCATCAGCTATCTCAACTCATGAGTGAGGTGTATCCATCGTTCGCCCAAGGGAAAACCAGCATATTGACCGATTTGATGAGCGACGAGAAAACTCATACTAAAAGAAAAAGCAAATGAAAAAACAAAAGAAAAGGCACAAAATAGTCAAAGGGATATTACTCCTGCTCTTCATTTGTCTTATGGGAGTCGGTTATGCCAATTACAAAGTACTTTCCGCATCAAACGGCAGAGTCTATGATACCACCGACGCTATACCCCATCGCGACACCGCCCTGCTCTTAGGCACTAACCCCAAGACCAAGACAGGCAAGCGGAGCACCTACTATTACCACCGCATCCTGGCAGCAGCGCAGTTGTACAAGGAGGGCAAGTTCGACCGCATCATCCTCAGTGGTGCCGCCATAGCACCTGACTATGACGAACCGGCATCCATGCGCGAAGACCTTATGCAACTGGGTGTCCCCGACAGCATCATGGTACTCGACAAGGAAGGCTTCAGAACCATCAATTCCATAGCAAGGGCTAAAGAGGTGTTTCATACCGACTCCATACTCCTCATCTCACAGGATTTCCACAACCGAAGAGCCATCTATCAGGCTAAGCATTATGGCATCGATGCCATCGGATTCAATGCCGCTGACTCCCCATACCGCTTCTCACGTCTCAAGAACCATTTACGCGAATACATTGCCCGCGTAAAAGCAGTCATGGAAGTTGGCAACCTGTGATTTCAGGGCATAGGGGGATTCTCGCTCCGCCTTTTTGAACTTAACGCTTGTTCTTGAATTGTATATTTTCAGTCAATTATTTGGGTATTTGATGGATTTGTTGTAACTTTACCGCCGAAAATCTGTTTCCGTGATATACGGTGGTAAGCCAGACTACAAATTTATCGGATATATGAAGCTCTTTATAAGGATTCTGCTCGCGCTCATCATCCCAACTTCAGCTATGGGGCAGGCACAAATACCATTAGTGACTGCCCAAGCAGAAGAGTTGGAAGTGGGAAGCATCGCTTCGCTCGCCATTTCTCTCGCCAACGAGGGTGATGAAGTGTATAATGGTTTTCAATTCGACCTCGTCCTTCCTGAAGGCATCACCCTTGCCAGCGAGGAAGGCAACATCACGCTTCACATCTCCGACAGATATCAGGCCCGCGACATTGCCGCCCGTGTGAGGGCAATCGGCGAAGGATGCTACAGGCTGATCGCTTATTCGCTGTCCGACGCCACCATCAGCGGCCATGAGGGCATTCTTGTCACCCTCACCCTTCAGGGGTCGGACGATTTGGAAGGAGGAGAGCAACGTGGAAATCTGAAGGAGGTGGTGCTCAGCCGTGCCGACGGTATGGGCATAGAATGCGAAGCATCGGAATTTCTGATTAAAGTGCCAGGCACTATGATGGGCGACGTGAACTTCGACCACTCTGTCAATGTGACGGATGTAATGCTTGTCGTAGGTCAGATACTGGGTGAGACAAACAGCCCGTTCTTCTTCAAGTATGCCGATATGAACAAGGATGGCATCATAAACGTGACGGATGTCATGCGGATAGTAGGAGTCATCCTCAACACCCAGGTCGAAGAAGAAGAATAAGGTGTTTCTTCATCATTGTTGTTAAGTACCATCGGGATGATTGCCCGTACCACTATTTTCTTGGTGCGAGCACAGGAACCTCCGGATTGGCATCATCATCCTGTGGGCGTGGACTATCGCCATCGTCAGCATCAAGGATTTTGTTGACGAGCAGCATCACATCAGCGACATTATTTTTCTCATCCTCATTCAGGTCACCGATACTGGCATCGGACAATTCCTGTTCGCCAAGGATATGAGCGACAAGCAATGTGACATCATTGACGCCCAACTTGCCATCGCCATCGAGGTCACCTTTGAGGGGTGTATCAGCCATGTAAGCAGTTAAGGCAGGAAAATCCGAGCATGAAGCTTGACGAACTTCTGACCAGTCGGCTGCATGCAATGGACAAGACATACCTAAGAAAAATGTCAGTATGGATATCATTGATTGATGTCGCATTTTCTTTACCATATTTTTATATTGTATCTGATGCTTACCTTATCACCTTCAGCGTCTTGCCGTTGCTGTAACGTATGATGTTGACGCCTTTCTGCATTCCGTTTGTTCTCATGCCACTCATGTCGTGAACATCGACCATTTGGGGTGCGCTCTCTGTGGCATAGACACCCATGGCATTGTCGTCGACGAGGATGCTGTTGGCACTGTTCTCACTGAGAGTCAGCCAAGCCCTGTTGGCACCTATCTTCACTTTCCCATCCTCTGCCACACGATAGAATCCCAACTGCCCGTTATGGCTCTGCAGCACATAGTTGCCGGCAGGCACGTAACGTCCGGGGATGGTGCCTCTGAGACATCCTTCTTCCAAGAGGTCACTCTCGCTGTCGGGGCGTTCCTCGGAGTATCCGGTGAACATATATATACCAGGTGCGGCTTTCACCAAATAAGGTTTATAAGCCTCGGGAGTAGTCACTTCCCTGAGTTTGAGTCCACCATTTTCATTGGTACCCACCACCGTATAGAAGGTCATTCCTTCGGGTATGACGAAACTGAAAGGAATGCACAGTGTAGACCATCCCGCAGAAGTGACGACAAGCGAATAAGACATGGGTATGGATGTGAAGGTATACCCAGTCAGTCGGTCGATGCCTGCGATATGTTCTTTCAGCCAGGGATAGATGCGCTCGAGACTATCCTTTCTGCCCACCTGCTTGTAGGGTCGCACGCCCTTCACCTGTTCTTTTGCGATGTAAAGGCGGTCGACAATCCTCACGGTGGTGTTCTTCTCGTATGTCGTGTTGGCATCCCATGCCGGCGAGGCATAGTACTGTTCGTAGTTATAAGGCAGTTGTTTCCATGGCTCATTGTCGATGTCGTCGGTATAACAGTCGGCATTTGGCCATTTGTTTCTCTCGTTGGCATAGTTGGTCTCGCCCACGGAGTGATACCACGAGTCGAAGAGCGCATAGATGTTGTCGGCATTGATGGAGCCCATATCGCGCAAGTCCCTCCAGCGCTGGTACCATTCATCTCTCAGGTAGAGATAGACAAGATAGGTGGGGCAATGAACGAATTTCTGTCCGCCCAAGCTGTAATAGTTGTAATATCCAGCGGGCACGATGCGATTGGTACCATAGCCAAACGTGTTGTCGAGGTCATAGGGAGCCATGAACCATTTCTTACCGTCGTAGGTGATCCACTGGTAGTTCTTGTGTATGCCGTCCCAGTTGACCGTCAATAGGTTATGACACATATAGTCGATCATGCTTGCCACGTCGAAACGCTCGTCGATAGCGGCACGTACCTCGGCTCGTGAAGCGCCTTTTTTGACGAGGTCGGTCACCTCGCCGAAATAATGGCTCATGGTCTGCAGATATTTCTTCACTTGGGCGGAGTTCTGCTTGCGCTCCTTGGTCTTGTCATCATCAGTGGGCAAGTCGTAGTAAGGCGATGTCTCATCCATCAGTTCTTTCGGATGGTCGCTGTCGTACACATTGCCGTTCATGTCGTAAAGGTCCTTGGGGGTGCGCACCCAGATACCCGTCCAGTTGATATTCCCTCCGAAAATATTCTGCATGTGCAGCGGGATACCCTCAAGATGGATATGCTCAGGCGTGTTCTTCTTCATATTCATGTTCTTGCGGTGCTTTTTCAGCTGCCAGCAATAGATGCCCCAGAAATCACCGTTGAGATAGATGATCACGGGGAAAGCCTCTGGATGGCACAGCGCCCTTGGGTCCGGGTTCTTGATATTGGAGGCTCTCTCCCAAATCCGTCCGTGCTCACTCCTGTCGCGCGCGATGATGTCGTATGTGCGATAGGCGATGATGCCTATGCCTTTATACATCTCGTTGTAGAACCCCTTGAGGTGGAAGCCATCCTGCGGCACCCAGTCGCCAAAAGTGATTTCAGGCGTTTCCTCACCTATCCACTCGTCCTCGCATAAATCAATCTTGTAGGTCTTCTTGGCATGAATGGTGGAAGCATGCCCCTGAGTGTTGATGATGATACGCTTCCTGAAGTAATTGCCGTTGCCGTCGTAGAAGTCAATCCATGCCTTGTAGTTGTCCGTTTTCTGGGTGGGCAGCGCCTTGATGCCTGTGATATTGGCGTAGGCACATGTAGGTGCGGGGAGTGTGATTTCCGAATATGCGCTCCAGTCCTTCTTTATCTCGTCAATCCCTACGGTCTTCAGCCGTTCGTAGAACGTCTCCTGAGCAAAGAGGCAAGAAGGCAACATAAAAGAAAAGGCCATAGCCAACATGAAACACCCCCACAACTTATGGATAGGCGCTTGGAAAAGCAGAATATATTTTTGCTGGGATAGAGAAACAGAACTCTTCATAACAAGAAATGTGAACTAATTATGCAGGAATACTCCTTTACCTTGGTTGCAAAATTAGTGAAAGTATGGGAAATGACAAAATAAAATAAACATTATTTTATAATTGCATTCGCAAAAGGATTGCTCCAATCATCATTCACCGATGTCGACAAATCAAGGGGAAGAGCAATTATTAGTTGAATAATTTTGTTATCAAGATGTCTTTTTGTACCTTTGCACATCAAGGAAAACAACAACCCTAAAACATCTAAACATGAAAAGAGCGATTACAACACTTTTGTTGACTGTGGCAGCCGCCATCTCGCTTCAGGCAGGCGAAACGCCTTTAATAGGCAATGTGCTCAACCGCCACACCACCACCCTCAATGGTGACTGGAACTACATAGTTGACGTTCAGGAATGCGGCTATTATGGCTACCGTATGGAGAAACAGCGCTGGGGCTTCTTCCGCAACGCCAAGCCCCAACGTCCTGAAGACCTGATAGAATATGACTTCGATGCTGCCCCCACCATGCCCATCCCCTCCGACTGGAACACCCGCGATGAGCGTCTGTTTTTCTATGAGGGCACGGTATGGT
>CAMHEL010000194.1 GCA_946184125.1 uncultured Prevotellaceae bacterium
TACGCTCAGGTGGATTTGCAATCCACCTGCATGGAGTATAAGCATTTTTAATGCGTTTTTCGGATTGCAAATCCTTATATTCAATGCGTCGGGATTGCAAATCCCGACGAACATTACTATTCAGCGAATCTTACGTTCAGGTGGATTTGCAATCCACCTGCATGAAGTATGAGCATTTTTAATGCGATTTTCGGATTGAAAATCCTGATATTCAATGCGTCGGGATTGCAAATCCCGACGAACATTACTTGATTAGATTCGCTGAATATGTTACTAAGAATAGAGTTATTAAGATATGGTCATCGTGGCATCGGATTACCGAAACATCGTGACATCGATATACCGAATTACCGAATCCAAAGACTAAAGCCAAGACCTAACCCCAAACCTCAAATCTCAAACCTCAAACCTCAAACCATTCAACCGTTTTTCCTTATTTTTTTATCGTAGTTTCATCTTCTTTAACTACCTTTGCACCCTTGATACGAAATAACGATATGAATAAGAGACTATTTATTGCCTTGGTCGCCATGTTTGTCATCGCCACAGCCCATGCGCAGACCGCGCCGAAAAAGGTATACGATGAGAACATCAACCCCATTGTGCAGATCGACCAGGCTATCGCAAAAGCCAAGACGGCAGACAAATTCGTCATCTGCCAAGTGGGTGGCAACTGGTGCCCCTGGTGCCTCCGATTCGCTGATTTCATCACCAACGACAGCACCATCAGCAATGTGATTGACGAAAACTTCGTCTATATCCACGTAAACTACAATCCCCGCCAGTCGGGTGGTGACGAGAAGGCTGCGCTGGCAAAGAAAATGCTCAAGCGGCTGAACAACCCCGCTCGGTTCGGATTCCCCGTGTTCGTGGTGCTCGATGAGTCGGGAAATGTCCTGCACATCCAGGACTCCAGCTTTTTGGAGGAAGGACAAGGCTACGACCGAGAGAAAGTGCTGCGCTTTTTCAAGAACTGGACCCCAAAAGCAGTGAGGCAGTGACAAGTATGAGTTCCTTGTCAGAAGGCATCCTCCACCATCGCCTCTGCTTCATGATGGTGCCAACCAAACGAGCAGACAGATAATGGAGAACATCACCATCATGCTGATACTCCTTGCCATCGTCGTTGTGGGCTACGTGGCAGGGAAATTAGGTTACATGGGGGGCGACTTCGACCGACGTCTCTCCAATATAATCATCGACATCACCTGTCCGGCGCTCATCCTGTCGTCGACCATGGGAGGGACTCTCCCCGACCGCGGCCTCATCCTGCCGTTGCTGGGCATCAGCCTGCTCACCTATCTGCTGCTCACTGCCGTGGCATGGTATCTCCCGCTGCTGCTCACCAAGAAAGGCGAGGACCGAGGCCCCGTGGGGTTCGCCCTGATGTTCGGCAACGTAGGGTTCATCGGATACCCCATCGTCGGTGCCATCTTCGGCCATCAGGCGGTGTTCTATGCCGCCATACTCAATGTGGTCAACACCCTCGCAGTATTCACCATCGGCGTCATGCTGGTCAAAGGCGAGGCACACCGTCTGACTCTCCCTCCCAAGATACTGAGGAGCACCCCGATGCTTGCCGCCTATGTGGCCATCTTGATTGTTGCCTTGGGCATCGACAACATACCCGATGTCATCAGCCAGCCCCTCATCATGATTGGCAACATCACGGTGCCCGGTGCATTGCTCATCATCGGCTCGTCGATGTCGAAGCTCTCAGGGCGCACCATGCTCGGCTCGAGGGTGGTGTATGCCACCACCGCCTTCCGGCTGCTCATCCTCCCGCTCATCCTCTATGTCATTTTCCACAACGCAGGCTTCTCACCCTATGTCGTCAATATCAATACGCTGATTATCGCCATGCCTGTGGCGACCTACGGCACCATCCTCTGCCTGAGATATGGCCGCGACACCACCCTCATCACCGAAATCACCCTCATCAGCACCCTCCTCTCCGTCATCACCATCCCCCTCGTGGCACAACTGCTTGGAATTGACAGAGGATAGGTTGGGGAGGAAAAGGGTTTTCCTTAGGGAGTTTGGGAGTTTGGGAGTTTGGGAGTTTAGACGTTACTTCAGTGGCTCAGACCGATGATTTCGTAAAAGGCTTAGGGCATAAAAATCGGGATAACGGGAAAACCGAAATATTCGAATCTTTACTTTGCAAATAATTCCTGTCTCCATTTGCAAGAAAGCGACATTTTGTATATTTTTGCATCGAAATACGCGAACCACTAATCAGGGCGAAACTGTGCATTGATGACGGTTAGCGAGAGCAGAGAACAAACAAAATCAGTCGTTAAACTTAATTACAATAGCATGATGAAAAAACTGTTTATCCTTATGCTGATGGTGGCTACATTTGCCTGTTCATCGGCTCAGAAAAAGAAGGTGTCGATCCTGGGTGATTCTTACTCCACTTTTGTAGGAATCATTCCTGCTAATTACGCTTCATTCTATCCCAACGACCGAAACGATGTCACAAAGATAGAGCAGACCTGGTGGGACCTCTATATCAAGGCTAAAGGCTACGAATTGGAGAAGAATGATTCGTGGGGCGGGACCACCATCTGCGGCACAGGCTATGGAAGAATGGATACTTCACGCAACAACTTCATTTCTCGCGTGGACAGTCTCGGCCAGCCCGACATCATCTTTGTTTTCGGCGGCACCAATGACGCTTGGGCAAACTCCCCCATTGGCGAGTATAAGTATTCTGACTGGACGACGGACGACTGCAAGGCTTTCCGCCCTGCACTTGCCTTCCTGATTGACAAACTTATGAAGCGGTATCCAAAAGCGGAAATCTGCTTCATCCTGAACTCGGAACTGAAAGATACTGTCAACGAATCGATGAGGGAAGTCTGCAAGCACTACAACGTGAAGCTCATCGAACTCCACGATATAGAAAAGCAAAACGGCCATCCCTCAATAAGTGGCATGAAGAGCATCTTCGACCAACTTCTCGAAGCCGGCATGTAAAACCACCCCCCTTGTTTGTCCACACTCTTGTTTGTCCGCACCTTTTATTGCGACGAACTTGATTGTCCCCACCTTGTCGGGGCGCCACTTTGTCGGGGCACCATTGCTTTCGAACAAAATCCATCTTGTCAAATACCGCAACGAAAATCCCCCGACAATAATGTCCCCTACATCAATGTCCGAAGCCATCGTGTTGAGACACCATGTATGGTGTTTCTACACGATGGCTTCGATAGGGATACCTTTCGCAAACAATGAAATTATGAATTATGCATTATGAATTATGAATTATAAAAACGTATCCCTTCCCCCGTGATTGATTACTCAATAATTGTTTTTTCGCCATTGACGATGTACGTTCCTTTTGGCAATCCATTGAGGTCACTTGCGTTGGTCAACAATTTCTTTCCGTCCAAAGAATAGACATTATAGCGGTTTGTCTTGCCCGTCTGCACACCGTCAGCCCCCGCTTGTTGGTCGATATCTATCAGCGTATAGTGCTGCGTCCCAAGTCCAAGTTTTTCGGCATACTCCACGGTATGAGTACCATGTTTGTTCTCTATTCGTCTCACGAGTGGCCCCGCATCGTCACCAGCCACCGACTGGTGGTTGAATACCAGGTCCAGACAAGCCTTGTCGAGGGCCACAGGGTCGGTGGAGGCCAGGATGCCGATGTCCTTCATCTTGGGTGAAGCAGGCGAACCATCGCAGTCGCAATCCACAGAGAGATTGTTCATCACATTGATATACACGATGTCCTTTCCTTCCTGTTTGAAGTAGTTGTGTACCGCCTGTGCAGCGGCTGCCATGGATTCAAGAAAGCCATCCTGGTCGTCGTCCATCCATCGGCTCGAACTGCGCCCCGCGGAATGGATATACAATTTCCCGCTGCTTGCAGCCACACCAATGGACTGATTTTTCAGAACACCTCCGAATCCTCCCATGGCATGCCCTTTGAAGTGGGCGAGGTTGACCATGAAGTCGTAGTTCTGCAGATGCGACCCTACGATATCGTATTGAATGTGCTTCGTGTCGGTAACGGGGATTTGCATGGTCCCTTCCTCGTCCATGATATCGACAGTGGCAATGTCGTTGAATCCCCGTTCGGCAATGGCTTTCCGATGGGCAGAGGTCGTTCCGCGACTGCCGCCATATGCCGTGTTGCACTCCACGATGTTGGCATCCAGTTTCTGCACCAGGTCCTTGATGAATTCAGGCCGTAAGTAGTTGGCGCGGCTCGATTCACCTGTAGAGATTTTCACAGCCACACACTTGCCCTCGGCCGATACCCCAAGTGCTTCAAATATCCTGACCAGCGATGCAGCAGATATGTCGCTGGTGAAATACACCTTGCTGCCGATTCCGTCATTGGTCGTCTCATAAGCCGACGACTGCACCTCTTCCGGTGAATTCCCTGCACAGGCACTCAGTGCCATCAGCCATAAAAATGGCAAAAAATATAACTTATGCATATATATTGATTTGAGGTTTGAGGTTTCAGGTTTGAGATTTATGATTAGTTTGAGAGATTTGTGATTAGTTTGGGATTTGAAGATAGAGGTTTGAGACTCGAAGTTTGAGGCTTAAGGTTTGAGGCTCGAAGTTTGAGACTCGAAGTTTGAGATTTGAGGCTCGAGGTTTGGGATTTGAGGCTCGAGGTTTGGAGTTCGAAGTTTGAAACTTGAGGTTTGGAGCTTGAGGTTTGGAACTCGAGGTTTGGGGCTTGAGATTTGGCGCTCGAATCCATCGAACATACGTCTAAACTCCTAAACTACTAAACTCCTAAACTCCCTCAAAAATCTCCAAATCTCCTAAATTCCTCAAAAAAACTCTCCTTTTCTATCGGTTGCTCTCCACCCACTTCTGCAAATCTTCCTTTGAAGCACGGTTCAGCAGTTTGCCTTCTTTCCAACTGACTTCCGGATAGGTGGCTTTCAGGTCTTCGCAAGCTTTCTTGATGCTGCTGCCGCCAGATGTGGCGAAGGGGATGACGGTCTTGCCTTTGAAGTCATAGGACTCCATGAATGTATTGATGATGGTCGGACAGGTGTACCACCAGATGGGAAAACCGACATACACCACCTCATAGTCCTGCATATTCTGAAGTTTGTCTGTGATGGCAGGCCGCGAACTCTTGTCTTTCATCTCAACAGACGAGCGGCTCTGCTTATCACGCCAGTCAAGGTCGGCATCCGTGTAGGTCTTCTCTGGCTTGATTTCATGCAGGTCGGCCCCGGCCACTTCAGCCAGTTGTGTGGCGACTCCTTTTGTCACGCCAGAAGCCGAGAAATAGGCTACCAATACTTTCTTCATTTGTTTGTTCTCCTTTTTGTTGCTCTGTGAACAGGCACTCAGACTGATAGTCAACAGCGCTGCGAGCATGATGACAATTTTTTTCATATTCATATAGTTTTTGGTCTCACTTGGTTTTGCAATGATAAATGATAGAAAATGCCGCAAAGTGGTATTTTGCCCACATCTTCATTTATGGGAGCAAAATTACAAAGAATCTTTGACAGTACGATTATCAATTTCACTTGTTTTTCTACCAATATTACTGAAAGTTAGAATTTAGACGCTAGACTTTAGACTTTAGACCTTAGACCTTAGACCTTAGACTTTAGACCTTAGACTTTAGACCTTAGACTTTAGACCTTAGACTTTAGTTAAAGTTGAGAGTTGAGAGTCGAAGGTCGTGGGTTGAGCGTTGAGATTAGATATTACCCCCTATTCCACTGAAGCGCCACCCGTTCTGTCTGTTGCGATGCCATCGCAACCAAGCATCAAACCTTAGCCGTTATTCTCACTTACCCCGCAAATCATATGTCTAAACTCCTAAAAAAGACAATAGACATGAGCCACTGTGGGGCGGCCGTTAGGTCGCCCACCACGAGTTTCGAGAGCCACGAGTTTTGGGAGCCACGAGTTTCGAGAGCCACGAGTTTTGGGAGCCACGAGTTTCGAGAGCCAACGAACTAATGTCTAAACTCCTAAACTCCCAAACTCCTAAACTCCCAAAATCTTACGTGTGTGCTTCACGCCCTTCTCATCGGTATATTTCTCGATGATGACGCCATGGTGCTGACGGTTGGCGGGAAGGCTGTGACCCGACAGGTCGTAGCTTTGTCGCTTGATCGTCTTGCTGCCTTCCATTTCCTGGATGCCATCTTGCTCTGCCTCAGTAAACTGCCAGGCATCAGCGTAGAAATTGTCGGCTGCTGTGACGACAAAGAATACGTTCTTAACTCCCTGGAATTTTGTCGCATCGATATCGATTGTGTAATCTTCCATTGCATCCGACGAGAAGTCGATGGTGGCAGCAGCCTTTGCTCCTATCCTCCCAAGACGTATCTCCAGTGTTGCCTTTCCCTTGGCACGCAACATGTATTTTGCAGCGCCCGTTGCTCCGAAGTCCATGTGGTGTTGTAAAATCCATGAGCCTTCTTTCATTCTCACCTGCATGTTTTTCGAAGCATCGTTGCCCAGATTGCTGACCCTGGTGTCCTTCTGAATGTTGGTGTAGTCTTCATAGCTGATGCCGCCGCTGTTGGCCATGGTTTCTGCCTGCTGCAGTTCATAGGGGTTCATATTGCAGATAGCGGTGACGCCGGTGAGGTTTTGTGTGACGGTGTTGATTCTTGGCACTTCCTCGTTTACCGTCGCCTTGTTCACACAGATGGAGCGGTATCCGTCGCAACTGCTGTCAATAGCTTTAGCGTCCTGCATGCTTTTCATCAAGGGACCCCAGTGATAGAAATAGTAATAGTCGCCTTGGAATTTGTGCAGGTGGGAATGGTTGTTGGGCGACGGGAAGCCGGGATGTGGTCCATAGACTCCTTTGTATACCCAAGAGTTGGGGTCCATGGGATTGTCGGAGACCATATAGCACATGGTGCAGATGCCCGGTTTTGAGGCAGTGATGCCTTGCTCCTTCTTGTAGGCGTTCCAGTCGTTGTCTTTGCGTTCTGCCCACGATGAACAATAGGTATAGACAAACTTGTCGTTCATGATGTTCAGTTCACTGGCCTCGAAATGATATGGTGCCGGGATTTTGACTGCCTTGCCGTCAATGGCAGTCATCGATGGTTTCAGTTTCGCGAACCGGGCGTTATTGGGCTGTAGGTCAGTGCCCTTGCTTTGTGGATCGCCTCCTCCAAAGGCTATCCAGCCTGTTCCGTCGTCATCTATCACCACCCCTGGGTCGAATATCCAGTGGCAGGGGCTGACCCCTGGTGTGTCGCCGTCGATCATGGGCTTGCTGAGAGGCGACTTCCAGGGACCGACGGGGGAGTTGGCCTTGAGCACTCCCACACTCCCGCCGCTGTTGGCGAAATATAGGAAGAACTCTTCTGTTCCGTCCTCCGTCACACGCCAGGTCACCGAAGGAGCCCAGGAAGCGGCGAAGCGCCAGCCCCATGAGGAACAGAGTTTGCCCACATCGATGGTGCCATGGAAGGTCCAGTTCATCATGTCGGCCGACGAGAATATCACTATCGACTTGATATCGCCATAGCCATTTCCATTCTTCTTTCCGTTCTTGATGAATTGCTGATGGTCGTTGGTTCCATAGACATATATGCGGCCGTTATATTCCAGTGCGGTGGGGTCTGCGCAGAATACGCTGGCGCTGATGGGGTTGCCATTGTTTGAACTCTTGTAGCTTGGAGCCGTTGTTTGTGCATTCGTCAGCATGCAGGTCGCCATGATGGCGGCAGTCAGAAATAGTTTCTTATACATGTTAAAATGAGTTTTTCGCTTTCTGGTTGCAAAGTTATGCAAAAAAAGAAAGCTAAACAAATTTTTTTGGAGGCAAGAGTCCCCTCCCTGTTGTATTGATAAGGTGGTGCAGATAATCGCCTACTTATTTTTTGCCTTTAGTTATGCTTACGATTGAAAATAAAGAAACATAAAAATTTGCAGAAACGAAAAAAATAGTAATTTTGGCGCTGATTTATTGGAAAAATGGCAATAATGTAGAATAGACGAGAGAAGAAAGAGGCGGTCCATTCAGTTCCACGCCTCTGTAACCTAATGTATAATCAATACTTCTGAGGAACGGGAAGTCCAAGAAGAAACGGCAAAAGTAATTTTATGAAATTAATTTGAGGGAAATCTTATCCATACATTCTTATGATGGATTCTTCATTCAACTTTCGCAAGTGCTACACTTGCGAAAGTTGTTTTTTTATCCTTGTCCATTCATAAGCCGCATAATTAGTCTGCATACTGTTCGATCCGGGCTTTGTTATGAGCACAGATAAAACCGTGTGCAAATCGATGAGTGAAGTGAATCAGTAACTCTTCAGCGAATCTACTAATAAAGTAATGTTCGTCGGGATTTGCAATC
>CAMHEL010000195.1 GCA_946184125.1 uncultured Prevotellaceae bacterium
GCTCGGGAAAATTGAAGTAAACTTCATTTTCCACTCGCTTGTACCGCGATTTGCCTGCGGCGAACCGCTACTGCGCTCGGGAAAGTTTGAAAAAATGGGGATTTTTCAACTTTCCTCTCGCTTGTACCGCGTTTTAACTTCGTTGAATCGCTACTGCGCTCGGGAAAATTGAAGTAAACTTCATTTTCCACTCGCTAGTACCGCGATTTGAAACAAGATGAACCTATTTTTGCAAAGAATTTGAAAAAAATATAGAAACGACAATGAGAGTATACTTCAGTTTTGACTACAAAGGTGGCAATGCCTATTTGGGCATGAAGGATAAGCCGCTGATGATGGACATGCAGGTGACAGATATCAGCAGACTGCTGGATTTCCTGGAGCTGCGTCTCGGTTTGCATACAGTAGCTGTGTCGGAAACCGACAGACTGGTTGGCTACTACAAATGTGTGCGCGAATATATGAAAAACCATGCCACCGACGACGACAATCAGTTGTATGGCAGCTATACGGTGTCGCCACTGGCCACCAGCAGGGAGATGCTGAAGTGGCGTGATGCACTCGCTGTCGGAGGATGGACAAAAGACAGTCCGGCACCAAGCAGAAGGCTGAAGGTGCTGCAGGGGGTGGAGCAACTCTTTGCAGAAAAAAACTTCCCTGATGTCAGCACCCGGCAGAAAGCCATCGTCGAACGCCTGACACAGAAAAAGGGCATGATGAACGGCGTGACCTTCGTGATGCCTTTTGATGTTGAACTCCTGCACCCCGCACTGCGCGAAATCTTCTCACTCGCCGTGGCCGACGGAGCACAGATAGAACGCCTGCCCTTGCCGGATATGAAGGGCGACGACAACCTCGCCAGACTCAAACTGTTGCTCACTGCCAATAATGCCGAACACATCACACTCAATCCTGATGACGAATCGGTGAAAATATGGCATTTCAAAGACGACATGGAAGCCGAGGAATATCTCGCGATGATGGATGATGATGCTTTCGACGTATGCATCAAGCCCGACACCAAACTGACAGACAACTACCTGCACATGATGGGAAAACCCGTGACAGGCTCCTCCGTCGCCAACAGTGCCCCGCAGATTATCCAGCTCTTCTTCACCGGCGTGGCCATGTTGGCACGTCCACTCAACATCGGAGCCGTGCTGCAATGGCTCTATGCACCCATACACCCACTGCCCAGCAGTTTCAGATACCGGTTGGCAGAGCGGTTGGCAAGGACGGGAGGATGGCTCCCCGAGACCACCGACGGCGACAACGGCGACTGCTATCAGATGGTCAAGGAGTGGATAGACGGCAAGACGGAGGCAGAGAAAGAACAACCCATCGACGACAAGGAGAAGAAGGCACGGTTGTACAAGGCTTATGTCTTCCTGCCTGATTTCGAGGGCGGCAGCGACACGGCCATCCCGACGCAGAAACTGCATACCTTCCTCACCGAATTAGGCGCCTGGAGTCGGCAACGGTCGGCCATCATCGCACAAGAGAATGCGGACGACCTGCGCATGGCACAACTCAACAGACTCGCAGAGCTCTGCGACACCCTGAAAAACCTGACGGACGACCTCGAACCCACCGAGAAGGTGCCTTTCAGCGAGATAGAGAAACACATGACTTGTCTCTACGAACCATCCGAATTCGTGCAGTACAGGGCGCAGGCCTCCTCGCGGTTCACGGTCTCCCAGCCGGGGCAGATGGCTGCCAAGGCCGACAAGGTGCTGTGGGCCGGACTTCACGATTCCGAACCCATGTTGCCCGCCACCAATTTCCTCACACCGAAAGAGCAGACCGCACTCCGCGGCCATGTCAGGCTGTGGGATGCCGATGAGGCGCGGAAGGCACAACAGCAGACCCTGCTCCTGCCATTGCTGTTCTGTCAGAAACAACTGGTGCTGGTCACCTTGGAGAGTTGTGGCGGAAAAATCGTCAACAAACATCCGATGATGGTGAGAATAGAAGAGCAAGTGAGCAACCACGACCAACTGACCATCACGCCACATATCGGTGACGACTGTTATGTCGCCGTGAGTGCCCTGACGGATAACTCCTGCAGCGGTACCGACGGACTGTACACGATGATAAAACGAACGGACTTGATAAAATGGAGAAAACATGAAAGTCCTACATCGATAGAAAAACTGATGCAGAACCCCATCGATTATACCCTGGAGAACATTGCCTACATCAGTGACAACGGACAGAGCGTCCTGAGCAATATCGCCATGACGAAAGGCAATGTGGCACACGCCGTCATACAGCACCTCTTCTACATACCGGGTGACCAGCAGAGCGGCTATGCCTCTGCCATCAGGCAGCGGGTTGAGAGCGGCTACAAAGCAGTTTTCGACCGCGTCATCGAGACAAAGGGTGCCATCCTGCTGCTGCAGGAAAACGCCATCGAGCGGCGGCAATTGTTCGAACAACTGAGGGAGTGCATCGACCACCTCATTGATATCATCGAAAAAGACAACTTGCATGTGGTGGCCAGTGAGATGCATCTCGACGGCCATACTTTCGGCACGCCCGACGAGCAGACACCCGCCATGCATGGCTTCGCCGACATGGTGCTCGCACGGGAAGACGGACAGCACCTCATCTTCGACTTCAAATGGACAAGCAGAAAGAACCATTACCAGAGACTGTTGCAGAAAAACCGCTCCTCGCAGTTGGCCATCTATGCTGAGCTGCTTGGCGAACTGACCGAGGAAAAATGCTTGCCCACGGCTTATTTCCTCATGCCGCGCGGACGTCTCTACAGCACACAGGCTTTCAAGAGCTACTGGGCAAGTCCTATCCTTGTGGACGATGGTTGCGAGGGCGATATCATCAGCAAGATTGTCGCCTCTTACCAATACCGGCGCAAAGAAATCATGGCCGGTAAAATAGAAATGGGCGAAGGGGCGCTTCTGGAGTATCTCGACTATTTCAACGATACAGAGACCTACAACCTCTTCCCGCTGAACCCCGAGCATGACTCTGATACGATAAAGGAGGTTAATATCTTCAGCAATTACACTCACCTAAAAAATTAAGGCAGCATGAAAAACGTAACCTATATCAGTGCAGGTGCAGGTAGCGGAAAGACCTACACCCTGACGACAAAGTTGGCCGAACTGATAGCCAAGGACAAGGACGACCCTGAGCATGTGGAGCCCGAACAGGTCATCCTCACCACTTTCACGGTGAAGGCCGCCAATGAGTTCAAGGAAAAGGCAAAGGCCGAACTGTTCAGAATAGGCAAATACGACGAGGCATCACGCCTCGACCATGCCCTTATGGGCACCATCGACAGCGTCGCTTCTACCTTGATACAGAAATACTGGTACACCATCGGACTTTCACCCAAACAAGGCGTGATGGACGACAGTGCCAAGGCCACCTACATCAACCAGAGCATCGCCAATATCCCCACAGACGACGACCTGCATTTCTTCGCCAAGTTCCGGAAGGCGTTCAACATCACCGGCGAGGATGCCAAGCCTGATGAAAATTTCTGGAAGGCTCACCTGAAGGTCATCGTCGAGAAAAGCATCAACTTTGACATCAGCGACTATTCGGCCAGCATCGAGGAGTCGCTCAGCGTGCTGAGAATGTTGTGCAACGGCATAAACATCCATCTTGAGCCCAGCCAGCGTGTCGCCATCCTCGAGGCGCTGATTACCCAGGTGAGCGGATGCCGGGAATCTGGCAAGAAAGCCACGACGCTCAAAGATGCCGGGACACTGCAGAAAAACAGCCGGTACATGGAAGACATCGAGTGGCTCGCCGAGTTCGCGAGAATCCTCGGTGGGACGCCTTCTATTCCCAAAAGCGCCGCACCCATCCCCATTCTCGAAGATGCGAGGCAGATGGCAACCGAAATGTGGCAGAGTCAGGAGGTCTACGACCTGCAGGAGAGATATATCAAAACCATCTTCCGGCTGGCCAAGGAATGGAATGAGCAGTATACGCAGTACAAGCTCAACAAGCGCATCGTCGACTTCTGCGACATCGAGCATTACATGTACAAACTCCTTCAGGACAAGGAGGTGGCCGAGGAGATAGGCCGCACCTACACCCACTTGTTCGTCGATGAGTTCCAGGACTGTTCACCCATTCAGGTGAAAATCTTCATGGCGCTGGCTGATGTGGTGAAGAAAAGCTACTGGGTGGGCGACACCAAACAGGCCATCTATGGCTTCCGTGCCAGCGATACTGAACTGACCAAGGCGGTGGCTGACGTCATCGCCAAAAGCCAGGGAACAGGGGGATGCCTCTCGGAAACGCTCACCGAGAGTTGGAGAAGCGTGCCACCACTGGTCGATGCCTGCAACAAGGCCTTCGTGGAGATTTTCCGGCCTGTCTTCGGAGAGGATACTGAAAGGCAGGTGCCGCTGAAGTCGGCCATGTTGCTGCACCCTGATCAATTTAAAATCAGCCTTGCCGACAGGGCGGAGCGCCCTTTGCGGTATCTCAACATCAAAGACAAGAGGAGTCCCAGGTCCACCAAGTTGAGTGTCAATGACGTGGCGCTATACATCCAGGAGGTCATCGAAAACGAGGGCGTGGCACCGACCGACATCGCCGTCCTCGGCAGAGCAGGCTATTCCCTCGACGATGTGCAGGTCGCTTTGACCAAACTGCGCATACCCAGCGACCGCGAAACGGTGCTGAACAAAGAGAGCAAGGCTTGCCAGCTGATGATGGCGCTCACCACACTGACCGTCAATCCGCAGGATGACCTGGCAAAGGCTGAGATTGCCTATCTCACGCAGGATGACATGGGTGTAGGGGCCATCATCGATTCCAAACTGGAATACAACAACACCCCCAAGGAGGAACGCGCGCCATGGTTGGCTCAGACGGAGATGATAGCAAGGGTGAATGCCCTGCGCCCAAGTGTGATGTACCAGGGTATCGGGGCGTTGATGGAAACCCTTGCCGTAGAACTCGATGTGAAGAATATCATGGAGCGGTGGCCGGAACCCATAGAAGTGTACATGACCGACGTGAAGGCGCTTATCGCTGCCGCCAAACAGTATGAGGAGCGTAGCAGTGAACTGGCCATGCCGGCCACCCCCTCGGGCTTCAAGGCTTTCCTCGATGAGAACGATGTGGAACTGCCGCCCGCTGGCAATGGCGTCCAACTGCTGACTTACCACGGGGCGAAGGGACTGGAGTGGAAATACGTCTTCCTGCTCATGGACGAGACGATGGAACCCATGGACATCCTGAGACGTGAATTGTATGGCATCCACCATTTCCATCCCGACCAGCCTTCTGCCGACAATCTGTATCCGCAGATGAGCATCAGGCTGATGCCGTGGATTTTCGGTTCGGCGAAAAAAGTGCCCGACGCCATCTCGCAACCGCTCTTCGGTTCCGATCAGTATGAAGACATCCGCATGCACTGCCTGGCCGAAAGTGCACGGCTGCTGTATGTCGGCATGACACGGGCTGCCGAGGTCTTGGTGCTGGTTCCATGGTTCGCCAAGAAAGAACTCGATTGGCTCATCAATGTAGGCCTCAAATCGGCTGGGAATATCGACGGAGGCGATGTGCTGGGCATAGGCGTCGCGTTCGACGTGGTGGAGGTCTCCAAGCCCGACCAGGATGAAGATACTGATGATATTGTCGATGATGATGATGTGGTGGCTACTGATTCAAAGGTGTACCGCCATCTCGACTATCATTCCGACGCACCTTCCGACGCGGCGTTGAGAACGGTGGCGCCAAGTGGAGTGAGGGCGAAGGCCGATGACGTGAGCGTCGTCTTCCGGAGCGGACAGTCCATCAAAATCAATTCGGGGAAAATGCGCGGGCGTTCTTACTCCGAGGTGGGCGACTGCATACACAATGTCTATGCAGCCATCGAACAGTTGGACAAAAACGAAGTGGAACAGCTCGTCAGGGCACATGGGATGGATGACGTGCTGCCGAACGCTGACGAAATCATCAGGGCATGGGAGAAACTCCAAGACTTCCTCGCACAAGAGTTCGGAGCCCCCGAGTCGGTGTATCACGAACGGCCGTTCCGCAGGCTGCAGGATGATGGCAGCGTCGTCATCGGCAGCATCGACTATGTCTATCGTACGCCAAAGGGGACGGTCCTGATTGATTTCAAGACGTTCCCGCAGATAGAGGCGGTCACCGACCCCACATCCGAACACTTTGCCGGATGGTATGCCGGACAGCTCAATGCCTACACCGAGGCCTTGGAGGCTGACGGCGAGCAGGTCATCCGGCGCTATATCTACTACCCGGTGAGCGGCATGCTGGTGGAAGTGGGGAAGACTGGCGCCACACCAACCGAAGAGTCTCATTCCATCGAAGAGTCTCATTACACTGAAGAATCTCATTCCGCTGAAGGGTCTCATTCCACCGAAGAGGTTCATTCCACTGATGAGGTGTATACAATAGAAATGGGAGAGGAGGCGGTCGCCTTGTTCCGCAGCGGGGAAGTCAAGCATCTGCAGTTGACCATCGACGACAGCAACAAAAACTTCCTATTGGAGAATATCCAAGGACATCTGATATTGGTGACCGACGAGATGCCGATGACCTACCACGGCTGCTACTATTGGAATGGCGGCGTGTTCCCCTATGCCATCAAGAAAGACTTGGTCTTCCGCATCAGTGCCGGCAGTCATCATTGCCTGTTGAAAGCCGTCGGTCATGTTACGAGTGTGGGGCAGCGCTTCTATTTCGGCGAGAAAGGCCAGCCCAGCGTTCCCGATGACAATGGCAGCAGCTGTTTCTGGAATGTCGTGTTCCAGGTCGAACCTATCGACGAGAAAGGCGGGAAGCTGAAAACCAAGACCTACCTGCTGCGCTGGAACCCGGCCATCAGCAGTTTCAAACTCGATGATTACCGTCAGGCATCCGAGGAGTGCCCCGATGGCTTCTGCTTCAACTGGAGTGTCTATGAATGGGAAGAAGCACATCTGGGCGACCGGTTTTTCATGCTGAGGACGGGCGATGACCATGCCGGCATCGTGTTCCGCGGCGTCTTCACCAGCGAACCTTATACAGGTGACGACTGGGCTGGTAAGGGATACCAGAGGCATTACATGGAGATGAATTGCTACGATTGCGTTCCTGCCCATCAAAAACCCTCCATCGACATCGAAGTGCTCGAACATGACATCCCCGGCATTGACTGGCGGCGCGGGCACTCCGGACAGCTCCTTTCCGATGAGGAAGCAGAGAGGTTGGAGAAACTGTGGAAGTCCGCTCGATAAAAACACTCATTACTGGGTATTGCACAATCGGGATGATTGTTGTAACTTTGCGCCCGCGAAAAAGGCTTGCTATGGCGAGCGAACCGTCTGCGTGTAAGCGTGAGAAAACCAATAACTTGTCTGTATGACCACACTGATTATCGGATTACTGATACCGCTGCTGGGCACGATGCTCGGCTCAGCCTTCGTGTTCTTCATGCGCGACGAGATGTCCATACGGTTGCAGAAATGGCTGCTGGGTTTTGCCTCGGGCGTCATGGTGGCAGCATCGGTATGGTCGCTGCTCATCCCGGCGATGGACATGGTGGCCGACAGCGGACGATGGTCGGTCGTGCCGGCTGCCGTCGGCTTCCTGTTGGGCATGGGTTTCCTGCTGATGGTCGATGACCTCACACCACACCTGCACCTGGGGACCGACAAGCCCGAAGGCCCCAGGTCGCGGCTCTCGAGAACGGCGATGCTGGCAATGGCTGTCACCATACACAACATGCCCGAGGGCATGGCGGTGGGCGTGGTCTTCGCGGGTGCCGAAAGCGGCATTTCTTCCATCTCGCTGACAAGTGCGGTGGCCGTGGCACTCGGCATCGCCATCCAAAACGTGCCCGAGGGGGCCATCATCTCCATGCCCATGAGGGCGGCGGGCAACTCCAGGTGGAGGTCCTTCGTCATAGGGTCGCTGAGCGGGGTGGTGGAACCTGTCGGGGCCGTCGCGGTGCTCTTGCTGGCATCGCTGCTGGTGCCCGTGCTGCCCTATATGTTGGCCTTCGCCGCTGGAGCAATGTTCTATGTGGTCATCGAGGAACTCATCCCCGAGGCTTCCTTCGGTCAGCATTCCAACCTCAGCACCATCGGCTTTTCCTTCGGATTTGTCCTGATGATGGTGCTCGATGTGGTGATGGGGTGATTTTTAATTCATAATTCATAATTCATAATTCATAATTAATTGTTTCATTGAAGATTAAATATTGAAAATCTTCTAATATTGAAGATTGAATATTGAAGATTGAAAATTAAGCTTCGCTTGAATGTCGGCTGCACCTCAGCAATCGA
>CAMHEL010000196.1 GCA_946184125.1 uncultured Prevotellaceae bacterium
GAATTTGATAATCCTCATAAACAATGGGCTGACAAAAGGTGGGAAACTTTAGTTACTTTTTCCTCCGAATCCAACGACCTTCCGAAAACAACCCCGCCGTAGCGACGGCGCCCCAACGGGGCAGCCTCCTCTCAGCCCAGGGCAACGCCCTGGGTTTAATAAATGCGCAAACCAATCGCCCTGAAAGGGCATAAGCATTTGATTATAAGGCTTTTGCCCCGTCGGGGCGGAATAATGTATCCCGAATTAAAAACCCAGGGCGTTGCCCTGGGCTGAGAGTAGGTTGGCCTTTCAGGCCGCCGTAGCCTTCGGAAAGATTATTTTCGAAATGGAATGCGGTATGTAACCTATCAGCGATTCTTACGCTCAAGTGGATTTGCCATCCACCTGTATGGAGGATTAGCATTTTTAATGCGATTTTCGGATTGATAATCCTGATATTCAATACGTCGGGATTGCAAATCCCGACGAACATTACTCTTCAGCGAATCTTACGCTCAAGTGGATTTGCAATCCACCTGTATGGAGTAAATGCATTTTTAATACGATTTTCGGATTGCAAATCCTAATATTCAATGCGTCGGGATTGCAAATCCCGACGAACATTACTTTATTTGTAGATTCGCAGAATACCTTTGCCCCTTAAATGTTAAATAATGTTACAAAACAAAACTTTTAAGGTACTATGTATTGCAAGGTATTATAAAAACTTATATATTTGCAGCGTCAAAGAGGATGTAGGCCTCATCCTCGGCGAATGAACCCATAATAAATCAAGAGCAATGAACATAGACAATGCGAAATCACAGATGAGAAAGGGAATGCTCGAATACAGCGTTCTGATGATTCTCCGCCGTCAGCCTTCATATGCCAATGACATCATCAAGCAACTGAAGGATGCCGACCTGATAGTGGTGGAGGGCACCCTCTACCCACTGCTGACCCGTCTGAAGAACGACGGCCTGCTGAGTTATGAGTGGCGCGAGTCGATACAGGGACCTCCCCGGAAATACTACGCACTCACCAATGACGGCACAGTCGCTCTCCGTGCGATGGACGACACCTGGAGCGCCCTTGTGCGCACCGTGGACCTTCTGAAATAATCATTCCGGCAACAACATCACATCTACCCACTAAAAAATCAATCATTTATGAAACGCAACATATCTGTCAACATTTTCGGCACCCTCTACCCTATCGACGAGGACGCTTACGAACTCCTTCAGAAATACAACGAGAACATGCGCCGCTACTACAGCCGGCGTGAGGGTGGCGACGAGATAGCCGACGACATCGAGCACCGCGTGGCCGAACTGCTCAGCGATTTGCGCTCACAAGGCGTGATGGCCATCACCATAGAGCATGTGAAAGAAATCATCGACCGCATCGGCGACCCCTGGGCAATGGACGATGGCGACAACGGAGAAGACACCACAAACACAAGCGACAGTAGCAACAGCACGGCACAGGAGGGCGGCAACAACAGTCCAAACAGCGACAGCGCTGCTATGGGAAACAGCTACGCCGGCCGCACCGCAGACCCGCTCGCCGAAGACCCCTACTACAGCAAGAAACTCTTCCGCGACCCGGAGGACAAACTCCTGGGCGGCGTGCTGTCAGGACTCAGCCATTACTTCGGCATCAAGGAGACCATCGTGCTCCGACTGCTCATGATCATCCTGCTGCTCATCTCATTCACCTTAGTGGCACTCATCTACGTCATCGCATGGATACTCATCCCCGAAGCCATCACCCCCGAAGACCGTCTGAGAATGTACGGCCGTCCGGTATCGGCACGGACCATCAATGAGGAACTCATGCGGGGCGTCAATGCCACCAACAACTTCGTAACGAACCCTCATAACCAAGACTCGGCACGAGGATGCCTCTCTGCCATCATGAAATTCGTGCTCTTCTGCGTAGGAGCCTTCTTCGTCTTCATCTTCGGTTCCATCTTCCTGGCCTTCATTGCGGCATTAGCCGGCATTTCGGTGGCATCCATCACCTCTGGCTTAGGTGTATTCAACCCTTTTGACTTCGAACTGAGCTCGGTCATCAACGCTGTACCACTATGGCTGGTGCTCCTGGCCATCGCCAGCATACTGATTGTTCTCGGACTGCCACTCTTTGGACTCATCAAACTGCTCAGCCCAAATTCGGAAAACAACAGGCCAATGTCGACCACCACAAAAGCACTGCTTATCATAGGATGGGTCATTTTTGTAGGAATACTCATCGGTTCTGTCGTCAGGATAGCGAAAACAGGCGAAATCAAATACAACGAGATAGAGAAATCGATGAACACCCGCAACGGCATCTACTTGTCGAGATACAACTGGAACCTGCTCGACCGAACAGGATGGACCGTCGATAAGTTTGAAGGCATCTCAAGACATATCGATGCATGGGGAACCATGCCCGACGGTGAATCGGCAGAATACTTGAAACTCGAAGCGAAAAAGAACCCCCACAAGATGGTCTATAACCTCAGCCAAAAACAAGAACTGGGACCTGGCACATATATCATTGAGGGCGACATCAAAGCTCATGGCACAGGAAATGCCCTTTACGTGCTGACAAACAACGGCAAGGACACCGTCATCGTAGATATTCCACGCTATGAAGAGCCTACCAACGAAATCAGCGACCAGGAAGTGGTGATGGACAGCAACGACTTCAAGAAAAAATGGACACATGTGGAGGGTGAATTCCAAGTGACCAAGAGAGAGAACGTAAAATATGGCATCAGTAACCAAAGCGAACTCAGAAACGCACCCTGGAATGGAGAAAAAGTGGAAATAGGAAGGGTGAGAATCAGCCAGAAATAGAGTTTTTAGACTTTAGACTCTAGACTTTAGACGCTAGTCTCTATGTGCCTAAGGACTAAAGTCTAAAGTCTAAGGTCTAAAGCCTAAAGTCTAAAAAGCCTAAAAAGCATGAAAAAAGCGCAAAAAAGAGGAAAAACAACGATTTTTTGAAAAAAACAAGGAAAAAATTTGGCGGGAAAGAAAAAATGCCTTACCTTTGCACCGCATTTGAGAGAAAATGCTTGCGGTAACAAGTACCGGAATAGGAAGTTTGGGTGAGTGGCTGAAACCAGTAGTTTGCTAAACTGCCGTACGGGTGACTGTACCGGGGGTTCGAATCCCCCAGCTTCCGCAACATTGACTTGCTGATTTTATCATCAGATAAGCTGGATTCATCTAATGGTTAGGATACAAGATTCTCAATCTTGGCATAGGGGTTCGATTCCCCTATCCAGTACTATAACGCCTTGCAAATCAATGATTAGCAAGGCGTTTTTTGTATTCCCAACCCCAAAAAGCACTACATACTATACCCTCACCATGGTAAGAAGAAGGCAAAAGGCTTATCCTTCGAACTCAGTGAGTAGAAATGCAGGGTAAAGCGATGTATGAAATCAATGTATTGAGACGCCAGGAACCATGTATGGCACCTTAGAAATCTGAAAAAGATTTGGGAAAAGGCCGATAATTATCAATTTCTATTATCGGTAACACTTGTTTCTATTCTCCTGTCACTCTTGACCTCCCCTTTGAGAGTCACTTGGTCGTTATTGACCAGTTTCGTGGTGAAGTCAGGTGTGTTGTAAGAATAGAGCAACTGTGTGTAGTAATTCTTCGGGTCGCGCTGTGGGAGCAGGAACGGTTTGGTTGACTTACCATCTTTCCCTATGCAAGCGAGATAGATGCGTGAATACCGACCGTCGTCCCGTCTGCTGGTGAAGAGGAACCAACTGCTATCGCTGCTCCAGTTGTGGAAACTGTCGGCCTTGTCGCTGTTGGCTTCCGACAGAGGTTGGCTCAACCCCGTTTCGAGGTCAAGAAGATAAAGGTCGCTCTCAGGATGCCAGATGGTGAAGTAGCCATAATCGGCAAGGGTGTACATCAGGAAGCGACCATCGTAAGAAGGTCTGGGCCAGCTGATGCTCTTCTCTTCGGCACTGGCATTGACGAGGGTGTCCACTTTTTGCCCGATACGACCGGTAGCGGAATCGAATGCCACACGGCACAGGCTGTAACGCTCCTTGTCGTAGTCAGTGGGATAGATTTGTCGTCTTGCGGTGACGAAAAAGAGCCATTTACCGTCGGGAGAGAAAGCAGGGCAATTCTCAGCCCAGTTTTTTCTCATAATCAGCGTGTCGCTGACAATGGCGTGCCGCTCCGTGTCATAGACAAAGACATCGGAAGAAGCATCGTAAACCTCCACCACATTTTTCTTATTGGTATGGAACATTTGTGAAGTCTTGTTGGTGGAGAAGGCGCAAAATCTACCGTCAGGATGCCAATAGGGATACACCATGGCTCCACCAAGCGAATCATTGACGGCTTTGAGCAGTTCACTGCTTCCATTGCGATATATCATCGTCGCCCCATTGGCTCCCCTGATATGCATCACATACTGGTCGGGGTTGGTACGGTTGGGGGTGTGGCAGTTGACGCACATCCCCTCACTATCGCCATTATCAAGCAACGAGGTCTCCTCAAAGGAGCTGAGGTCGCGCTGATAAATGCCCATTAGGCCGAACATTTCATAGCCCGGAGCGATGCGACGATAAGTAATACCCCAGTCATGCAATTCTTCTTCTGCCACATGGATGGTGAAATCCTTGTAACGCATCCACTGCCCATCACGTTGGGCAGCCACACTGACGAGCAACTGTGCGCCCTTGTTCTGCTTCACCATCTGCTGCCACTGCTCTATATCGAAATCTGTACATACACCATTGCTGTGCAACAGCCCACCCTTCACGCCTTTCACCTCGACGTCGATGCACGACACGCTGTCATCGGCCATGGCGAAATTGAGTGGAGCGATACCCACAGGAATGGTGACGCCCACATAGTCGGGGTAGATGTTTGGCAACTGCTCCACCATCTTCTCATCGTGAGGTGCCGAAGTACATGCAACCACGATGAAGAGGGCCAGCACGAAGCTACAGGAAAAACTCGTCTTGATTGTTCTCATAGATTTCGCGGAGTTTGATGAAATTGGAGAACTGCCCCACTTTTTCAGGATGCTCTGCCAGAGGTCGGAGCTCGCGTGCCCATTTCTTGCAGTCACGATGTTTCTCACCGATACGGATATATTTAAGTGCGAGGGGGTAATTCTGTGTGATGATGGCCACTTCGGTAAGCCGTTTGAGGACTCTGCTGCATGGTTTGTCGCTTCGCATCGCCACCATGGCATCGAAAGCCGCACGTTGCGACATGTTGACCATGCCGAGCTGCATGTAGATGTCACTCATCATCAGAGCAGCTGTTTCGCTTCCCAGCACGCCCCGAGAATCGGCGAGGCACCATATGAGTTCCTCACGGCTTGCCATTCCCAGATGCCATGCCGCCAACCTTACAGCATTGCGGCATGCCGGCGACTGCGCCGGCTGCTCACGGTCTTTCTCAACGATGTCAGACCATTTCCCTTTTCTGAGGAGCAGGTCATACTCATGCTCCTCTTTAGTGCCTTCGGCCTCGTCCTGGGACTGATGGCATCCGCAGCACAGACATGCCATAAAAAACAGGCACCACAGACGGAAAGGAAGAGTGAAGAATCGGTTCACCATGATGGCAATTTTGAGGTTGGATTTTAAAAAGAGTGCTGCATCTCACGACGCAGCACTCCATATATTCACATTATATTATTTGTCACCTACGTAGGCAGGATTCTGCTCACAAAGGGTGTTCTTTGTGATTTCATCCTCAGGAATAGGCATATCCATCTTCAGGTCGACATAATCGTAGTCGCGGTTGGTCCAAGGCACATCCTTCAGGTCAGTCACGTTACGCTTGGGATAGTTGGTGGCGACATGGTCGGCCATGAAGCCCGACTTCTGCATATCCGGACGGAGGCACCACTCGCAGTTGAACTCCTTGCGGCGCTCGGTGTTGACAGCCACCTTCCATACGGGAGACTTGAAGCCCTTCTGAGCAGCATACTGTGTGTAGTATTGCTCTGCAGGTACCACAACTGCACCATCGCTTCCGAAGGGGATAGGATACTCTGTGCGATTCAAGTAGAAGAGACCGCCATTATCGTTAGAGCCATCCTCACGGCCACACCATCCAGCATACTGATTATAGTAAGGCAGATATTTGTCGGTGAGAGCCTGCTCGTTGCCATCCTCCAGCTTACCGAATGCACGGTTGCGGAGCTGATCAAGCTGAGCCCAGCCCTCTGCTGCTCTACCCAGACGGAAGCAGCACTCTGCATAGTCAATCATCACGTTGGGAAGACGCTTCCAGTAGATAGGAGTCGGGCTCCAGTGACCGTCGCCCCATGACTTGTAGTCGGCAGATGCGGTACGCCACATCTTCGAGCTCCAGATGGCAGGTGCCCACTCACCGTTGTTGAAGTGGAACTGCTTGGTAGCAGTGGCAGCCTGTCCCTTACCAAGAACTTCCTGGAGATAGGGGTTGACACCATAGATGGCTTTCTCAAACTTACCCAGCCATCCGGCATACTGAGGATCGTAAGCGGGATTTTCGGGGTCAATCTGCGGAACGGCACCGGTGTAGCAGGAACCAGCACGGCGCTTGTCTCCCGGCTCATAGCAGGAGTACCACTCCCATGAGAGGTAGAGCGAACCCCAACCACCGTTCTCAGGACATGCAGTGTACCACTTCAGCATCAGCTTTGAGGTCAGGTTGTCCCATTTGCCCCAGTTGGTGCCTTCGTCGAGCTGCTCGACCCAGATGGCCTCGGGTCCCCATGCCGAAGCGGGGTCCCACAGCGTGGTGAACGACTCATTGAGTTTGTAGGTCTTGCTATCAAGAATCTGCTTGAAAGCATCAGCGGCAAGTCTGTAGCACTCTTCTGGAGTTGTCGGTGCTTCACCGACGCCCTGTATTCCATTGGAACCCTCGGGAGACAAACGATAAGCTTTCCACATGTAAGCATCGCCAAGGTAAGCCAGGGCCATACCCTTGGTGCAACGTCCATACTCTGCATCCCAGGGCTGCCATTGGAGGAGGTCGGCAGCAGCCTTGAAGTCCTCAATGATGAAGTCCCACATCTCAGCGTAAGTTTCAGGTTTTGCCTTGAGCGGAGTGTTGGCACCATTCTCACCAGTAGCCAGCATAGGTACACGTCCGAAGGTGGTAGCCAGCCAGTGATAGAAGAAACCACGGAGAGCACGTCCCTCACCCTCGAGATATTTCTTTGACTCGGCACCACCGATATTCTCTTCGGGGTAATCTTTCAGTTTCTCCAGGAAGTCGTTTGCACGACAGATGGCGGCATAAGCATGCTTCCAACCAGCGAGAAGCTCAGATGAGTTGGAGTTCCATTTTTGTACGTTCCAGTCAGCATCCCATCCAGTAGCCTGGGTGTCGATTGTCGGGTGGCAACCCGTGAAGAGGTTAGGCTTGAAGCCCCAGTCTCCGTCATAAGTATCCTCTGGATAAACCAGGTCATAGACGCCATTGAGTGCTCTCTTGGCATTGGCCTTGCTCTCGTAGGATGCGGCTTCGTCCACCACATCATAAGCGATCACATCCAGAAACTCCTCATTGTCGCAGGATGTCAGGTTCAGACTCAACAGACTGCACAGAGAGAATCCATAAATAAAATATTTTGTCTTCATAATAATATGTTCTTTCTAATTCGTTTCTTTTCTCTATGTACTTATATCATTAGAAGGTGACATTGATACCGGCCATCCAGGTACGTGGCTGGGGATAACGGCCAGTGTCAAGACCTTGGTAGAGGACAGAACCGCTACCGCACTCAGGATCACCATACTTGTTGTAACCAGAGATGGTCAGCAGGTTGTTGACACCAACATAGATGCGTGCTTTCTGGATAGCGAGCATATTGCTGATGTTCTTCGGCAGGGTATAACCAATCTGAAGGTTGGCAATGCGCAGGAAGTCGCCTTTCTTCACCCACAGGTCGCTGACACGGGTGTTGCGGTTCGGGTCGAGGATGGACAGACGAGGCAGAGCGCTGCCGCCGTTGCTGAATGAATCGTTATAGGCATCCTTCAGAATGTTTGGTGTGGTCTGGTCGTCGAGCTGTGTCATGCTGCTCAGTTTCATGGCTGAGTAGGAGAGGATGTCCTGACCAAATACGCCGTACATATAGAGGCTGAAGTCGAAGTCCTTATAGGTGGCGCCCAGTGTGAGACCGTAGTTCAGCTTCGGGAAACCGTTGCCGAGGATCTTGCGGTCCTTGCTGTCGATGACCTTGTCACCATTGAGGTCCTTGAATTTCATGTCGCCTACTGACAATGGGTGGTCGGTGTCGCACTTCGACTCAGCGTC
>CAMHEL010000197.1 GCA_946184125.1 uncultured Prevotellaceae bacterium
GGTCAGCAGGGAGAAGACCCTTGTCAATGCAGCCCGTCGCCAACATGCCAAAGGTCTGAAAGAAGGTATGGAGAAAGGACGCGCAGAGGGGCGCGCAGAGGGTATCGCCGAAAGACGCGCTGAGGGACGTGCAGAGGGACGCGCTGAGGGCATAACCGAAGGAATCCTGAAAATCGCTGCCAATATGAAAATATCTGGCATGCCCATAGCCAGCATCATGCAACTTACAGGCCTTTCGGAGGAGGAAATACTCAATTTGTGATGGACTCGAAGGCCCTGCAGGCTCCAGAACCCGCAAATCATCTGTCCAAGCAGCTCAACTGCTCAACGCCTAAAAATCTCCTTAACAGACAAGCTCAAACCTCTCTACCATTCAGAACTTGCAGGTGTAAGTCAAGCCAAGGACGTGGCGGTTGGGCTCATCATCGGAATCGTCGTTGACGTGCTGATATCTGTAGTACAGCCCCAGCACATTCTTTTTGTTGAGTTTGTATTCAGCCCCTAAGGTATAACGTATTTTCTCGAGGTTCCATCCGTTGAATGTCTCGATGCTGGCATAAGGGTCGATGGGAAAGTTGGATATTTTGTATTCAGCCTGGAGCCGGCTTCTGAGCACGTTCTTTCCCTTGGCCTTGTAGGTGTGCGGTGTCCCGTCGGACATGCCCTCGGGCACAGGTTCCTCGTCATCCTCGTCGTAGTAGATACACCTGTAATCGACAGTATGCTCAGGTCGGAAGGTATATTGCCACCGCTCCCGCAGGGATAGGTTGAGGCGCCCGAATTTCTTGCTTCCCGTCAGCGAGACATTGAATCGGTGCCTAACGCCCCAGTACTGAGCGCTTCTTTTGGGGTCTCCGACATGAATGCCGATATCTCTTTTCACGACAGCGTCATCCTCGTCGTAATAGCTCATTTTCTCGTTGTTGTCGTAGAGGAAGGTATATCCAGCCGATGCTTTGAGCCAGGAGAGCACTTTGTATCCCACCTGGAATCCAACCGACCACCTGTCGACGGTTTTCACGTTGTCGCGTGTTCTCATCTCCGCCTCGAGTCCGAAAGAGAGTTTCTTATTGATTTTCTTCTCAGCCTCGACCGAGACATTTGTACCGAAATCATCACCCTGTGCGAAAGCCACGACAGAGCATAGGGCGAGCGCCATCACTTGCAGAAATCTTCTCATAGTAGTTCTTCTGTTTACAGCGTTGATGTCATGGTCATGACTCAGCAAACTCCGTCTGCTTGATTTTCACCTTTCCGTCGATGGTTGTACCTCCGTTCTCATTTCTGTAGTACACCTTGATGACGGCCATGTCGCGCAGCATGTCGATGCCCCCGACCTCGACTTTGATGACGTCGAGGCCCGTTCTTTTTCTGAGGTCCTCCTTGAGTTCCTCTCGTTTATCGGGTTTGATGAGTTCGATGCGGTCGTACTGAACGAGTTTGCATGGCACCACTTTGAGCGACTTCTCACAAACCCAGACACAGACGATGATAAGCACGTTGGTGAGCAGCAGTTCGAAGATGGGCATGGTTGATGCGAGAGCATTGACGACCGAGAGGCATAGCACGATGAAAAGATAAGTCATCTCCCTGACGGGCATGGCATCAGTGCGGTATCTCATGATGCTGAAGATGCCGAACATACCGATACCCACTCCGATACCCGTTTTTCCCTTCATGTCCTCGAGGACGAAAATCATGAAGAAGACGATGAAGAAGATGGCGATACCGATGAGCATGAAGGTGAAGAAGAAGTCACGTCTTTTGCTTTTTGGATAATAAAGTCTGTTGACGATGACCCAGTTGGTGGCTACGCAGAGAAGGAATCTCACCAGCATTTGCAGGTAATCGGCCGAGATAAGCTGTCCTAATTGTGGCATAAAGTAAAGTAGTTAGGTTAAATTCAATAATAAGTGGCAGTAGAGCAGACGTTCTCACCCCTCCGCCGTGTCGAGTATTTTCCTCACATCGATGAGTTTTGGTTTGAATCGGTTGACCTTCAGTTGGTCGTTGGTGAGAGCCGACCCCATGCAGTATTTGCTGAATCCATGCGGGAAGACCCTCAGTCCCCGCAGCATGTCGAGCACCGGCGAGAAGCACAATCCGTCGCGTTTGAGTTCGACGATGACGAGTTTCCCCATGTGCCTGTCCACCCCCGTGACGAGGTTGTTGAACTGGAGGTTGGTATCGATGGTGAGTCTTTCTGTCCGTGCCTTGTTGACGAGAGTGATGCGGTCGAAATTGGTCTGTATAGCCGGCATGAGTGTATCGACCTCATATCCGAGATGCTGTACGAGGAAATCGAGTTTCTCTTGGTCGTCGAGGTTCATGTCCTCCACCCTCATCCGTTTCTTCTTTGTCCGCCCGTGGTTGTTTTTTGTTTTCACCTCCATGAACTGCAGGTTGCTGCTGACGTAAGTTCTGAAGCGCAGTTTCTGCCGCCCAGTATGTCCATACTGGTGCATGTAGTACATATCGTAGTCGGTGGTGTCGAAATAGGTGGTGTCGTAGCGCATGTTGCGCTGCCCGTCAATCTCCTGTGCCATGTACTCCCCGAGTGCCATGTCGAGGAGTTGTTCGAGCACAGGCATGGTGGTGACGAACTTGGTATCGATGCGGTTCATCAGTCGGATGCCGCTCATTTCATCGAGCGTGATTCTTCCGAACTGCGCAAGGATATCGTTGTTCATCATCTTTAAGTAGTTATGTTGTGGGGTGGGTTGGGGTGAATGTAAGGGTAGTGGGTATTGGGTGTGGGCTACTTGACGTTGCCCACACTGATGAGATACTCAGCAATCTGGACGGCGTTGAGAGCAGCCCCCTTACGTATCTGGTCTCCACTGAGCCAGAGGGTGAGTCCGCAGTCGTTGGCGAGGTCTTTCCTCACTCGTCCCACGTAGATGTCGTCGTGCCCAGCGGTATGCAGCGGCATGGGATAGACGAGGTTGGCGGGGTCGTCGCAGAGGGTGCAACCCGGTGCTGCGGCGATGGCCTTCTGTGCCTCCTCCACCTCCAGTGGCCTCTCGGTCTCAATCCACACGCTCTCGGAGTGCGAGCGCAACGACGACACCCTGACACAGGTGGCAGAGCAGCGCACATCGGAGTGCATGATTTTGCGTGTCTCGTTGAACATCTTCATCTCCTCCTTGGTATATCCATTTGGCTGGAAGACATCGATTTGCGGTATGACGTTGTAGGCGAGCTGATGGGGGAATTTGCGCACGGTGACGGGCTTGTTCTCCACGAGTTCGCGGTACTGCTGCTCAAGTTCGGCCATAGCAGCAGCGCCAGCTCCACTGGCACTTTGGTAGCTCGACACGTAAATACGCTTGATATGCGAGAGCTTCTCGAGCGGCTGGAGCACGACCACCATCATGATGGTGGTGCAGTTGGGGTTGGCGATGATGCCACGTGGCCTGACGAGAGCGTCGGCGGCATTGCATTCGGGCACGACGAGGGGCACGTCGTCGTCCATACGGAAGGCACTGGAGTTATCAATCATCACAGCCCCATAGCGGGTGATGGTTTCGGCAAATTCCTTTGACGTGCCTGCTCCTGCCGAAGTGAATGCGATGTCCACATCTTTGAAGTCATCATTATGCTGCAGGAGTTTGACTTCAATCTCCTTGCCTTTGAACACATATTTAGACCCGGCACTGCGTGTTGAGCCGAAAAGCACCAGTTCATCAAGTGGGAAATTACGCTCCTCGAGCACACGGAGGAACTCCTGCCCGACGGCACCGCTGGCGCCAACGATAGCTACTTTCATATTTTCTTTATTCTTAACAATGATGTTTTTATGGGTGAAACAGGCCCATATTCTTCGATGTGCAAAATTACAACTTTTAGGCCTAACAAACGAAATATAGCAATATTTTTTATAAGATAGCAAGATTTTTTATACCTTTGCAGCAAGTATGCCCGACCTTTCGCACTATTTCCCCATAGCCGACCCGACGCTGATTTTCTTCGTCGTGCTGTGCATCATCCTCCTTGCCCCCATCATCATGGGCAAGCTGCGCATCCCCCATATCGTGGGCATGGTGCTTGCCGGAGTGCTGGTGGGCGAGTATGGTCTGAACATCCTCAAGCGTGATGATTCGTTCGAGCTTCTGGGTAAAGTCGGCATGTACTACATCATGTTTCTCGCCGGTCTGGAGATGGACAAGGAGAGTTTGCGCAAATCGACGAACCACCTCTTGATATTCGGTTTGTTGACGGCATTGCTTCCCTTTGTCTTCACTTGGCTGACGGCCCCCTGGCTGTTGGGCTACTCTCGCCCTGCGGCACTCCTTTTAGGGTGCATCATGGCATCGAACACGCTGGTGGCCTACCCCATCGTGAGCCGCTATGGTCTTCAGCAGCATCCTGCCGCCGCACTGAGTGTGGGAGCCACCATGCTGGCCCTCTTCTTCTCGCTGACGGCCGTGGCGGCCATAGCAGGTTCCTTCTCCTCGAGTGGCGGAGTGTGGTTCTGGGTGCTCTTCTTGGTGAAGATTGTGGTGTTCTGCGCCCTTCTCATCTTGGTGCTTCCCCGTATGGCCCGTTGGTTTCTGCATCGCTACTCCGATGCCGTGATGCAGTTCATCTTCGTGCTTGCCACCATGTTTCTCAGCGCCGCCCTTGCCGAGGCCGCCGGCCTGGAAGGTATCTTCGGAGCCTTCCTTTCCGGATTGATACTCAACCGTTTCATTCCCTCGGTATCGCCACTGATGAACCGCATCGAGTTCATCGGCAACGCTTTGTTCATCCCGTATTTCCTGATAGGCGTGGGCATGCTCATCAACGTCCGCGTCCTGTTTTCCGGTGGCAGCATCCTCCTTGTGGTGCTCTACATGGTAGCCGTTGGCGTGCTTGGCAAGGCCTTCGCCGCTTATCTGGCATGCATCCGTTTCAAGATGCCGTTATCGTCGGGTCATCTGATGTGTGGTCTGACTTCGGCACATGCTGCCGGCGCCATCGCCATGGTGATGGTGGGAATGCACCTTGAGGTGTCGCCCGGCCATTACCTTGTCGACAACAACATGCTCAATGGTGTGGTGATCATGATATTGTTCACCTGCATCATCAGCAGCATCATCACCGAGCGTTCGGCGAAGCATATCGTTCTCCGCGGCACGACGTCGCACAGCGGCGAGGCCGTTCACGACGACGAGAAGATACTGCTTCCAGTGAAATACCCCGAACTTGCCGAGGGTCTTCTTAACGTAGCGATTCTGATGCGCAACGCGAAGCTCAACCGTGGTTTGGTGGCGCTGAACATCGTGTACGACGACAACCACCGCCATGAGAACCAGGAGCTTGGCCGCCGTCTTCTCGACAAGTTGGAGCACACCGCCATTGCTGCCGACGTTCGCATGCAGACGCAGGTGCGCATAGCTGCGAACATTGCCAACGGCATCAAGCATGCCTTCAAGGAGTTTGATGCCTCGGAAATCATCATGGGTCTTCATATCCACAAGGAAATATCGCCCAAGTTCTGGGGTGAGTTTGCTCAGAGCCTCTACAACGGTCTCAACCGCCAGATTATCTTCGTCAGGCTGAAACAGCCCGTGAGCACGCTCCGCTGCATCCACGTGGCAGTGCCCTCTCGTGCTGAGTTCGAGGCGGGCTTCACTCGCTGGCTGGAGCGTCTGCTGCGCATGTCGAAGAATCTTGACTGCCGCATCGTCTTCCACGCCCGCCCCGACTGCTGCGAGCTCATCGGCGACTACATCAGCCACCATCACCCCAACGTGAGGCGTGAGTTCGACACCATGAGACACTGGAATGAGCTGCCCCAGTTGGCATCTCGCATGAACGACGACCACCTGATGGTGTTTGTCATCTCCCGCAAGGGCAACATCTCTTACAAGACAGCTTTTGAGAAGCTCCCATTCGAGATAGAGCATTACTATGGCGGCAAGAGCATCATGATAGTCTTCCCCGACCAGTATGGCGACCGCATGGACTCAATGACCTTTGCCGAGCCGCAGCATCAGGAGGAGAAGAGCGCCTATAAGGAAATCATCGACTTGCTGCATAGGATTTTTTAGAGTTGAGGGTTGAGAGTTGAGGGTTGAGAGTTGTGATTACTTTTAGAGTCCACAAAGCATAGGTCTAAACTCCTAAACTACAAAACTCCTAAACTCCCCAAAAAGCCACAAAGCGTATGTCTAAACTCCTAAACTACAAAACTCCTAAACTCCAAAAAAATAAAAATGATTGACATAAAAGACATCACTAAAAGTTTCGGCACGCTTCAGGTGCTCAAAGGTATCGACCTCCACATCGACCGTGGCGAGGTTGTTAGCATCGTCGGCCCGAGCGGTGCCGGCAAGACCACGCTTCTTCAGATTATCGGCACGCTCGACCGCCCCGATAGCGGTTCGGTGCGTATCGACGGCACCGACGTGCTGTCGCTCTCATCGAACCGTCTGTCCGACTTCCGCAACCGCCATGTGGGCTTCGTCTTCCAGTTCCACCAACTTCTGCCGGAGTTCACCGCCATCGAGAACATCATGATACCGGCCTACATCGCCGGCAAGAGCACCTCCGCCGCGAAAGCGCGCGCCACCGAGTTGCTCGACTTCATGGGTCTTGGCGACCGTGCCACCCACAAGCCGTCGGAATTGTCGGGCGGCGAGAAACAGCGTGTCGCCGTTGCCCGCGCCCTTGTCAACGAGCCCTCGGTGATCCTCGCCGACGAGCCCTCGGGAAGCCTCGACACAAAGAACAAGGGCGAGCTTCACCAACTCTTCTTCGACCTGCGCGACCGCTACGGCATGACCTTCATCATCGTCACGCACGACGAGGGCCTCGCCGCCATCACCGACCGCACCATCCGCCTCCGCGACGGTCTCATCGTGCCGACCATCGAACCATCTGCAGGACCTTCCATCGAACCTTCCACTGATTCTTCCACCGACAAAACGACAGAGCCCCATGAATAATCAAGTGAAACTTGGCGACTTCAACCGCCTGCGCGTGGTGCGCGAAGTTGACTTCGGTGTCTATCTCGATGGTGGCGACGAGGATGAGATACTCATGCCATCGCGTTATGTGAGACAAGGTCTTGCCGTGGGCGACGAGGTCGACGTCTTTGTCTATCTCGACCAGGAGGAGCGTATCGTGGCGACCACGGAGCGGCCCTTTGTCCGTGTGGGTGAGTTTGCCTGCCTGCGTGTGGCATGGGTGAACAAATTCGGTGCGTTCCTCGACTGGGGACTGATGAAGGACCTGTTCTGCCCGTTCGGCGAGCAGAAGAAGCGTATGGAGGTGGGGAGCCACCACATCGTGCATGTGCACATCGACGAGGAGAGCTACCGCATCGTCGCCTCGGCGAAAGTGGAGCACTTCCTGAGCCAGGAGATGCCCCCCTACCGCATGAACGAAGCCGTGGACCTGCTGGTGTGGCAGTCTACCGACATGGGGTACAAAGTGATTATCGACAACACCTACCAGGGCCTGGTGTATGCCAACCAGGTGTTCCGCCCCATCCATATCGGCGAGCGGCTGCGGGGATACATCAGCCGTGTGCGTCCCGACGGGAAAATTGACGTGATGCTCCAGCCGGCTGGCCGCCGCCAGACCATCGACTTCGCCGACACGCTGACCGACTACCTATTGGCTCACGACGGCATCTGCCCATACGGCGACAAAACCCCGCCCGAAATCATCAAGGAGGTGTTTGGCGTAAGCAAGAAGACGTTCAAGAAGGCGGTTGGCGACCTCTACCGCCGGCACGTCATCGTCATCGACCCCGATGGAACACATATCAAGCTTTCGTCTTCCGGCACTTGACAAACAAGATGACATACGGAGGAACGAAGGGAATCCCTCTGTATCAGCACTTTCGAACTCATCATGTAGAGACACCATGCATGGTGTCTCCGATAGTTCATCCCGAAAACCATCTTGCTCAAATTTTTCTATCACGAATTAGAGAGATTTGACTTGCGCTTCTCACGTCGACCTTTGGTTGTCGAAGACCCACTGGTCGAAGGGAGGTAATTAGAGAATTGACCTCCGGTTCTCGAGGACAATCAGCATCTTTTTTATCCCGAATTTGCGAGATTTGTCGAAGACCCACTGACCGTAGGGAGGTAATTAGAGAATTATATATAAAAAAGAATTTGCAAGAATTGTATGTCGCAAGCGACGGAATTTAACTTTACTACAAATGGAGGCATCAGGATATTACAGTTTCTTAACTGATATAGAAAGAGATGTTCACGCCAAATGGTTAACAGAGAGAGGATAAAAAAACGCTTCGCTTA
>CAMHEL010000198.1 GCA_946184125.1 uncultured Prevotellaceae bacterium
CGTCTAAAGTCTAAAATCCAATGATACAGGAATCTGAATTCAACAAGATGTCGGGGCTGGTCAGCTATTTGCATTCCGTGCCCTTCGAGGTGACGCGTCATGCTCTTTATTCCCCCAAGGACCTATACCAAGGTTTTGACCGGAGCGTTCCAGAGAGCTATGCCAGTTGTTACGACAAGCGCGTCTACGAACATTATATGAATAAGGGGAAGCAATGTGCAGAGGTGGAGGAGACGCTGGCTCGAACACTTCACGACCACGGCATGCATGCTGCGCTCAACGACTTCTTCGCCGTTCACGACAGCCGGCGCTGTGTGGGCATCATGGGGGGACACTCCCTCTTGCGCACCGACAGGATGTACCGCGACATCGTGCTGCTGAGTAAGAGGCTCACCGAGGTGGGATTCTGCATGCTCAGCGGTGGAGGGCCGGGGGCCATGGAGGCCACTCATCTCGGGGCGTGGCTCGCAGGGCAACAGGATGAGGCCGTCGACGAGGCGCTCAGCATCATGGCCCCTGCACCGTCATTCCGTGACGACGGATGGCTGGCTACAGCCTTCGCCGTGGCTGAGAGATATCCTCATCCTAAGTACGACAGCTTGGGCATTCCCACGTGGCTGTACGGCCATGAGCCCACTGCGGTCTTCGCAACCCATATCGCCAAGTTCTTCGAGAACAGCATACGCGAGGACAGCATACTCACCCTGGCCTATGGTGGCATCATCTACACGCCAGGCAGCGCAGGAACGGTGCAGGAGGTGTTCCAGGAGGCGGTGCAGAACCACTACCTGTCGTTTGGATTCTCAAGTCCGATGGTCTTTCTGGGAAAGGACTTCTGGTGCAACGACATGCCGGTGTATCCCTTGCTGGAGCAACTGATGCACACGGGCATGTACAAAAACCTACTCCTCTCACTTACCGACGACATCGATAGTGTGGTCGATACCTTAGTGGATTTCGCAAAAAAGCAGGATTGAGTTCAGGAGTTGTTACCAAGGGGATTTTTATCCGTACAGGTTGAATAATATTCAATATTCAATTTTCAATTTTCAATCGGCGCAGCTGGGCTCAATTTTCAATCGGCGCAGCCGAAATAATTTTCAATTTTCAATATTCAATTTTCAATATTCAATAGTATCGCTCTCACTGGTCTGCCGAGATTGCGGTTATAGTCGTTGTAGCCGCAGAAGGCATTGTCGCCGTAGAAGTAGAGGCTATAGGCGCTGTCGTCCTTGAAGGGATGCAGTGTGCCGGTCCAGTAGATGCCAGTGTCACCACGGCTGTAGATGTCGGTGTCGAAGCGGTCGCCGCCTGCGGGAAGGAAGATGCTCTTGTTATTGGTCTTGCTGGTGAACAAGGCGCCGTTGATGCCGTTGAGTGTCGTCCAGGAGTAGGTGCATCCGTTGAGCAGTTCGTCGCATTGTTCGTACGACGGCATCTGCCATGTCTCTCCCCATTTCACGAATGCCACGTCGTACTCTGTGCCGCAGATGACTTCTTTGATGTCGTGGCAGGAGTACTGTGTGCCGTCGCAATGGATGTAGCTGTTCCAGTCATAGACGTCTTTCTCGCTTGTCTCTCCCCAGGCGTAGTAGCCGCCAAAGTCCTCGGGTTTCGTGGCATCCACGTTGCAGCATGCCCACTTCGTGCCTGAGGGCAGGGCGAGGTCGATGGCATGAGGGTGGTGGCTGTCGGGGCAGAACGGGTTGTTGGGGTCCTCATCCTCCCCGGGGTTGGGTTTGTTGAGGATGCGGTTGACGATGAGCATGACGTCGGTCACGTTGACGGAACCGTTACCGTCAACGTCATAGTGATACTGCTGAGCCTGTGCCGAGAAGGGCATAAGCATCATTGCGGCTATCCATATTCGTATTCTCATGGCAGAGGTGTTTTGATTGCCACAAAAATACGCATTTTTCACGAAACCACAATAATTTCTGACACTTTTTATATAAGCCCAATTCCATTTGAATACCTTTTACATGAAATCCCACCTCCTGAAAAACAAGAGGAGGGATTTTCAGTGTGTATTCCCCAAAAGGGTGAAATAGGAGCAAATATATTAATGTCTAAAATGGGAGAAACTATATTGTATAAAAGAGTTATTGAGATTTTTGTTCTTCTCTCATTTTACTTATTTCATCCAATGTAAGACTTGTAACTTTTGCGATATCAGTATTGTCAGAACATATCATTATTTCTTCTTTTTATACGTTTTGATGAGGAATAATATCAGTCCTGCAGCCACAGCCAAATCGACAATATTCCAAATAGCCTTGCCCAATTCTAACTTGAAAAAGGGTTGGAAAAGTAATGTTAACGCAGCAAAGATGAATCCCAATCCATCCTTTTTTGACCTAAAATAGTCATAAGACAGATAAGCAAACACAGCTGCTGATGAAAAGCGAACCAGCATATAGAAACCGTATGGCATGTCAGCAAGACACAACAACAGCAGCACTACGATAACGGATAGAAGTAATGGTTTCATAGACAACGGAGATAAGAAAACAATTGATGTTATATTGATAAAGAGCAAATCGTAGCGTTTTTCTATCTGCTGTTTAGAAAAAATAATGCTTATGTTCTTTCTGCGTTAATAGATTTGATCATAGACACTTATGAAACAGTCCATAGTATCAAATCGATCACTTAACCAACAAACATATAAGTCTTGTGTGTCTTTTCATTTGAATGTTGCAATAAAACCCGAGAGCCCCGAAAATTCTCAAATTACCTCCCTTCGGTCAGTGGGTCTTCGACAAATCTCTCTAATTCGTGATAGAACAACTTGAGAAAGAAACTTGCTGCAAAAAAATCTCAAATTCGTGATAGAAGAAGACAGAGAAAAAAAAGGGATGCCCCACTGAGGCGCATCCCTTTTAGTAATATGTCAGGGTATCCTGAAAAGCGTTAGTTTATGGATTGACGAACTTCCTTCCGTTCTGGATGAGGATGCCCTTCGTGCTGCGAGTCACACGCTGACCGGCGAGGTTGTAGATAGGAGCGTCGGCAACGTTCTGGCTGGGAGTGATGTGGCTGATGGCATTGGGGTTGAGCCAGCGTGGGTCGCCAGTCTGAGCGGCGATTTGCTCGGCACCCTGCACGGTGAAGTCACCGTTGGTGGGGTCTTTCAGCTGCGGGTCGCTGGTGATGATGTTGTCGCTGGTGTCGTACTCTCCGGTGTTCTCGGCAGCGCCGTCAAACCAGTAAGTGTTGTAGGCGAAGGTCGCTGTGGCCTGGTTGGCACGGCTGCCAAGGAACCTGCGGGCCACCTCACCCTTGCCGCAGTCAACGAAGATGTTCTTCGTCATCGTCCAGTCAGAGGTGTTCCTGCCAGCAAAACCGCTGTAGTTGCCCCACTGACCGTTCTTTGCCACGTTGAAGAAGGTGTTGTTCTCGAAGGTGATGCTGTTGCGCTCGAAGCCGGCTCTGTCGGCCCTTCCGCTGTTGTTGTAACGCACGAAGTAGTCCTGCTCGCCAGCGCCCTTGCTCCAGAACGTGCTGTTCTTGACGGTGAGGTCATTGATGAAGCCTGTGTTGGCGTAGATGACAGTCTTCTGGGCGGACTTCAGCTGGACGACGCTGTTGTCGACAAGCATATTGGCGACGCAGTATTTCACGCCGTTGTCGCTGAAGAGTTGGGTGGCGTCGGTGATGTTGCAACCGATGATCTCCACTTTCCCGACGATGTAGTATCCACCCTCGGCATTGATGGAAGACTCGATGGGGGTGGCGTTGAGGTTGACGATGGCGGCGGTGTTGTCAGCTGCGTCGATGTCGAGGTTCTTGAGCGTGATGTTTGCTGCTGGCGAGAACGAGGCGCCTGCGGCGAGCTTCACTTTTGCGTTGCTGCCCTCAACACCAGCGATGGTGACATTGTTGCGTGTGATGGGGCCGCTCATGGTGTACTCTGCTCCAGCCTCAAGTTCCACGACCACTTGTCCGTCCTGGGCAGGGGCAGCCTGAACGATTTCGGTGAGATCGTTGCCCGTGGGCTGACCTTCGCCTGTGGTGAAGTCAAAGCCTCCGAAGCCCACCTGCGAACTGTCCTGGAAGAGCCAGTAGCTCTTGCCTTCCTCTACATCGAAGGTAATCCATCCCCAGAAAGCCTGGCCGCCTGTCGAGAGCACATACTTGCGTGTCTCGGCCAGTTCGTCGCATTCGGCCTTCTTGGCTGCGAGTTGCTCGGCGGTGTATTTTGCCTCCTCACCGGCAGCGGCAGCCTCCTCGTTGGCTTTCAGCATGTTGTAGTAAGAGCCGTAGATGTAGTCGTTGTGGATGGAGTCTATCTGCTCGGCGTTGTAGAAGATTTGGTATTGCTCATAGACGGGATTTCCCTGGTTGTCCACCTTAGGCTCACCGGTCTCCGGGTCGATGGCCTGGGTCTCGTAGTTGGCTCGTTTGCCGTTGACGTATCCCTCGGCCCTGAGTGGTACGGCTGCCTTCGTCGCATCGTCGATGACGTAGGTGTTGCGGTTGCCCTTGTTGGCCCAGATGAGCACGCGAAGCTTGCCAGAGACCTTCGGGGTGAACTTGTAGTAGAGGCCAACGAGAGGCATGGTCTGGTCGCCCGGCTTGTAATATTCGTAGGATGCACGATAGGTGCCTGTGGCGGATCCGTCGCGGTAGACTTCCTCACAGAACATCTTCACATAGGGGTTGCCGGTGCCCATGACAAAGTAGAGCTTGGTGCCGGCGGCATCGTTGATATCCAACTTGTTGTTGCCGTTCTTCCAAGAAATAGGATTCCATGAACCCACCGAGGCAATCTCATAGGTGTGGCTTTCCTCGTTAATCAAGGCACCTGGCACGAGGTCCTGGCCGATGTTGGCTTTAGGGTCCTCTGGGTCCACCTTGTCGGCGATGGTAGCGCCTCCCACGGCCTCAAGGGTCATGTTGGCAGTGTTGATAGTGACGATCGACTTGCCGTCTGCTACATTGGTGGCATTGTTGTCTGCGTCGATGATGTTTGCAAACTCAGGTGCCAGGGTGATGACGTCGCCTTCCACGATGATGGGCTTGTAGCTCTCGGTTTGTGCACTCGCGCTGATGGCAAGGAGTGCGGTGGAGATGAAAGTAAAAATTTTTTTCATAAGCTTATTTTATTGGTTTGTTAGGTAGATTGCTGTTTGGGATTTCAAAATTAATGATTTCATGGCTGATATGTCATCAATACCTCATTTAATTAAGTATAATTAACTAAAGAGGTGGGCTGATGGTATTTTTCTCCTATAATTATTCTCCGGCACGGTTGATGAGCCGCCGTGCCGTTTCTATGATGGTGTCCTTTCCTTTCGCAAAGTCTCTTTCGGTAAGGCCTACTTGTATGTCGGGGTCGATGCCGAACTCCGTGCACTGCCCGTTGCTGTCGTACATGGGGCAAGCCGAGAAACGTATGCTCCAGCCGTAGGGCAGCTGGCTCGAGAATGGAAGTCCTGCTCCTCCGCCTGTCTTGTCGCCGACGATGGTGGCGTTCGGGCAGCATTTCATGTATTTGACGAACTCATTGGCGGCGCTGAAGACACCTCTGTTGGTGAGCACCACGACGGGCTTCTGCCATCTCACACTATTGGCGGGCTTGAGAATCTGCTTTTTCTTTTCCGAGAAATCGGAGTGTCCCTTACCGGTCTTGTGCTGGATGTAGCCCACGTGCACTTCCTTGTTGGTGAAGCGGGCTGCGAGCTCCTCGGCAGAGGTGATGAGGCCGCCGCCGTTGTTGCGTATGTCGATGATGAGACCCCGGCACTCGATGAGCGAGGTCAGCATGTCGTCGAGGTTTCCTGCACCGATTTCATTTTCGAAACTGGCGTATCTCACATAGCCGACGTTATCGTCGAGGACGCGGTAGCGGAAACCGTTGCTCATCTTGTATTGTGTGCCCAGATAACGTCTGATGAGCGTGTCGCTCACGTTGCTGGGGTAGTTCTCGTGCCAGCTCCACTCCCTTGCGGTGTCGAAGGAGGTGTAGATGTTCACGTGCCCGTCGCGCAGCTCGGCGAGCATGTCGCTGAGCACCTCGAAGAGCTGAAGCCACGACATGTCGTTGTCCACCCTTGGCGCATATTTGGCATGCACCTCGTTCCAGTCGAGACCGATGGTGCTCTTCTTGTAGTCGAAAAAGCAGTAATGTTCGTCGATGATGCGCCACAGGGCCTCGAAGTTGCCTTGCGGAGTGTTGTCATACTCGTCCTCGTCGATGCATGCGTTGAGCAGCACCAGTGTGCAGAAGGCCAGGGCAAGGGCTTTCGCTGTCTTTCCGAGTGATGTCGTAAGGGTGTGCATAGGCTGTTGTCAAAGGTGCTTTTTGTGGATGGTGAAATGTCGCACCACACCGATGAGCAGGGCGTGGGTGTAGGAGTGCTGCTTGATGTTGTTGGCCTCCGACTGCTGGTAGTCGCCCAGGTAGCCCAGCCTGAAGATGGTGCCCCACAGCTCGGCATCGAGGGTGAGCGCATGTCTCATCGAGGGGGCGGAGAAGGGGGTGGTGACGATGGCGTTGTGGTCGTAGTCGCCTAAGGAGAACAATTCATAGTACGACTGTCCGTAGTTGGGGCAGAACATGAGGCCGACCAATGGGGCGTCGACTTCATATCCCACTCTCAGCTGGGTCTTTCCCAGCCTGAAGCGGTATTGGGCGGAGATGGTCGGACCGAGGCTCATCGCGAGTTTCAGCTGGGCGGGGTTGTTTTGGTTGCGTGTGTTGTACAGGGCGCCGACATTGAAGTCCATCTGCCCGCCAAGCATGAAGGTGAAGTTGCCTCTTCTTGCCGTGAGCGGACGAAGCATGGCCACGTTGAGGGTGTAGAGTCCTCCGGCCATGCTGCCGTCGCCTGAGCGGTCCTCGGTGAGTGATGCCGTCCCGGTGTGTACGATGCGCTGCACCCATTTCTTGTCTTCCGTCTGGCGGAAGGTGTGCGAGATGTACCTCATATCGACACCCTTGAATTTCATGGGGGCGAGATAGGTGTCGAGGACGTCGTTCGCTCCGATGGCGACCATCTGTGCGTTCTCCACCTCTTTGTCGGGATGCCTGCCGCTTGCTTGTGCCAGCACCCCTGTGGTGGTGAACCACAAGGCGGCGGCAAGCGAGAGCGTGCGAAGAAGGCGGGGGCAGGGGTTAGAAATCGTCATCATCGAAGAGAAACGTTTGGCCGGTGAGTTCGGTGATTACTTGCTGTTCGGTCTTGTCTTTGTCGGGGTCGAGGTTCTCGGGCTCTTCGGGCTCCTCGGGCTCTTTCGGCTCTTCGTCCTCTGGGTCGGGCATCTTGGTGGGGGGCAGCATCTCGACGCTGTCGACCTCGAAGGTGGTGAGCCGTTTTCCCCTGGCCTTGAAGCCTTTGACGGCGATGAACTCATCGGCTTCCACGACGAGCGGCTCACGCCCGGCGTCCTGGCCTCCGAAATTGATTTGAAGGCGGGGGAAGGGCTGGTCGGTGAGCAGCACCTCTTTGTTCGCACTGTTCTCGCCCAGGTAGTTCTGAAGCCGCTTGGTGGCCTCCATCTTGAAGCGTTTCAGATAGAGGAAGTTCTGCTGGTCGGCATCGAAGAGCACTGCCGTCCACACCTTCTCGGGGTTCCATTTCTCCACCGTTCTGACATTGGGCTCATAGTGGTTGTTGCTGTCGAAGCTGCTGATGTAAAAGTTGCCGTCGTCGAGGATGACAAGAACGGCGTCGCCTTCGTTGAACTCTCCCAGCAGCGTGCCGTGCTCGTCGTAGTTGAGGCGGTTGACGTCGGGGTCCCACCACACTTTCCTGCCTCCGAGCGTGCTGTGACCGTGGCTCTTGAGGGCGATGCGGTGGATGGGGTATTTGGTGAGCAGGTTGCCCTTGCTTCCCCTTCCCTTGATGAGGATGTCGGAAAAGTCTCGCTCGAGGAAAATCTTCTTCAGCTTGGGGTTGGGCTCGAGGGTGACCTTGATGATTTCTGCCTCTCCGTTGGGGTTGCAGGTGAAATAGACGACGCGTGAGCCCGGCTCTCCCTGCGTGAGGTCGTATTCCTTGTCGCGGGCGAGGCTCGTGACGCAGAAACGCTTCATGAAGTAGCTTCCCTTCTTGCCGTCCCGATAGACGACGTTGTAGATGGTCCGGTTGTCGTTCTTCTTGAAGACCTGCACATGGAGCACGTTCTTGCCCACAAAGATCTTCTCGGCCACCTTCGTCACCTTGTATTTACCGTCGCGGTAGAAGATGATGATGTCGTCGATGTCGGAGCAGTTGCACACGAACTCGTCTTTCTTCAGTCCT
>CAMHEL010000199.1 GCA_946184125.1 uncultured Prevotellaceae bacterium
ACTGGCATCGAACTCATCGACATCATACACGAGGAACTGCTCAAGAGTTGTGAACTGACGGGCATCTGGGAGAAAAAACTGCGCGAAATCGAGCACCTCCGCTACAACGCCCCACAATTCATCGAGGAGCTGAAACAGCAAATCACCGAGATTGTGAGCACGGTGATGCACGACAACTCCAACCGCCGCGTCACCATCATCACTGAGGAAGAACTGAAGAAGAAGAAAAAAGCCGCCCCCCGGAAGAAAAACGCTACGCCGGCATCGCCTTATGCAGCCTCCGCCGCCAAACCCGCTACCACAAGCGGTTCCAATGCCTCCACGACTTCCACCCCCGCGGCCGGAGGCGACAACACCGCCTCTGGCGGTCCCTCAGCCACTCCTACCCCCTCCCCCGTGGGCCAGGTCTGTCCGCTCTGCGGCCAAGGCATCATCATCAAGGGGCACGCCGCCTATGGCTGCAGCCGCTGGCGCGAAGGATGTACCTACCGGAAGCCCTTCTGACCCCCTTTTTCGGACAATCACCTCCGTAAGACGATATTTATCATCAGCCAGCCATATTTTTACGGCAAAAGCCACCAGATATCACACTTTTTTCCTACCTTTGCAAAAAGAGCCTTTCGCAAACCGCCATTGACGCGCTGGCATATCATTAAATCTATCATCAACCATGAGAATAAGACTTTTCACCCTCGCACTGTTGTTCCTGGCTGGCACATCGGCCTTCGCCCAGGATGAGCGCCCGCTCTCCTCGAGCAGTTTCCTCCATCCCACTGCGCCAACGACCCTTGTGCCCTTCTCCATCAAGGGCGAGGGCAAGCGTTTCCATCCCACCTGGGGCCTCGACTTGGCCTGGATCAGCGAGCAGAACCTCCGCAAGGGCATCAATCACATGGGCAAAGAGAATGTCGGCATAGGGCGCTCTTGCTTCCGCACAACAAAACCCCTTGTCGATGATGTCAGCCTCGCCAGCGACCCCATCAACTACCTCAAGCGCCGCAACACGATCTTCAACATCGTCTCCGACACCCTCCCCCTGGTACTCACCTGCGACCAGGAAGCCGGTGTCGACAGCTATTACCGCAATGGCTCCACCGCCAATGTGGACAGATGGTCGGCCATGATCAACGCCCATGTGCAGTGGCTCACCGAGAACAGCAAGCACCGCGTGGCCGGTGTCTCGCCCTTCAATGAGCCCGACTACTGGACAGAGGAGGGCGCCACCGCCAACAACAGCCGCGACATAGCGAAGAAACTGAAGAGCGACTACCCACTGATGCAGTCGGTCGCCATCGTGGGCGCCAACACCCTCAACGACGACAAAGCCATCTCATGGTACACCCCCGGCAAGCAGTACTACGACTGGGGCAACACCCACCAGTTGGCAGGTTCGATGGAGAACTACAAGGCCTTCCACCAAATGCTGGCACGCGACGGCAAGGTGGGCTACAACGATGAGATGCACAACGTGGCGGAAGCCTTCATCGGCTTGGAATACGGCATGACCGTGGGCATCTGGTGGGGCTTCGACAGCCGTGCCCGTGGGGAGTTCTGCGACATCAGCCGCCATGGCGTGCGCATAGGCTACGCCGAGCATCCCGGCAACTGGACTGCCGCCACGGTGTATCGGCACGACGACGGCCGCGTGAAAGCCTTCCTGGGTTCGAGCGAGCGCCAGGCCTACAGCACCAACTACCAGTTTTTCTCCTCCGACCACGAGGTGTATTATGACGGCGTGGGGCCCACCCGGGAAATCCAGCTCAGCATCCACGGTGGCACCGGCTACCAGAAAGGCCAGAAGAACGCCGAGTGCGTGGTGGATGTGACATGGGGCGACGACGTGCAGCCGAGCGTCATCAATGGCACCTACAAAATCATGAACAAAGCCACCGGCTACGTCATCGCCGAGCACGGACAGTCGGGCGGCAACACCAATATCGCCCAGGTGAACTACACCAACCGTCCCAACCAGCACTGGGAAGTCACACCCGCCGGTTCGACTGTCGATGGCGACTACAGCTTCCATATCATCAAGTCGGTAAACGACGGCAAATTCATGGACGTGCTCAATTTCTCGACCAGTTCGGGCGGCAATGTCATCTCCTACGGCTCGGGCATCCCCTCGACCAACCAGACATGGTATCTGGAATATGCCGGCGACGGCTACTACTTTATCCGCAACCGCGAGAGCGCCCTCTACCTCACCCTCGTCAGCGGCAACCGCGCCCAGGGGGTCAACATCAACCAGCAGACGCGCCTCGAAGACCCATCCCGGCAGATGTGGCGCTTCCTCCCTCTCGACGCTGAATGCGAACAGGACGCTCCCGCTACACCCACTGGGCTCACCGCCACCCCGCAAAGTGCCAGCGTGGTGCTGGAATGGGATGCCAATACGGAGAGCGACCTGGATGGATACATGCTCCTGCGTGCCGACAAGAGCACCATGCAGTGGAACACCATCGCCAGGAAACTCAAAGCCACGAAGTTCATCGACAACGCTTGCCGGCAAGGCCACGAATATGTCTACAGCGTGAAGGCCATCGACCGCAGCGAAAACCAGTCGGTGCCCTGCGAGGGAGTGGAAGCCGCACCCAGCGGCACACCCGCCATGATTGCCCGGTGGGTGATGGACGACGATGTCGTCGATGAGACAAGCAACCAGTTGGATGCTGCCACATACGACAATCCTCAGTACATCACCTCTCAAGCAGAGGGAACCAAGGCACTGAGCCTCAATGGCACATCGCAGTTTGTGCAACTGCCCTACGAAATCGCTTCGAGCAATGCCCTCACCTTCATGGCATGGGTCAACTGGCGCAGCACAAGCACTCCCTACCAGCGGTTGTTCGACTTCGGCAACGGCCCCAAGCAGTATATCTACCTCACACCTTCCAACGGCACCATGATGAGCCTTATAGTCAATGATGGTGAAAAAGAGGAGCGGCTGAACAGCTATAGGCTCATGGGGGCTAGCTGGAAGCATGTGGCAGTGACCATCTGCAGCGACAGCACCGTGATTTATGTCGACGGCGTTCGCGAGGCCATCAGCACGTCGATGACCATATTGCCCTCCGACATCTGTCCCTCGCTCAACTACATCGGACGCGGACAGGACAAGAGCGACCCGCTGCTGAAAGCTTATATCGACGATGTGAGAGTCTATAACTATGCCCTCACCGCCGAGGAGGTGAAAGCCGCCATGGACTCAGCCACCAACGGCATCCGACAGCTCAACACACCTGAGACCACTGCCGGCGACCGCTACTACGACCTCAATGGTTCGCGCATCAGCCAGCCCACCAGGAAAGGGGTGTATATCCATCAAGGTCCCGACGGCACGGCACGGGTGATGGTCAAGTAGCCCGTAATCAACTGTTTTTAACCAAAAAGGAAGATCATCCATGCGAAAAGACATCATCAAGACATTGTTTGGCTTTTCTTTTGCCATTCTATTATTGACTTTGACGGGATGCGATAAGAACAAAGCCGCCAATGACAATCCACCTGTGATGGACACCATCAGTCAAGCGGGCGACATGGCCCAGACAAAGCCCGTCGACAGCACAGCAGCCGACCAGACAGACAGCATCGACCCATCAGAACCGACAGAAATGACGGAAGAAGCAGATAAAGAAGATGCAGCCCCCGACTCATCCGCCAAAAAGACAACACTGTGCCCCGTATACATGGGGGTGTGGGGGACTGTGGGAGGAGATGGTTTCCTTTTCGATATGGATGGCACCACAGGCAGTTATATCCCCTATGATTTGGCCGAGGCAAAGGAACATGGTGCCCGAAGGCAGCTGAAGCTTGTTTCCTATGACCCAAAGAGCGGGAAGTGCATCATCGACGCATTCCTCAGCGGGAAGTACATTGGCCAGTTCGACGGCGATTTCTTTGAAGGGGAGGAAATAGACGATGAGGACCATACACATACTTTCCAGACATACTATGGCACCTTCAAAAGCGTGAAGGGGGCGAAACTGACATTCCGTTTCCATTTCGACTGACTCCCCCGCAGCTGCCTCGCTGTTGTCTACTTCACCACCACTTTCCGGCGGCCGAGGATATAGACGCCCTTCTTTGAAGGTTGCCCATCCATCCGCCGCCCGGAGAGGTCGTAGAAGGGATGCTGGGGGGCATGTGCATGGTCGTTTTCCACGGAGATTATCCCATCCTGTCCGCCATCAAAAGCGAAGTGGAACGTGCGTGTGAGGGAGACATCCCCCTCGCGTGCCGTCACCTCTACTGAGAAGAGTTTGGGCGACTGTGACGATGGCCTAACCGATAAGGTAGCATTTTCCACCCAAGCCTCCACCCCTTGCGGAGCCACTGCATTGTAGTCGGGATGGTCGTATCCTGCAAAGAATTCCTCCATCGGCCGTTGCCATGCGCCATCGATGCGGAAATAAGGAACGGCTATCCAGTTGAGATATTCCTCCAAGTCGGTGAAGAAATCGCCGTCGCGGTCGTCATTGTGGTTGGGCGTCTGGGCATCGGTGCCGACAAGCGTTTCAAACCAGTCGGGGATGCCGTCGCCGTCGGTGTCCCATCCCTCTGCCCGGCGCTCAGTAGTGATGCCCAGCCTGTCGGCGTCGAAACCCTCACAGCCCTTGTCCTCCTCGGAATCTATCAGTCCCTTTTTCCCCGAGCGGCTTCCCACCGCGCTATGGGTGCGTGTTTTCGTCTCACGCACCATGCGCTGGTCGTGCAGGTCGAAGAAAGGCAGGGTGCACCCCACATCGCTGAGCACATTCCGGTATGCCGCCTCGGCGGTCTCGATAGTGGCGTATGAGGGGAAGAAAGGTTCTTGTCGGAACACCTGCCAGTCCACCGTCTGGCTGTCGGCCTTGCGGTAGGTATAGGTCACGCCCTCCTTGTCTTGAGTGAGCGAACCGTTTTTGTTGTCTCTGACATTGCCTTTGACATAGTACGACTGCGAGCCGAGGCCCGTCCCCTCGATTTGTGCGGTGAGCAGCGTCTTGGTGCCGTCGGCAGGTCCTACCTTATAATAGTTATTGACGAAATTCATCTCGTGCGTCCCTCCGTCGGTGGTCCTTCCTCCCCAGTTATAGACCACTGTGTTGAAGACATCGTGGGCGCCATCGTAATATCCTTTCCCGTCGAGTCCACCCGAGATGCTCCAGTTACGTCCCTCGTTGTGAGCCAACAGGTTATGATGGAAAGAGCCGGGCTTTCCGCCCATTTGTCCTCCGCCGATGGTGCCAGCGTATCCATGAGTCGTACCAGCGGAATAGTTGGGATGCCCAGCCACGTTGAGCGCCTCGCTGATGAGTGTGCGCTGCAGCGTGATGGCCTTTGCTCCCCTGCTGGAGAAGGCCTCGTCGATGGTCCATGAGATGGAGCAATGGTCCATGATGGCGTTGTCGCAGCCAGCCATGCCCATGCCGTCGAGTCCTCCGAGCGTGGTATCCTCGGTTTTCCCCTCGTCATTGCCATACGACAGTCCGTTGTTGCTTCCGGGGATGACTCCCTCCACCAGTTTCTTGTGGCCGAGCCTCATTCGGATGAAGCGGGTGATGCCATCGGTCTGCATCCCGAATGCCGACGTGCGCAGCATGATGCCATGGCCTGGCGCGGTCTGTCCTGCTATGGTGACATATTTGTCGGAACATGTCAGACGACTTTTGAGCGAGATGGTGCCAGCCACGTCGAAGACGATGGTTCGCGGTCCGCTGACCTTCTTGATGCCATAGCGCAGGGAGCCGGGTATGGGGTCGGTGTCGCTTCCGTTGTCGTCGAGTGTGGTGACGTGGTACACCACTCCACCGCGCCCACCGATGGCAAAGCGTCCGTAGCCCTCGGCACCAGGGAAGGCGAGGCGACGAGGCTGGAACTCCCACACCTTTCCCTTATGGACGGTGCCGTCGGCCTCTTCCTCATCGACCCGCCAGTAATAGTGCTGCAAAGGTGAGAGCCCCCCGACGGCATAGCTGGTCTGTTGTCCCTCATAGGCGTAGGACGTGGCGTTCTCCACGTCGGCATAGGAGGTGCCGAAGGCCAAGCGGTGTCGCACTGCCACCTGCGAGGGTGTCCATTGCAGGGTGATAGTTCCGTCATCAGCCTCGGCGTGGTCATCGAAATGATTGGGCACGGGGTCCATGGCGATGAAGGGACTGGTGTCGAAGTCGAGGCCATTGAGCATGATGTTGGTGGTCTGGTAGGTTTTTCCCGGCTCCACCTCGGTAGAGTAAGTGATGACCACGGGTTGGCTGTCGGTGACCTCAAATTCCACCATGCTGAAGGCTGCCTCCGACATTTTCAACAAGTTGGCGGGATTGGTGACATTGGAGAATGGGGCACCCGAGAGCGCCAGCTCACCATTCACTTCCACCCTGATGGTGGGCATCTCTGCGGTACGGGCATCCTTGTGCACATGATAGGCGATAAGCGAATGATGCCCGGGGGCAAGTCCTTCGACCGATACGGTGATGGCAGTGGAGACATCCGTCAGGTTGGGGGTGTTGTCGGTATCATCGAGTTGGAAAGCCATGACGCCATCGCCGAGGAGTCTGAGCGCGGTAATGCCGTTTTTTCCTTGCGTGCATGTGTTTTTGTTCCACTGTGCCCGCAGCACGTCGGCTCCGCCGGAAGCCTTGAGGGTGATGGTGATGCCATTGTCGAACGTCTTCGTCTCTTCTGGCACCATATTGACGGCCCATCCCACATAATTTGGCTCATTGACCTCCTCGTCGCTACGGTTGGTCATATTGAAGTCGATGCTCTGTGCCACCACGCCAATGGCACCGAATGACAATGCCAGGGCAACAAGTATTGTTCTCATAACCTTAAAATGTTTTTGCTTCGCTGTCGCTATGCTGTTTTAATAGATGAAGTAGTTGGGTAGTTGAGTAGTTTTGATATTTGTCGGCAAAGGTAATGAAAATCTTATACAATGGCAAAGATAGTATCTGAAAAAAGACAAAGAAAAAGGTTTGTGGAAAAGCGCCATGCCGAAGTTCCCGAGCTCCTTAGTTTGTCTGCTGACTTGTATGGTCTAAATCAGCGAAGCTAACTGTAGGAGTTCGGGCTCTCGACGGACACATCATTACCGGCGTTTAACCGATGCTTATTCCTGAAGAACGATGATGGGACGAATGGAACGCCCTCTGAAGCGGTAATAATAAAACATGTCGACGCTCTCACTATTGAAGTGCAGGTTGTATGCGCTGTCGTCGTAACTGCCATGCTGTGTCGCCGTCCAATAATAGCCATAGAAACCATTGCTGTAGAGGTCGGTTCCGTTATGGTATCCTGCAGCGGGCAGGAAGATGCTTCCACCGTTCGTGCCATTGAACTGTCTGCCGTCGATACCGTTCAACGAGGTCCAAGTAGACGTACAGTTTTTCATCAACTCTTCGAACTGCTCTTTTGTCGGCATCTGCCATAAGCCACCCCATTTCACGTTCGCCACATCGTACTGGCTATTGCTGATGTTTGAGCCGAGAGGATGGCAAGAACTTTGGATACCGTCGCAATGGATGTAGGACGACCAGTCGTATGTGGCTTTCGTCGCCGTCTCTCCCCATGCGTAATAGCCTCCATAGTTCGTGGGACTTTGCTTTTCTGGATGGTCGGTGTCTACATTGCAGCATGCCCACTTCGTACCCGATGGAAGACCAAGGTCGATGAGATGCGGGTGGTGGTCGTCAGGACAAGCAAGATAGCTTTGGGTGGGAGTTTGTTCACCTGTAGAGGGATGATTATCATCCGGATTGGAGATTTTCAGTATGGCATTGACAATGAGCATGACATCTGTCACATTCACTGAGCCGTCGCCATTCACATCATAATTGCTGCTTTGCGCATGTGAGTTGAGGCTCGTCAACATCAGTATTGTGGCAATGAACAATTTTCTCATAGGTGATTGATTTTTGTTAGTTAATTCTGTGCCCATTTTAGTAGTGCAAATATAGCAAGAAGTTTTGGTTTCACCCCACCCGTTAAGGTTCTTTAGTATTTTTAAGATTCTTTAATAAGGCGGTTGGTTCGCGTAATTATTCAGCGATTCTTACGCTCAGGTGGATTTGCAATCCACCTGCATGGAGCATTTTAATGCGATTTGCGGATTGAAAATCCTGATATTCAATGCGTCGGGATTGCAAATCCCGACGAACATTACTCAGCGATTCTTACGCTCAGGTGGATTTGCAATCCACCTGCATGGAGCATTTTAATGCGATTTGCGGATTGAAAATCCTGATATTCAATGCGTCGGGATT
>CAMHEL010000200.1 GCA_946184125.1 uncultured Prevotellaceae bacterium
GGAAGTCCTCCACGACGATTTTCCAGATGGCCTCCATGCCCAGTTCGGGATACTCCACACACTCAATCGACTTGATGCTCGACTGCGAGAGGACAGCGGCGACACCTCCGATGGACCCGAGATAGAAACCGCCATGCTTCTTGCATGCGTCGGTAACGACCTGTCCGCGGTTGCCCTTGGCTATCATCACGAGCGATGCGCCATGGTCCTGGAACTCATCCACGTAGGGGTCCATGCGGTTGGCCGTGGTGGGACCCATCGAGCCGCAGGGGTATCCTTCGGGCGTCTTGGCCGGGCCGGCATAGAGGATGGGATGGTCTTTGAAGTAGTCGGGTATGCCCTCTCCGGCATCGAGGCGAGCCTTTAGCTTGGCGTGTGCGATGTCGCGTGCCACTATGATGGTTCCCTTGAGGTTGACGCGGGTGCTCACAGGGTATTTCGATAGTTCGGACCTGACGGCATCGATACCCTTGTCAAGGTCGATGACGATGCTTTGGGCGCCTTCTCCGGCTTGGCAGAACTCTGCGGGAATGAGCTCGGAGGGGTTGTCGTCCATCTTCTCGAGCCATACGCCGTCGGCGTTGATTTTTGCCTTGATGTTGCGGTCGGCGGAGCACGACACACCCATGCCGATGGGGCATGAGGCACCATGGCGAGGCAGTCTGACGACACGGATGTCGTGGGCGAGGTACTTGCCACCGAACTGTGCTCCCAGGCCGATTTTGTGTGCTTCTTCGAGGAGTTTCTGCTCGAGGTCGATGTCGCGGAAAGCGCGTCCCGTCTCATCGCCGGTGGTGGGCAGGCTGTCGTAGTACTTGATGCTGGCAAGTTTCACGGTGAGGAGGTTCTTCTCTGCCGATGTGCCGCCGATGACGAATGCGATGTGGTAGGGTGGGCAGGCTGCCGTTCCGAGCGACTTCATCTTCTCGACGAGGAAGGGCAGCAGGGTCCCCTCGTTCTGGATGGTGGCCTTCGTCATGGGGTAGAAATAGGTCTTGTTGGCTGAGCCGCCTCCCTTTGCCACCATGACAAAGCGGTACTCCATGCCCTCAGTGGCCTCGATGTCGATTTGTGCGGGAAGGTTGCAGCGGGTGTTCACCTCGTCGTACATGTTGAGTGCGGCATTCTGCGAATACCTCAGGTTGTCCTGGGTGAACGTGTTGTATACGCCGAGGCTGAGCGCCTCCTCGTCCTCGAAGCCCGTCCACACCTGCTGGCCTTTCTCGCCGTGGATGATGGCCGTGCCGGTGTCCTGGCAGAAAGGCAGGATGCCCTTGCATGCCACCTCGGCATTGCGGAGGAACTGCAGGGCCACGTATTTGTCGTTGTCGCTGGCCTCGGGGTCGTTGAGGATGGCTGCCACTTGCTCGTTGTGCTCCCGGCGCAGTTTGAACTCCACGTCGTGGAAGGCCTCCTGGGCGAGCAGTGTGAGGGCCTCTTTGCTCACTTTGAGGATGGGATGCCCCTCAAAGTCGCCTACGCTGACGCCCTCTTTGGTCAGCAGGCGGTACTCGGTCTTGTCCTCGCCCAGTTGGAACATGGGCGCATACTTGAAATCAGGTGTTTTTGCCATAATGATGATTGATAGATTTTATAGGTTGTTAATATCCGAAGATTTGTTCGGTGGTGAGTCGGCGGATGGGGCCGATCTTGCCTAAGCTCTCCATGTCGAGTTCTTTCTCGTCGCCTAAGATGACATATTTGTAGGTCTTGCCCACCATGTATTTCTTCTCGAAGTTGATGATGTCCTGCATGTTGATGGAGGGCAGTGCTTTGTAGACGCGCTCGTTGATGTCGAAGTCAAACCCTCTCTTCTTGGCAGTGTAGTAGGCGTTGAGGATGCTGAACTTGGTAGTGCGTGCGGTCTGCAGGCTCTTGATGGCGCTCTGCTTGGCGATGTCGAAGGCAGCCTGGCTCTGAGGAATGGTGTCGAGGATGCTGTTGAACACGTGGATGCAGTCCATCATCTTGTCGTTCTGCGAGACGATGTAGGTATAGTATTGCTCGGGGTGGTTGAGCCGGGCGGGTGTGCTGTAGTAGGCCGAGGCGCTGTAGGCCAGTCCGCGGCTCTCACGCAGCTCCTGGAAGACGATGGTGTTCATTCCACCGCCGAAATACTCGTTGAAGAGGGTCCGCACGGGGGTCTCCTCGAGGCTGAACGGCTTGTTCTCGTTGTGATACTGTATCATGTAGATGTTCTTGGCCTCGTAGGGAGCGATGAGCACCTCGTTGCGTGGGGTGGTCTGCTCGGTGTATTCCTTGCCCGGAGCGATGTCGGCAAGTTTGGCTTCCTTGGCGGTTTTGTGCGTCTTGGTGATGACTTTGTCGAGGTCTTTGAGGTCGCGTGGGCCGTAGTACATCACGGTGTGCTTGTAGTTCTTGAGGCCGGCGATGAGGTTAAGGAACTTCTGCGGGTCGGCTTTCTGCAGCTCATCGATGGTGAGGATGTTGCGTGTGGGGTTGTAGTCGCCAAAGATGGCGTAGTTGCGCAGGGCAGAGAAGTTGGCGCTTTGGTTCTTCTTGTTGTCGTTGCGCGACTTGTTGATCATCTCCACAAACTGAGCCCATGACTCGGGGTCGGCCTTGGCATTCTGGATGAAGTCCTCGAGCAGTGCCAGTGCTTCAGGCATCTTCTCGTCGAGACCGGTGAGCGAGATGGAAGTGCGGAAGGTACCGACATTGATGGAGTAGCTGCATGCTAAGTTGTAGAAAGCCTGTTTGATTTCGGCGACGCTCTTCTTGTTGGTGCCGATATACTCCATGTAGTCGGGTCCGTAGTCGAGGTTGACATCGTTCTCCTGGCCCATTTCGAAGACGAAGGCGAGGGTGAAGATGCCGTCCTCGTCGTTGTGCTTGTAGAGCAGTGGCAGGCCTTTCTTCGTCTGTGTGACGGTGAGGTCTTTGTTGAAGTCGAGGAAGCGTGGCTCGATGGGCTTCACATACGAGTTCTTGATGGTGTTGAGGAACTGGCTGCTGAGGTCGCGGTTGGTGGGGATGGCGGTGATTTCAGGCTTGTCGATTTTCACCTGTGTGCTGTCGGTCCCGGTGCGTTTGTAGACGCAGACGTAGTTGTTGGCAAAATATTTGTTGGCGAAGTCCACCACATCCTGTTTCGTGATTTTCGAGATGCGCTCCACGTGGTTGGCCACATCCTCCCATTTCTGGTCGTTGATGAAAGCGTTGACCATCATGCTGGCACGGCTGTTGTTGTTCTGGATGGATCGGTAGAAATTGAGCTTGGCATTGTTGACGACAGCGGGGATGAGTTCGTCGCTGAACTCACCTCTCTTGAGCTTGTCCATCTCCTCGAGGAGCAGTTTCCTCACCTCCTGGAGCGTCTGGTTCTCTTTTGGGTATCCGTAGAGGATGAAGGGGGTGTAGTCGGCCATCTCGTCGACCATGGCGCCGGCGCCCATGAGTTTCATCTGCTGCTCGAGGTCGATTTCGAAGAGTCCGCACTTGCCGTTGGCGAGGACGGAAGCGATGATGCTTAGCGTGTCGCTCTGGTTGCTGTTGGCTTTTCCAAAGCGCCATCCCATCATCAGGTATTCCGACTCCTTGCCCACGACGGTGGTGTCGACGGGTGATGTGATGGGTGCGAGTGGTGCGAATTCGGGTCTGGAGAGGTTGGGGCTGCGTTTCCACGAGCCGAAGTATTTGTCGATGAGGGCAATCACTTGGTCGGGGTCGAAGTCACCGGCCAGACAGATGGCCACGTTGTTGGGCACATAGTAGCGTTTGAAGTAGTTCTTGATGTTGGTGATGGAGGGATTCTTCAGGTGCTCCTGCGTGCCGATGGTGGTCTGTGTGCCGTAGGGGTGCGTGGGGAAGAGTTTGGCGTAGATGGCCTCCCAGATTTTGCGCTGGTCTTGTGCCATGCCGATGTTCTTCTCCTCATAGACGGCCTCGAGCTCGGTGTGGAAGCCGCGGATGACCATGTTCTGGAAGCGGTCGGACTGCACGCGGGCCCAGTTCTCTATCTCGTTGGAGGGGATGTTCTCCACATAGCACGTCACGTCGTTGCTGGTGTAGGCATTGGTGCCCTCGCTGCCGATGGCCGACATCAGCTTGTCGTATTCGTTGGGGATGAAGTACTTTGCGGCGAGCTGCGAGACGCTGTCAATCTCGTGGTAGGCCTTCCGCCGTGCCTCGGGGTCGGTCAGCGTGCGGTAGACCTCGTAGCGGGCCTCGATGTCGTCGAGATAGGGGGCTTCGGCATTCGGGTCGGTGACGCCGAACTGCTTGGTGCCTTTGAACATGAGGTGCTCGAGATAGTGTGCGAGACCTGTTGTCTCGGCAGGGTCGTTGCGCGAGCCGGTCTTCACGGCGATGTTGGCCTGGAGGCGTGGCTTCTCCTTGTTGACCGAGAGATAGACCTTCAGTCCGTTGTCAAGGGTGTAGATGCGTGTCTGTGTGAGGTCGCCCGGGACGGTGGTGTATTTGTAGTCCTTGGCGGAAGCGCAGCAGGCCATGATGACGGCCATGCAGGCGAACAGTGTTCTTTTCATTGATGTGTGTATTTTTATTCAAACTTGTTTTCGTTTTCGAATTCCATCTCCTTGTCGAGTTGTGAGAGGAAATTGTCGAGCACCTCCTTGTCCACGTCGCCGAGGGTGTATTCTTTCTCGGCGTCTTTCCTGATTTCCGAAATCCATTTGCGGCGTGCGATGATGTAGTTGTCGTGGATGATTTTGGCATCCTCCTCGGTGAGCGTTTCCAGCCCGTAGTAGTCGAGGATGAGGCGGTAGGTCCATGTCCAGCGGTATTCCGAATAATTCTGGTGGATTTCGTTGAAGCGGTCGAGGATGTCGTAGATGTCGATGATTTCGCCGTTCTTGATGTCGTCGATGAGCCGGTTCTCTTCGGTTTCGGGCAGGAGCAGTCCGGCGAGGTCGTTCCATTTGCCTGTCCCGATGGGGCTCTTCGGCAGTTCCAGTTTATGGCGTTTGAGGACGGCGCCCATATAGATGCGCAGCGCCATGTCGTAGAGTTCGATACCCATCCTGAGGTGGTCGGCCTTGATGACATACTCGTGGTAGTTGTAGTTGGAGACGCGCTCTCCCGAGGCTTTCCTGAGTCTTTCGAGCACTTTCTTGCCTTCGAGGATTTCTCCGGCGGAGAAGGGGCTGAGCCAGTCGAAGTTGACGATGCTCTTCTGTCCGCTCGAGGGGCGTTTGTCGCGCTTGGGCCATTTCCTGATGTCGCGGTACAGTCCCACGGTGGTGAGGTTGCGCGCGGGGTTGAGATACATGGTGTCGCTGTATGCGATGAGGTAGGAGAAGGGGAGGTTGCGTGTGTCGGGGTGGTACATCAGTTTTCCGAAGCACACCGAGAATGTGCCGATTTTGGCGGGCATGAGGATGTATGCGCCGCTGGCCGTCTTCACGCCTCTCTCGAGGACGCCGTAGTGCATGGGCCCCATCTTGTAGGCATGGTTGCTGAAGTTGGTCGATGAGCCTGCGTTGTAGAAGGAGAACATGCCTCCGATGAGTAGCGAGCTCTTGTGGTGGCTGGCGGAGAAGGGGCCGCAGAAGGCGGCGCAGGCCTCACCGTTCGACATGAAGCTGTTGGCGAAGAAGATGCTGTTCTCGGCAGCGAAGCCGTTGGTGATTTTGCATGCCTCGCCCACGAAGCAGTTCTCGAGCTTGACGCTGTTGAGGATGGAACTGCCGTCGTAGATGATGGAGTTCTCGCAGATGACGCCGGAGCCGATGTACACGCTGGCCTCGGGGATGCTCTTGATGGAGCAGTCGCTGAGGCGGCAGGCGCCGTTCACCTCGCAGTCGTCGTTGATGTGGGTGTTGGTGATTTCGCCGGTGTTGATGACCTTGACCCTGTTGCCGATGGTGCCCCGCTCGGGAACGCTGGCCTCCACCTCCTTGCGGATGAGGTCGAGGATGATTTTGATGAGTTGCTTGTCGCGGTAGTGGTTCACCATGAAGGCGGCGAGCTGGCTGGTGAGCCCGTCGAAGAGCATGACATTGCCATCGCCCACCTCGTTGAGCACCGAGATGAGGTTGCCCTCGCCGAAGGTGGCCCCTTCGGTCGTCTCGATGGTGTTGACGTTGCTGATGTAGCATTCGTCGCCGATGGTGTAGTTATTGATGAAGTTGCCGATGTTCTCGATGAGGCAGTCGTCGCCGAGGGTGACGTTGCGCAGCGTGGTGTTTTTGATGCCGCAGTGCTTGACGAATCCCTTGCTCACCTCTATCTCCTTGGTGAACACGCCGATTCTCACCTCGCCGTAGAACGAGGTGTTGCGCACGAAGATAGGGTCGAAACCGGGCTTCACCGTCACCAAATCCCAGTCCTGGGCTTTGCAGCCCCTGCTTTCCAGGATGTCGATTTCTTCTCTTGTCAGTTGTCTGTATTCCATAAGTGGTTGTAGGTATTGTTGTTTCGTATTTTGCTGTGATACTCACTCCTCGCTTTCCGTGGTCTCTTCGGTTTCGGGATAGAGGAAGTCATTGTAGGGATATTTCTGCACATGCAGTTCCTTGACCTTGGTGTAGAGGACGTTTTTGAGCTCATCGATGTTGGTGTGCTCCCGGGCGGAGATGAAGATGCAGTTGTCGCCGAGTTTTGCCATCCATGTTTTCTTGAGTTCGTCGAGTGTGATGTTCTCTTTGGTGGGTGGTGTGAGGTCGTCGGGCTCTTTGTCGGTCCAGTGGTAGGCATCGATTTTGTTGAAGACAATCATCGAGGGTTTGTCGCTGCAGCCCAGTTCGGTGAGGGTCTTCTCCACCACTGCGATTTGCTCCTCGAAGTCGGGGTGTGAGATGTCGACGATGTGCAGGAGCAGGTCGGCCTCCCTCGTCTCGTCGAGTGTCGATTTGAAGGAGTCGACGAGGTCGGTGGGTAGTTTGCGGATGAAGCCCACGGTGTCGGCGAGGAGGAATGGCAGGTTTTCCACGACAACTTTCCGCACTGTGGTGTCGAGCGTGGCGAAGAGTTTGTTCTCTGCGAACACCTCGCTTTTGGCAAGGAGGTTCATGATGGTCGACTTGCCCACGTTGGTGTATCCCACGAGGGCGACGCGTATGAGGCGCCCCCTGTTCTTGCGCTGGGTGGTCTTCTGCTTGTCGATTTCCACGAGGCGCTGCTTGAGGAGCGTGATGCGCTGGAGGATGATGCGGCGGTCCATTTCGAGCTGTGTCTCGCCGGGTCCGCGCAGTCCCACGGAACCTTTCCCGCCTCCTGAACCGGAGCCGCCGCCCTGTCGCTCGAGGTGGGTCCACAGTCGCTGCAGGCGGGGGAGCATGTAGCGGTACTGGGCCAGTTCCACCTGTGTCTTGGCATTGGCGGTCTGGGCACGCATGGCGAAGATGTCGAGGATGAGCGATGTGCGGTCGAGGATTTTCACCTGCAGCACCTTTTCGATGTTGCGCATCTGCTTGGCGGACAATTCGTCATCGAAGATGACCATGCCCACTTCGCGCTCGGCGTCTTCCTCCGCCTTGATGAAGTCTCTTATTTCCTCCAGTTTTCCCTTGCCCACATAGGTCACCTGGCTGGGACCGCCCACGCGCTGGGTGAAGCGGCGGATGGTGACGGCACCGGCGGTGTCGGCGAGGAATTCCAGCTCGTCGAGGTATTCTTTGGTCTTCGCCTCGTCCTGGTCTTTGGTGATGAGGCCCACGAGAATGGCGGTCTCGGCCTTGGCCTCGGATATGACAAATTCTTTCATTAGATGGTTGGTTTGCGGGGTGCTGTCACCGTATGGAGATGCCCGATAGAGTCCTCACCGTCGGGTACGCACAATAATTTTGCAAATATAGTAAAAATTCTGCTTAAGCGAATAAAATGCCTACAAAAATTTGTAATTTTGAGCGGGAGGGAATTATTCATAGACGTTAGACGTTTTTTAGAGTTGAGGGTTGAGGGTTGAGAGTTATGATTAGTTTCAGAACTTTCTATACCCTTGGGGATATTTTTTAACATCGTAACCAATAATCAGTGATAAATTGAACGCTGAAAATCATTTCTCTTGGAGGTAATAGCAGTTTCCTAAATGATTTGAATATAAATAATTGATTATAAGGCTTTTGCCCCTTCGGGGCGAATTGATGTGCTGGGAATTAGACCCCAGGGCGTTGCCCTGGGCTGAGAGCAGGTTGCCCCGTTGGGGCGCAATTGCTACGGAGGTAATCGTAGGAGGGGCGGTGGCTTCTAAATTAGCAATGCAAACTTCTTTTTTCTTCCTTTTTGAGACACCGTAAGGTGTTTTTTCATAAGCGTGA